>JACCXK010000190.1 GCA_013697055.1 Alphaproteobacteria bacterium
CATGCCAAGGGCGCGCTGTTGATCGCGGTGGTGACCGAGATCGTGTCGTTGGGTTTGCTGGAACCACCGGGCGCGCAAGGCGCCGACATCGTGGCGGCGGAAGGCCAGGCGATCGGCAACGGCCTGAATTTCGGCGGACCCTATGTCGGACTGTTTGCCACCCGCGAGAAATTCCTGCGCCAGATGCCCGGCCGCTTGTGCGGCGAAACGGTGGATGTCGAAGGCCGTCGCGGCTATGTGCTGACCTTGTCGACCCGTGAGCAGCATATCCGCCGCGAAAAGGCGACCAGCAACATCTGCACCAATTCCGGTCTGTGTTGCCTCGCCTTCACCATCCACCTGTCGCTGCTGGGCGAGGAAGGCCTGACTCGCCTGGCGCGGATCAATCATGCCAAGGCCAGTGCGCTGGCCACCAAGCTGGCGGCACTGCCGGGCGTGGAAGTCCTCACCAATGCCTTTTTCAACGAGTTCACCGTCAAGCTGCCCAAGCCGGCCGCGCCCATCGTGGAGGCGCTGGCGGCCAAGGGCGTGATCGCCGGCGTGCCGGTGTCGCGCCTGTTGCCGCGGAATGCGTCGGTCCAGAACCTGCTGATCCTGGCGGCGACCGAAACCAATACCGATGACGATTTCGACGCGCTGGTGGGTGCGTTGAACGGAGCGTTGGCGTGAGCCAGAGCGACCAAAATAAAGGAGCAATCTGATGAGCATGAACAATCAGGGTCGCCCGACGTCTTTTGAAAAGGCCGATCCCAACCGTCGTCAGCCTGTCGCGCCCGGCACCGTGACGCCGGAAGAACTGGCCACCGTCTCCGGCGACCGGGGCCTCGATCATGAAGAGGCGCTGATCTTTGAACTGGACCATGGCGCGGTCGGCGTCGACCTGCCCGACGTGAAGGTGGGCGACGATCACCTGGGCGGCATGCGCCGCAACGGCCGCATCGGCCTGCCGGGCCTCAGCGAGCCGGAAGTGATCCGCCATTATGTGCGGCTGTCGCGCAAGAATTACGCCATCGACAGCGGGCTCTATCCGCTGGGTTCCTGCACCATGAAGCACAATCCCCGCCTGAACGAGAAGATGGCGCGGCTGCCGGGCTTCGGCGACCTGCACCCCCTGGCGCCGGCCTCCATCACGCAAGGTGCACTGGAGCTGATCTCGCAACTGATTAACTGGCTCACCACCCTGACCGGCATGCCGGCGGTGGCGATGTCGCCCAAGGCGGGCGCCCATGGCGAGTTGTGCGGCCTGCTGGCCATCCGGGCCGCCATCGCGGCGCGCGGCGAAGACCGCAAGCGCGTGCTGGTGCCGGAATCGGCCCATGGCACTAATCCCGCCACTGCCGCTTTCGCCGGCTTCACGGTGGATGAAGTACCGGCCAAGCCCAACGGCCATGTCGATGCCGATGCCCTCAAGGCCAAGCTGGGCCCTGACGTGGCGGCAATCATGCTGACCAATCCCAACACTTGCGGGTTGTTCGAAGGCGAGATCATCGACATCGCCAAGGCGGTGCATGAAGCCGGCGCATACTTCTATTGCGACGGCGCCAACTTCAACGCCATCGCCGGCAAGGTGCGCCCGGGGGACCTGGGCATCGACGCCATGCACATCAACCTGCACAAGACTTTCTCCACCCCGCATGGCGGCGGCGGTCCGGGCGCCGGTCCCGTGGTGCTGTCGGCGCGGTTGGCGGCTTATGCCCCCATCCCGCTGCTGGTGGCGTCGGCCACGGGTCTGCGCCTGATCGAGGACATGGCGGCTGCCCCCGATGGCGCCAAGCCGTTCGGCCGCATGTGCGCCTTCCATGGCCAGATGGGCATGTTCAGCCGGGCGCTGACCTACATGCTGTCTCATGGCCGCGATGGCGTGCGGCAGGCGTCGGAAGACGCGGTGCTGTCGGCCAACTACATCCTGGCCTCGCTCAAGGATGTGATGAGTGCGCCCTTCGGCGATGGGCCCTGCATGCACGAAGCCCTGTTCGACGACAGCTTCCTGGAAGGCACCGGCGTCACCACCCTGGATTTCGCCAAGGCGATGATCGACGAAGGTTATCACCCCATGACCATGTATTTCCCGCTGGTGGTGCACGGCGCCATGCTGATCGAGCCCACCGAGTCCGAATCCAAGGAGTCGCTGGACCGCTTCATCCATGTCCTGCACACCCTCGCGGAGGAAGCGCTGGCCAAGAAGACGGCGCGCTTCGCCGGCGCCCCGCACCTGGCGCCGCGCCGCCGCATGGATGAGACCGCTGCGGCCAGGAAGCCCGTGCTGCGCTGGAAGCCCAATCCGCTGAAGGAAGCGGCGGAATAAGGTGGGAAGCTATGTCCGCAACAACCTGATCGTGGGCGAGGAGGTGGTCTATGAGACCAGCCTGCATCCCATCGTCTATGTCTCGCCGGCGCTGATGATCTTCGGCGGCATCGCCCTGGGCTTCATCGTCAATCCGTTCGTCGGGGCGCTGCTGCTGGGCCTTGGCGTGCTGGCGCTGGGCGGGGCCTGGCTGCGGCAATGGTCCAGCGAATTCGCCGTCACCAACCGGCGGGTGATCGTCAAGGTGGGCTTCATCTCCCGCCGCACCATCGAGATCAACCTGTCCAAGGTGGAATCCGTCGAGGTCAACCAGGACATCCTCGCCCGGAT
The DNA here is from genome assembly GCA_013697055.1 of Alphaproteobacteria bacterium. Classification (GTDB taxonomy): domain Bacteria; phylum Pseudomonadota; class Alphaproteobacteria; order Micropepsales; family Micropepsaceae; genus Rhizomicrobium. The sequence continues at coordinate 2,636 of JACCXK010000190.1, forward strand.
GTTCAATTACGGCACCATCCTGGTGATCGGCACCGGCGGCACCAAGGAGCCGTTCAGCCTGATCGACGACCCGCTGGCCTTCCGCCGCGCGGTGCAGTCGCAGCAAAACTGATTATTCGCAGGTATGGATGTTGAGGCCGGGCGGCAGCCTGGTCGTCGCATCGCCGCAGGCGATGTCGAGCTGCTTCTGGGTCAGGCCCTTCACCTTGGTCAGGTCCGTGCCAAGGAAGGACGTGATCGAGGTCCCCGCGCCCGTCAAGTCGGCGCCGTCCATCTTCGCCCCTGCCAGATTGGCGCCTGACAGTTCGGCACCCCGAAAACTGACGCCGGTGAAATTGGCGAAGGACATGCACATCAGGGTGGCATCGGCGCCGGTGAAGTCGGCCCCGTGCAGGTCGTGGTCCTTGACGCAGGTGTTGGAAAGATCGGCCCCGGCCAGGTTGCAGCCGACGCAGTCCACGATGCCGCCATGGATCTTGGCCACGGCGGCCGGATCCGCCGCCATCGCGGGAAGCGGCAACATCATTGAAAGAAGGATGGCAACCCGCGAGCGCATCGGCCTGAAGGTGGGCCCGCCATGGTTACGAAATGGTTGAAAATGCCGCCGGGAACCATCGGAACCGTACGCACGGACGGAACGTTCTCTAACAAATGATGGCTTTTGCCCCTGAACCAGCTCTGAAGATGCGCGCCTTGGCGGCTCGGATTCGGACGCATGCGGCGGAAACCTGCTTCGAGCATTTCCGGCACAAGTTCGAAATTGCTGCTTCCGAACTTGAGGAGGCAGCCATTGATGTCGAAAGCCGTGCCGGGTTCCAGGAACGTCACAAACGGTCTTCATAGCGTTCTGGCGTCCTAAATCTCTCGATACAGAAAGCGGTCGCGGATATGGGTGTTGAAATAGGCGCCCAGCGAATCCGCAAACAGCAAGCCGTCATAAACCTCCATCGGCACATCGTCATAGACATAGGTGCGGCCTGAATCGCGAAAGGTTGCGACCAAGGTTTGAGCATCGGAGTCGTAACTCACCTGTTCGAGCGCGCTGGATTGTACGTAAGTCATATCGTTTGTAACGAAGAAGGGCGCGGATTGCTCCGCGCCCTTTTTCTACAGACAAGCGAATAATTTCAGGAACAGACTTCAGGAACAGCCTGAGGTGGAACCGCAAGTGTTGCACTTCATGCAGGTACCATTGCGCACCAAGGTAAAGTTTCCGCACGCACCGCAATTGTCGCCTTCAAAGCCTTTCAGCCTTGCTTCCGCCGCGCGCGCCGCGCGGGTGTCGCGCAGGCCCGGCTTGCCGCTCATCGCCGCTTCCAGGCTTGCCACCTGGGCACTGACGGTGTTGAGGGTGGCTTCCACCCCGGCGCGGATCTCCGACAGGTCCAGTTCGGTGTCGTTTCCGGGGGAGAACATCTCCTCATGGAAATGCTCGTCCTCATGCGCCAGCATCTTGGGGGCCGCGCCGCCCTTGACCATGGCGATCTGGGTGCGGCCGCGCAAATAGCCGCTGGAGGCCAGCTTGGTGATCGCCACTTCCTGTGTGCCGCCGCCACCGCCGCCATGGCCCAGATCCTCGTCGACCGAGGGCACGACATGGGCCAGATCGGTGCGGCCCAGGTACGACACGCCCAGCTCGCGGAAGATATAGTCCAGCACGCTGGTGGCGTTCTTGATGGAGTCGTTGCCGATCACCAGCCCCGCCGGCTCGAAGCGGGTGAAGGTGAAGGCCTCGACGAATTCTTCCAGCGGCACGCCATATTGCAAGCCCACCGAGATGGCGATGGCGAAATTGTTCATCAGGCTGCGGAAGGCGGCACCTTCCTTGTGCATGTCGATGAAGATTTCGCCCAGCCGCCCGTCCTCATATTCGCCGGTGTGCAGATAGACCTTGTGGCCGCCGACAATGGCCTTCTGGGTATAGGACTTGCGACGATGGGGCAGTTTCTCACGCTCATGGCTGCGGATTTTCTCGATGACGCGTTCCACGATGCGTTCGGTGACGATCTGCTGGGCGGGGCGCGGCGTCTCGGGCAGCGCGTCGTCGTCTTCGTCATCGGCAAAGGCGAAGACCTGGGAGGCCAGCGGCTGGCTGAGCTTGGAGCCGTCGCGGTAGAGCGCATTGGCCTTCAGACCCAGTTTCCAGGACAGCATGTAAGCCTCGCCGCATTCGGTGATGGCGGCGCTGTTGGCCATGTTGATGGTCTTGGAGATGGCGCCCGAGATGAAGGGCTGCACCGCCGCCATCATGCGGATATGGGCTTCCACGCTCAGCGAACGCTTGCCGATGCGGCCGCAAGGGTTCGCGCAGTCGAACACCGGCAGGTGCTGTTCCTTCAGGTAAGGCGCGCCTTCCAGGGTCATGGCGCCGCAGACATACATGTTGGCGGCATCGATATCGGCCTTGGAGAAGCCCAGGCTCTTGAGCATGTCGAAATCCGGCGCGTCCAAAGCAGCGGCGTCCAGCTTCAGCACCTGGGTGCAGAACTTGGTGCCGAACGTGTATTTGTTGAAGACAAAGCGGATGTCGAAGGCCGCTTCCAGCGCCGCCTCGATCTCGCCGACCTGTTCGGCGCCGAAACCCTTGCCGCGCAGGGCATCGTAATTGATACGGCCGGAATAGTCTTCCAGGGTGCCATGGCCCACGGCATAGGCGACGATGGCGTCGATCTCCTGCTGGCCATAGCCCAGGCTCGACAAGGCTTCGGGGACGCAGCGGTTGATGATCTTGAAATAGCCGCCGCCCGCAAGGGTCTTGAACTTGACCAGGGCGAAGTCCGGCTCCACGCCGGTGGTGTCGCAGTCCATCACCAACCCGATGGTGCCGGTGGGCGCGATCACGGTGGCCTGGGCATTGCGGAAGCCATGTTCCTTGCCCAGCTTCAAGGCTTCATCCCAGGCGCGCTTGGCGGCCTCGGCCAAGGGGCCGTCGCTGATGGCCTTGAGGTCCAGCGGCACGGGCAGGGTGGCCAGCTTCTCATAGCCGGCGCTTTCGCCATGGGCGGCACGGCGGTGATTGCGCACCACCCGCAGCATGGCGTCCTTGTTGGCGGCGTATTCGGGGAAGGAGCCGAGCTCGCCGGCCATTTCGGCGCTGGTGGCATAGGAGACACCCGTCATCAGCGCGGCGATGGCGCCGGCGACGGCGCGGCCTTCGCGGCTGTCATAGGGAACGCCGGCGCTCATCAACAGGCCGCCGATATTGGCATAACCCAATCCCAGGGTGCGGTAGTCGTAGGACAGCTGCGCGATTTCCTTGGAGGGGAACTGCGCCATCAGCACCGAGATTTCCAGCACGATCGTCCAGAGCCGCACGCCATGCTCAAAGCCTTCGACGTCGAAGGTCTTGATGCCGTCGCCTTTGCGGAAGGCCATCAGGTTCAGCGACGCCAAATTGCAGGCGGTGTCGTCCAGGAACATGTATTCGCTGCACGGGTTGGAGGCGCGGATGTCGCCGCCCGCCGGGCAGGTGTGCCAGTCATTGATGCTGGTGTGGAACTGGATGCCGGGATCGGCACAAGCCCAGGCGGCGTAGGAAACCTTGTCCCACAATTCGCGCGCCTTGACGGTCTTGGCGATCTTGCCGGTGCCGCGATTGGTCAAATGCCAGTCGCCGTCTTCCAGCACGGCTTTCAGGAAGGCATCGGTGACACGCACCGTGTTGTTGGAATTCTGGCCGGCGACGGAGGTATAGGCTTCACTGTCCCAGTCGGTGTCATAGGTGCGAAAGTCGATCTCCTTGAAGCCCTGGCGCGCATAGCTGATGACGCGCTCCACCAGGCTGTCGGGGATCATACTCTTGCGCGCGGCCTTGATCTCCCGGCGGAGCGCGGGGTTCTTCTGCGGGTCGTAGCAGTCGCCGCCCGAGCCTTCGCAATTGACGCAGGCCTTGAGCACGGCCTTGAGGTGCCGCTCGGCCAGCTTGGAGCCGGCCACCAGGGCGGCGACCTTCTGTTCCTCGATCACCTTCCAGTCGATGAAGTCCTCGATATCAGGATGGTCGATGTCGACGATCACCATCTTGGCGGCGCGGCGGGTGGTGCCGCCCGACTTGATGGCGCCCGCGGCGCGGTCGCCAATCTTCAGGAAGCTCATCAGGCCCGACGACTTGCCGCCGCCCGACAGGCGCTCATCTTCGCCGCGCAGGGGCGAGAAATTGGTGCCGGTGCCCGAGCCGTATTTGAACAGCCGCGCCTCGCGGGTCCACAAATCCATGATGCCGCCTTCGTTCACCAGGTCGTCCTTGACGCTCTGGATGAAGCAGGCATGGGGCTGGGGATGTTCATAGGCGCTGGTCGACTTGGTAAGCCGCCCGCTCTTGTGATCGACATAATAGTGGCCCTGGCCGGGGCCATCGATGCCATAGGCCCAATGCAGGCCGGTGTTGAACCATTGCGGCGAGTTGGGGGCGCATTTCTGCGACGCCAGCATGTGACAGAGTTCGTCATAGAACGCCTGCGCATCGGCTTCGCCGTCGAAATAGCCGCCCTTCCAGCCCCAATAGGCCCAGGTGCCGGCCAGGCGGTCGAACACCTGCTTGGCGGATTTCTCGCCTGTCGTATCCTTGGCCTCCTTGGCGCCGGCGCGCTTACACAGGAATTCCGGCACTCCTTCCTCGGCGATGGGCTTCAGGGTCCTTGGGACACCCGCTTTGCGGAAATACTTCTGGGCCAGCACGTCGGCGGCCACCTGGCTCCAGGCTTCCGGCACTTCGATGTCGGTCTGGCTGAAGACGATCGAGCCGTCCGGGTTGCGGATCTCGCTGGCCGCGCTCTTGAACGCGATGCCTTCGTAAGGCGAATGACTCTCGACCGTGAAATGACGGTGAATGCGCATGGCGAGTACCCCGGAATAAGGATGTTTGGACGGCCCCAGCCCCGCCGGCGGCCGCCAATTCTGGGACAGTTTTCCGCCCGCCAAGACCCTTTTTTGAGAAAAGGGAACTCCCTGCAGCCGGTCTTCGTCGCCAGATATGGTGGTCACAAGAGGTGACTGGCCCTAAGTATGGGCGCTAGAGAAAGGTGCCCGCAAGCGAATAGTGGTTACGAAGGTCTTAACCACCAACTGTAGTAGGCCGGGAACTGCCCAAAAAGCCGCGAGTCAAGCGGCCTTGCGATTAAGACGCCGAAATATTTTTTGCGCAATTTCATCACAGCGTCACGCGGGCCTTGGGGCGGTTTGGGGATAAGTGAAAAACACCGAGTCTGGCGCAGTGCAGCATTGGCGAAGATGGCCCTCGCGCCCTATAGTCCGCCCGAATCCGAAAGCGCGGTTGACATGCTTTTCTCGTGGTGGAAGTCGCAGACGCTTGGGACATGGCTTCACACCAAGCTATCCGGGAATGTCGTGGGAACGGACGATTTCGGCAACCGTTATTTCCAGAACAAGGACGGCTCGCGCCGCTGGGTCATCTATAACGGCACCGTCGAGGCCAGCCGTGTGCCGCCCGACTGGCATGGCTGGCTGCACCACACCTATGCCGAGCCGCCGACCCGTGCGCCGCTCAAGGCGCGCGGCTTCGAGCAACCGCACCAGCCCAATCTCACCGGCACCGACGGCGCCTACAGGCCCGGCGGCAGCCTGTCCAAGGGCGGGGCGCGTCCGCCCGCCACCGGCGATTACCAGGCCTGGAAGCCGGACTGAGTTATGAGCGCGCGCGGCATGCAGCAGAACAATATCGCCGAGACCCTGGTCGGCGCCGGCGTCGTCGCGGTGGCGATCGCGTTCCTCGCCTTTGGTTATCTGCGCACCGGCAGCGGCAGCCTGTCAGGCTATGAGATCAACGCCAAGCTGGCCAAGGTGGACGGGCTGTCGGTGGGCACCGATGTGCGGCTGTCGGGCATCAAGATCGGCACGGTGTCGGCGCTGACCCTGGACCCCAAGAATTACCTGGTCACGGTGCATATGAACATCCGCGACGACATCAAGCTGCCGACGGACAGCTCGGTGCTGGTGACCCAGGCTGGATTCCTGGGCGGCCAGTATCTGTCGATCACGCCGGGCGGCGACGACAAGATGATGACCGCGGGCGCCTTCTTTGAAAGCGCGCAAGGCTCGATTGACGTGATGAACCTGGTGGGCCGTTTTGCCACCGGCGCCAACACCTCCAACCAGGCACCGGCGCCGAAACCGAAGGCGCCTGATCCGGGCGCCGGTCCGTGAAGACGTTATCGCCGAAGTGGGGTCTTCTCGCGCTGTTGCCGCTCGGCGTGGTTGCCGCCGCGCAGACCATTCCCAATCCGCCGCCCTCCGCCACCGGGCCGGTGCCGTCCGGTCCATCCGCCAAGATAGCCATCGCGCCAACTCCGGCGCCCGTTGACCCTGCCACACCGGCGGCCGATGCCCCCGCCGCGCCGCCCACGCCGCCCCAAGGCGGCACCCAGCTGATGCTGCGCGGGCTGGACAAGATCACTGGCCGTCCCACCGCCATCACCGCGCCGATCGGCAAGCCGGTGCGGTTCGCCACCCTGACCATCACGGCGCGTTTCTGCTATTCCACCCCCGCCAGCGAAACGCCGGAAACCACCGCCTTTGTGCAGATCGAGGATCATCGTCCCGACCAGGAGGCACGGCGGGTGTTCTCCGGCTGGATGTACGGCTCCAGCCCCGGCCTGAACGCGGTCGAGCATCCGCTCTATGACGTGTGGGTGATCTCCTGCAACAATGCGCCCGCGCCGGCGCTGGCTGCGAACACGTCCACCGCGCCGGTCAAGGTGAAGGCGCCCGACTCCTCTGATAAAGAGGGAATCCAGGCGTTACCTGAGGGTGCTGGTCAGTAGCCTCACGCACAGTATCGCCCAGCCCTGTCCCGGCCTCGGGTCGCGCTTGGTCGCGTGCCCCTGCGGCGTTCGGCCGGGCGAAAGGTCCCCACTGGACCTTTCGCTAATCCGGCCTCACCCAAATGGCCTCGCGGCGCAGCGCATCGGCCAGTTTCAGCAGATATCGCTCGCGCGGAATTTCGATGGCGCCGAAGCGCGCCAGATGCGCGGTGATGAACTGGCTGTCCAGCAGCACAAAGCCGCCGCGCCTGAGGCCATCCACCAGATATACCAGCGCCACCTTGCTGGCATCGCGGGCCCTGGAAAACATGCTCTCGCCGAAAAACGCCGCGCCCAGCCGCACGCCGTAAAGCCCGCCCACCAACGCGCCGTCCTGCCAGCATTCGATGGAATGGGCATGGCCGCTGGCGTGCAGGGCGCAGTAGAGCCGCAGGATCTCGTCATTGATCCAGGTTTCTTCGCGGCCCGGGGCAGGGGCGGCGCAGGCTTCCATCACGTCGCGGAAGGCGGTGTCGGCGGTGACGGTGAAGACCCCGCTGCGCACCGTGCGGGCGAGGCGATGCGGCACATGGAAACTGTTCAGCGGAATGATGCCGCGCTTCTCCGGCGACACCCAATAGAGCGTGGGATCGCCCCGCCGCTCCGCCATGGGGAACAGCCCTTCGGCATAGGCGCGCAACAGGATTTCCGGCGTGAGCTTCGGCGTACCGTGCATATCAAAATAATAGCGCGAGACGGCGAAAACGTCGCGCGCTATTTCAGGTTCGGAATTTGACTATTTGTTGTTGACCGAGAACGCGCCGGGACCGGCCGCGGCGAGATACAGGAAGATGAAGCAGAACAGGATGGCTGCATCGCCCCCATTGAGAGCCGGGTAGATCCCGCGGGGAAAGTGCGCCATGAAATAGGCGACCGCCATCATGCCCGAGCAGATAAAGGCGGCGAAACGGCTGAACAAGCCGATAGCGACCAGTCCGCCGCCGACCACCTCGATAACGCCGCCAACCAGCATCAGCGGCGGCAGGGCGCCTGAGCCCATCGGTGCGGGAAAGCCTACCAACTTCATCAAGCCATGCTCCAGGAAGAGCAGTCCCACGATGATGCGTGTGATGCCCAAAATATGCGGCGAATATCTGCTCAGAAATCCCATATCATTCCCTCCCAGGAATTGTTTGTGGGAGGAACCTAGCCGGGAAAGGGCAGGCGGCCTAGTGGCCGAGCGAGGCCAGGTGCTTCTCCAGCCCGCCGCCCGCCGCCCGCGGCCATAGCGGCAGCGTAGTTTGGCCGCGAGGCGGCGAAACGCAAACTCAGTGTCCCAGGCTAGCCAGATACTTTTCCAACCAATGGATGGAATAGTCGCCATTGATGATGTCGGGCTCGCGCACCAGCTTCTGGAACAGGGGGATGGTGGTCTCGATGCCGTCCACTACCAGCTCGTCTAGGGCGCGGCGCAGGCGCAACAGGCACTCATTGCGGTTCTTGGCATGCACCACCAGCTTGCCCGCCAGGCTGTCGTAGAAGGGCGGGATGCGGTAGCCGGAATAGATGGCGGAATCGAAGCGCACGCCCAGGCCGCCCGGGGTGTGGAACTGGGTGATGGTGCCGGGCGAGGGCCGGAAGGTGAAGGGGCTCTCCGCATTGATGCGGCATTCGATGGCATGGCCTTCGAACTGGATGTCCTTCTGGGTGAAGGCCAGCGGCGCGCCGGTGGCGATGCGGATCTGCTCGCGCACGATGTCGATGCCGGTAATGGCTTCGCTGACGGGATGTTCGACCTGCAAACGGGTGTTCATCTCGATGAAATAAAAGCGGCCGTCTTCATAGAGGAACTCGATGGTGCCGGCGCCCAAGTAACCCAGCTTGGTGAGCGCCTTGGTGCAGATGCCGCCGATATCGTCGCGCTCCTTGGCGTTCAGCGCCGGGCTGCCGGCTTCTTCCCAAACCTTCTGGTGGCGGCGCTGCAAGGAGCAGTCGCGCTCGCCCAGATGCACGACATGGCTATGGCTGTCGGCCAGGATCTGGATTTCGATATGACGCGGCTTCTGGAGATACTTCTCCATATAGACGGTGTCGTTGCCGAAGGCGGCCTTGGCCTCGGTGCGGGCCTGGGACAGGGCGAAGGACAGCTCGCCCGCATTCTTCGCCACTTTCATGCCGCGGCCGCCACCGCCGGCGGTGGCCTTGATCAGCACGGGATACCCGATGTCCTCGGCCATGCGCGCCGCATCGGCGTCGCTGACTTCGCCGTCCGAGCCCGGCACGGTGGGAATGCCCAGCGCTTTCACCGTCTGCTTGGCGGTGATCTTGTCGCCCATCATGCGGATATGCTCGGGCGTGGGTCCGATGAAGGTCAGGCCATGTTCCTTGACGATGTCGGCGAACTTGGCGTTCTCGGACAGAAAACCATAGCCGGGATGGATGGCCTCGGCGCCGGTGATCTCGCAGGCGGCGATGATGGAGGGAATGTTCAGATAGGACTGGGCGGCGGCGGGCGGGCCGACACAGACGCTCTCATCGGCCAGCTTGACGTGCATGGCATCGCTGTCCGCCGTGGAATGAATCGCCACGGTGGAGATGCCCATCTCCTTGCAGGCGCGGATGACGCGAAGGGCGATCTCGCCGCGATTGGCTATGAGAATCTTTTCAAACATCAGGCAATGACGGCGAGGGTCTGGCCGAACTCGACCGGCGATCCGTCCACGACACAGATTTCCTTGACGGTGCCGCTTTTGGGCGCGGTGATGGCGTTCATGGTCTTCATCGCTTCGACGATGAAGATGGTGTCGCCTTCCTTCACCGTCTTGCCGACGCTGGTGAACGCCGGCTTGCCGGGCTCGGGCGACAGGTACACGGTGCCGACCATGGGCGAGGGCACCGCGCCGGCCACCGGGCCGGATGCGGCGGGCGCTGCGGCCGCGGATGCCGGTTCGGCGGCCACAGGTGCGG
>JACCXK010000222.1 GCA_013697055.1 Alphaproteobacteria bacterium
TCAGCGCCATATGCTCCCAGGTCCAGCTTTCGCTGGCGTGATATTCGGCAAAGCTCTTGAGAGACACGGCGACCGGACCCTTGTTGCCGGTGGGCCGCAGCCGCATGTCCACTTCGTACAGGGTGCCTGCCGCGGTGGCGGTGGTCAGGGCCGCGATCAGACGCTGCGCCAACCGCGCGAAATAGAGCGTGGGCGACAGAGGCTTGGCGCCATCCGAAGCCTCCACGCCCTCGGGCACATCATAGACGAACACCAGATCCAGGTCGGAACTGGCGGTCATTTCCCGCCCGCCCAGCTTGCCCATAGCGACCACGGTAAAGCCCGCTCCAGGAATATGTCCGGCGATCGCCGCCAATTCCTCTTCCACCCGCGGCAACAGGCCGGCAATGACGCATTCGGCAATGTCGGCCAGCGCCGGTCCCGCCTCGTCGGCCTTGGCGACGCCTTCCACGATCTGTACGCCGACGCGAAAGATCGCCTCGCGGGTGAAGCGCCGCGCCGCATCCAGCTCTTCCTCATAGCTGCCGGTCACGGTCCGCGCGAAAGCGGCATCCAGTTCGGCGCGCGTCGGCAAGCGGCTCAGATAGTCCGCATCCAGCAGCGCATCCATGATGACGGGATTGCGCGCCAGGTAATTGGCCAACCGCGGCGTGGCGCCGACGATACGGGCCAACAGGTCCAGGAATTGCGGCCGCGCCAAAAACAGCGAGAAAAGCTGCACCCCCGACGGCAGGCTGGAGAGGAAGCGGTCGAACTGGGTGAAGGCGACGTCGGGATCGGCTGCGCCTGCCAATGCCTTGAGGATGACCGGGATCAGCTTGGTCAGGAGCTCGCGCGCGCGCTGGCTGGCCATGGCGCGAATACGGCCATGATGCCAGCCGCGGATCGCCGCGGACACATGCGCCGGATAGCCAAAGCCCATCGCCGTCAAAGTCTTCAAGGTTTCCGGGTCTTCCTCCACCCCGGTGAAAACCAGATTGCCTTCCGCCGAAACCAGATCCGGCCCGCTTTCGAACAGCCTTGCGTAATGGCCCTGCACATTTTCCAGCACCCGCGTCAGTTCGGCGGCGAAATCGGCGGCGCTGTCATGCCCCATGAAACAGGCGATATGCGCGACACCTTCCGCACTGCCCGGCACAGAATGGGTCTGCTGGTCCTCCACCATCTGCAGCCGGTGCTCCAGCATCCGCAGATAGCGATAATCGCGCTTGAGTTCCACGGCCACCGGCGCTTCGACCCGCCCCTCGCCCACCAGCGCTTCCAGCGCGCCTTGGGTCGACGGTACGCGCAGGCCGGGATGACGTCCGCCCAGGATCAACTGCTGGGTCTGGGCGAAGAATTCGATCTCGCGAATGCCGCCGCGCCCCAGCTTGATATTGTGCCCCGCCACCGCGATCTGGCCATGGCCGACATGGGCGTGGATCTGGCGCTTGATGGACTGGATGTCCTCAATGGCGGCGAAATCCAGGTATCGCCGCCAGATGAAGGGCCGCAAACCGCTGAGGAATTGCGCGCCGGTCTCGGGATCGCCGGCGCAGGGGCGCGCCTTGATCATGGCGGCGCGCTCCCAGTTCTGGCCCATCGCCTCATAGTAATCCAGCGCCGCATCGGTGGAGATCGCCACTTGGGTGGCGCCGGCGTCGGGACGCAGGCGCAGATCCACCCGGAAGACATAGCCGTCGCCGGTGGCTTCCGACAAAAGCTTCACCAGCCCGCGCACGATATCCACCGCCGCGCCGCGCGGATCGCCGCGCTTGGCGAAGGGAAATTTTTCCGCGTCATAGAACGCCACCAGGTCGATGTCGCTGGAATAATTCAGCTCAAAGGCGCCATACTTGCCCATCGCCAGCACGGTGAGGCCGCATGCCTCTTCGGCGACCTCGGCCATCCCCGAGCGCGCGGCCTGGCTGCGCAGCAGAAAGCGCAAGGCGCCGCCGACACAGGCGTCGGCGAAGCGGGTCAATTCCGCCGTCACCTTGTTCACGTCCCAATCGCCCGCAATGTCGGCCATGGCGATGGCCAGGGCGGCGCGGCGCTTGGCGGTGCGCAGCTCTTTCATCGCCACCGCTTCACTGTCGGCACGGGCCACAGCCTGCGCCAGCAGGATGGCGGCGTTCAGCACGATCTGCGGTCCGGCCGCGAAATATTCCCCCAGCGCGCCCACCTCGCGTTGCGCCAGGCGGCCCAGGAAAGGACTGTTGCCGAACACCGCATCCAGCAGCGGTTCGGCGCTGGTGAAGCCCTGTTCCGCCAGCGCTTCTTTCACGCGGGCGACTCGGTCGGGATCGAAAGCCTGGGGTGGGACGCGAAGCATCCCATCTTATAGACTACTCGGCGGCACTTTTGAGCGTCACACCCGGCAGGACGCGCATCGCCGTCTTGGGGAAGCGCAACACCGCCGTCAGTCCGCTGGGTGCACCACTGGAAACATTGTCCTCCAGCACCAGCTCGGCCTTGTGATAATGCGCCACCGCCGCCACCAAGGACAGGCCCAGCCCGGTGCCGGGCGAGCTGCGGCTGGCTTCAAGCCGCACAAAACGCTCGACCACCCGCAGCCGGTCTGCCAAGGCAATGCCCGGGCCGGTATCGGACACCGACAAGTCCACGCCCTCGCCGGTGATGGCGGTGCAGATACGCACCTTGCCGCCGGCAGGAGTGTATTTGATGGCATTGTCCACCAGGTTTGCCAGCGCCTGGGCGATCAGGCTGCGATTGCCTTCGACCCCCGCGGGCGGACCCGAAGCCACGGCCAGTGACACTTTCTTTTCCTCCGCGAACGGCTCGTACAGTTCGGCCACGTCGGCGGCGACTTCGCCCAGATCCAGCGGCGACATGGCGGCCCGGGTGGTGCCGGCATCTGTCTCGGCGATCAGCAGCAGAGCATTGAAAGTGGCGATCAGCTGGTCGGTCTCGGTGATGGCGCGCTCGATCTCGCCGGCCTGGGATCCATTGGCGTTCAGCCGCGCCACCGATTCCTCCAACCGGTTGCGCAAGCGGTTCAGCGGCGTGCGCAAGTCATGCGCCACGCTGTCGGTCACCTCGCGCATGCCCTTCATCAGCCGTTCGATGCGGTCCAGCATGCGGTTGAGATTTTCCGACAGGGCGTCGAACTCATCCCCCGAACCGGTCAGCGGCACCCGCCGCGTCAAATCGCCGGCAATGATCTCACCCGAGGTGCGGTTGATCGCGTCCAGCCGCCGCAGCATGTTGCGCCCGATCAGCGCCCCGCCCGCCGTGCCCAGCACCAGGATCAGCAGCACCGTCCAGGGCAAGGTGGTGGTGAACATGCGCTCGGTCAGATAACGGTCATGCACATCCTGGGCGACCAGCAACATGAAATCGCCCGGCACCAGCAAGATGCGGCCGCGGGCGCGGCGCGCTTCCAGCTTGCTGTCGACCGGGCGCTCATAATCGAACTCGATGACATCGCCCATCTCGGACACTTGCGGCCAGAAGGCCAGGTTGCCCGCCAGCACATGATGCCGGTTGTCCGACAGCATGTAGACCGCCTGTCCCTGGTGCAGGGTGCGGGCGCGCACCGTTTCCACCAGGCCCGGCAGGCCGAAATGCTGGTACTCCTCGCGCAGGCCCGTGATCTCGGCCTCGATGATCTGGTCGGTCTGGTCGTCCAGGGTGCGGCGGGTGTTCCAATAGGTGAAGAACAGCAGCGCCGACACCGAAACGGCGAACAACAGCACATAGACAAGAACGATACGGAAAGCCTGGGTCTGGTAAAGGCTGGGCTTAGTGCGCACGGATCATGTAGCCGGCGCCGCGCACGGTATGCAGCAGCGGGGCTTCGAATCCCTTGTCGATCTTGGCCCTGAGTCGGCTGATATGCACATCGATCACATTGGTCTGGGGATCGAAATGATATTCCCACACGCTTTCCAGCAGCATGGTGCGGGTCACCACCTGTCCGGCATGGCGCATGAGATATTCCAGCAGGCGGAATTCGCGCGGCTGCAGATCGATGTCGGTGCCGCTGCGCTTGGCGGCGCGCGACAAAAGATCCAGCTCGAGGTCGCCCACATCCAGCCGGGTCCTGACCCCGACCGGCGAGCGGCGGCGCATCAGGGCGTCCACCCGCGCCAGCAGTTCGACAAAGGCGTAGGGCTTGGTGAGATAGTCGTCGCCGCCGGCCTTCAGCCCCTTCACCCGGTCGTCCACTTCCGACAAGGCGGACAGGAACAGCACGGGGGTAGAATTGCTGTGCTCGCGCATCTCGGCCACCACCTTGAGGCCGTCCAGCCTGGGCAGCATGCGGTCCACGATGGCCACGTCATAGGGCCGCGACAGCGCCAGGCTCAGGCCGGTTTCGCCGTCCGCCGCCTCGTCCACCACATGGCCGGATTCCTTCAGCCCTTGCACCAGGTAACGCTGGGCTTCCAGATCGTCTTCAATCACCAGAATGCGCATTCACTCTCCCGATCATGCGTGAAATGAAAAATGGGCGCGGGGTTTAAAGCCCGCGCCCGGAAAATCACGTCTTGTCGATATCGATGGCGACGAAGCCGGTGCCGCCCTGGCTATGCGCCACCAGCAGCAGCACGCTGGAACGGCCGCCCTTCTTGGCTTCGGCCACGCCGGTCTGGAAATCGGTCGGTGTGCGCACGATGCGGTTGCCGACGCGGATCACCACGTCGCCGGGCTGCAGGCCCTTGTCGGCCGCATCGCTGTCGGGATCGACCTTGGTGATCACCGCGCCGTTCATCACGGTCTCGGCGATGTTGAAGGTCTTCTTGGATTCCGGCGTCAGCGACGACAGGCCCAGGCCCGCCGCGTTGGCGCTGGACGGCGCCAGCATGCCGTCCTTGGCCGGCGCGTTGGACGCCAAATGCTGCGCATCCGGACGGGTGGCGATGGTGACCTTCATCTGCAGCGGCTTGCCCTGGCGCACCACCGAGAAGGTGGCGGCCTGGCCGGTCGGTACGCTGGCCACTTTGCGGGTCAAATCGTTGGCGTCTTCCACCGCCTGGCCGTTGATCGCGGTGACGATGTCGCCTTGCTCGAAGCCGGCCTTGGCGGCGGGCCCGTTCGGCACGACTTCGGCGACCATCGCGCCCTTGCTGTCCTTGATGCCCAGCGAGGTGGCGATATCCGGCGTCACGGTCTGGATGTTCACGCCCAGATAGCCACGGGTGACTTTGCCCTTGGTCTTGAGCTGGTCAATCACGTCATGGATCAGGCTGGCGGGAATGGCGAAACCGATGCCGACGCTGCCGCCCGAAGGCGAGAAGATCATCGAATTCATGCCGATCACCTGGCCGTGCAAGTCAAAGGTCGGACCACCTGAATTGCCCCGGTTGATGGGGGCGTCGATCTGGATGAAGTTTGTGTACTGCTGGTTGGAATCGATGTTGTTGCGGCCCAGCGAGGAGACGATGCCCGCGGTCACCGAGTTGGAGAGGCCGAAGGGATTGCCCACCGCCACCACCCAGTCGCCCACGCGCAACCGCTTGTCGTCACCGAATTCCACGGTCGGCAGCGGCCGGTCGCTGGTGATCTTCAGAAGGGCAACGTCCGTTATCGGATCGGTGCCCACCAGCTTGGCGATGAATTCGCGCTTGTCCGGCAGCGTGACGGTGATCTTCTTGCTGGCGTCCACCACATGGTTGTTGGTGACGACATAGCCGGCCTTGTCGATGATGAAGCCCGAACCGGCGCTCAGCGCCTTGTGCGGCTGCTGCGGCTGCTTCTGGCCCTGGCCGAACTGGTTGAACAGGTCGCGGAACGGGGCGGGGATATTCTCCTGGTCGTTGTCGCTTTCGGTCGTGGTGGTCTCGGACTTGATGGTCACCACTGCGGGGCTGACGCGCTCCACCAGGTCGGCGAAGCTGAAGGGGGCGCTGTTTTCCAGCATGCGCGGGGCGCGGGCATCGCTCTCATTGGCGGCGACCATGGTGGGGGTGCCGGCGACCTGGATGGCGCGCACCGGCGGCAGCAGCGCGAAGGCGCCCAGGCCCACCACCACGATGGCGGCGGCGGAGGTCATCGCGATCATGCGGCGCTGGCGCAGCGAAGGCTTGGGAAGGCGCGAAAAGATGCCGGTATTCGGGCTTTTGTTTTGGAAGGGGGCGTTCTGCATAGGGGCTCCTTGAGGCCAGTCTTTCCGGACCGGGCCGTGGCTGAGATACTATTCTAACATGGACAGATTACGTCCTGACGATTACAATCACGTAATCTTTTAAACGCTTCTGTTGGAAGCCTTTTTCACGACGACCCAAGCGACCCCGCCCCCCATCGCCAGCACCAGGAACGGCGCCAGCCACAGCAGCCAGGTATCGGGCTGCACCGGCGGCCGCATCAGGATGACGTCGCCATAGCGCGCCACCAGGAAATCCTCGATCTGCCGGTCGCTCTGTCCGGCCTTGATCTGCTCGCGGATCAGGCGCCGCACATCGGCGGAAAAAGGCGAGCCGGATTCATCGACATTCTCGCCCGCGCAAACCAGGCAGCGGAATTGGCGCTGCGTATTGCGGGCGCGCGATTCCATCGCGGGATCGGAGAAGGTACCGGCCACGGCCGCAGCTTCCGTAGAGGGCGCATTGGAAGGTGGCGCGGCAAGCGCCGGAAGCATCATCAGCAAAAACGCGATGACGGCTTTCATTCCACGGGGCTTCATTCTGCGGCTTGGGCCATGGCGGCCGGCTCGCGCACCGGCGCACGCAGCCGCCCCCACAGGCTCAGCATGCCGCCCAACCCCATCAACAGGCCGCCGATCCAGATCAGCGGCGTCAGCGGCGAGACATAAGCGCGCAAGACAAAGCGGCCATCGTCACGCTCATCGCCCAGCGCCAGATAGAGGTCGCGCAAACCCGTGGTGCGGATGGCCGTGTCCGTCATGTCCTGGCCTTCCGCCTGATAGAAGCGATGCTCGGGCTGAAGCGTCGCGCCGGGCCGGCCGCCGTCCATCAAGGTGATATGGGCGCGGTCGGCGATATAGTTGGGGCCCTTCTCCCGGGTTACGCCGTCAAAGCGCAAGGTGTAAGGCCCGACCGCCATGGTCTGTCCCGCCGCCACCACCGCGATGGCTTCGCTGCGCCAGGCGGTTGTGCCCGCCACACCCAGCAAGGTGACGCCGAGGCCGGCATGGGCCAGTGCAGCGGCAAAAGCAGAAGCGCGCGCGCCCTTGCGCTTGCGCATGTCGATGATCGAGGCGCCGATCAGCCAGCCGGCCACGGCAAACGCGCCTGTGGCGGCGATGGTGCGCGGCGAGACGATGGCCAGCACCGCGACAACGGCAATGCCGGCGAGGCCCAGCGCGGGATACAGCGAGCGCCAGGCGGCTTTCAGGTCGCCACGCTTCCAGCCCAGTTGCGGTCCGAACGGCACCAGGATCAGCAGCGCAAAGAAAATGGGAGCGAACGTAATGACGTAATAGGGCGGGCCCACCGTGATCTTTGTCTGGTTCAGGGCATCCAGGATCAGGGGATAGAGCGTGCCGGCGAAAACACAGGCGCAGGCGGCCACCAGGAAGACATTGTTGAGCAAGAGCGCGGTCTCGCGGCTGGCCGGTTCGAACGCCGCGCCGCCTTGCAGGCTCGGCGCGCGCCAGGCGAACAGCGCCAGCGCCCCGCCGATGGCCAGCGCGATCAGCACCATAATGAAGAAGCCGCGGGTGGGATCGCTGGCAAAGGCATGCACCGACGACAACACGCCGGAGCGCACAAGGAAAGTGCCGATCAGCGACATCGAGAAACCGGCAATCGCCAGCAGCAGAGTCCAGGTGCGGAAGGCGCCGCTTTTCTCGGTGGCCAGCGCCGAATGCAGCAAGGCCGTGGCGATCAGCCAGGGCATCAGCGAGGCGTTTTCCACCGGATCCCAGCCCCAGAAACCGCCCCAGCCCAATTCGTAATAGGCCCACC
Organism: Alphaproteobacteria bacterium; assembly: GCA_013697055.1. Lineage (GTDB taxonomy): Bacteria > Pseudomonadota > Alphaproteobacteria > Micropepsales > Micropepsaceae > Rhizomicrobium. The sequence goes on from JACCXK010000222.1 coordinate 7,869, forward strand.
AGCTGCCCAGCGCGATGCCGCAGGTCAGCGCGATCCAGGCGATCAGCATGAACGGCCGCGCGGCGCGGGCCCATCCGGCTTCACCCACCAAGAGCGCCGCGGCGGCATAGGAGAAAGCCGCCGACAGGCCGACATAGCCGGCATAGAGCATGGGCGGATGCATCGCCAAGCCTGGATCCTGCAGCAGCGGCGTCAGGCCGGCGCCTTCGAACGGCGCGGGATCGAGGCGCAGGAAGGGATTGGAAGTGAAGAGAATGAAGAGAATGAACGCTGCCGCCAGCAACCCTTGAATGCCCAGCGCGCCGCTGGTCAGCCGTTCGCCGCCACGGCCCAGCAGCGCCACCATCCCGGCATAGAGCGCCAGCACCAGCACCCAGAGCAGCATGGAGCCTTCGTGATTGCCCCACACGCCGCTGATTTTATAGACCAGCGGCTTGAGCGTGTGGCTGTGGCCGGCCACCAGCGCCACGGAAAAATCCGAAGCGACAAAGGCGTAGGTCAGTGCGGCGAAAGCCAGCACCGTGAACACCAGAAAGCCCAGCGCCGAACTGGTGGCGACGCGCCGCACGGCCTGCGCCTCAACCCGCGTGCCCATCAGGCCCGCCGCCGCCATCACCAAGGACAGCGCCAGGGCAAAACACAGTGCCAGTTGACCCAGTTCGCCGGTCATTACTGATCCCCTTCTTTCCAGCGGCCGCTTTTCTTCAGCGCGGCCACCACTTCGGGCGGCATGTATTTCTCGTCATGCTTGGCCAGCACCTCGCTGGCGACGAAGGTGCCATGCGCGTCCATCGCGCCGGTGGCGACCACGCCCTGGCCTTCGCGGAACAGGGCCGGCAGCACGCCGACGAAATCGGCGGGCACGCTGCCCTTGCCGTCGGTGACCTTGAAATGCACTTCGGCGCCGGCGCCATGGCTCACGCTGCCTTTTTCCACCAGCCCGCCCAGGCGGAAGGCGACGCCTTCACCGACCGCGCCCGCCGCCACATCGGCAGGGCTGTGGAAGTACATGATGTTCTGTCCCAGCCCATAACGGATCAGCACGGCCAGCATCGCACCCACCGCAACCAGAGCGGCGGCGAAAGCCAGGCGGCGTTTCTTCTTGGCGTTCATTCAGTGACCGCCGCCCTTGTGCAGGATCTGGTCGGCGATGCCGGTGTCATAAACGACGCCTTCAGGCGTCAGCGCAATTTGATTGGGCCATTCGCATTTGATCAGTCCCTTGCGGGCGAGTGCATTCCACACATTCTCATTCTCCAGGCCGGTGGCGTCGCTGCCGCGCACCGTGGCGTCGCCCAGGTGGAAATGATCGCCATGGGCGTGGGGAAACGCCGTGATGGCGGTGTCGCCTTCGGGCGTGAGGCTGGACGCATCCGGAATCTGGGCGATGGCCTGCAGCAATGTCAGGGTGCGCAGTTGCAGCGGGTTGAGCTTGGCGGGATTGATTTTGGGCGACATGACGG
>JACCXK010000255.1 GCA_013697055.1 Alphaproteobacteria bacterium
CCAAGGAATTGCGCAGAGGTGTAGAAGCCGATCGCGCCGGCCCTTTCCCGATCGGGAAACCACGAGGTCACCACCTGGTTATTGATGGGATAGGAGGGCGCTTCCAGCGCGCCGATCAGAAGGCGCAGGCAGAACAGGGCGACGAAACTGCCGACGATGCCCAGGAAGGCTGTCGCCACCGACCACAGGATCAGGATGGCGGGATAGAAAAAACGCGGCCGGATGCGGTCCACCAGCCAGCCACTGGGAATCTGGAACAGGGCATAGGTCCAGCTGAAACCCGACAGGATCCAGCCCATATGCTTGGGATCGATACCCAGTTCCTTGCTCATCAGCGGCGCGGTCAGCGAGATGTTGCCGCGGTCCAGGAAGGTGATGGCCACGCAGACAAAAATCATCAGCATCACGACACGGCGATGCTTGGTGGGCTTTTCTGCCAATGCCGGGTTCAGGGTCATGTCACCACTCCGCAAAGGATCCGTCCTCATGCCGCCATGACGGCGGACGCCAGCGATGGCCGGCGGCCGCGCCGCGCTTCATTGCATCTTCATTGATGGTGACCCCCAGGCCCGGCCCGGACGGAATCGCCACATGCCCATCGGCATAGGCGAACACCGATGGATCGCTGATATACTCCAGCAGATCGTTGGACTTGCCGTAATGGATGCCCAGGCTTTGTTCCTGGATCACGGCATTGTAGCAAACCGCGTCCAGCTGCAGGCAGGCGGCCAGCGCGATGGGGCCCAGCGGGCAATGCAGCGCCAGGCCGACATCGTAAGCCTCCGCCATGGCCGCGATCTTGCGGGTTTCGGTGATGCCGCCGGCATGGCTGGGATCGGGCTGGATGATGTCCACCAAACCGTCGCTGAGGATTTTCTTGAAATCCCAGCGCGAGAACAGCCGCTCGCCCAGCGCAATCGGCGTGGCGGTGTGATTGGCGATGTCTTTCAGCGCCTCGACATGCTCGCTGAGTACCGGCTCCTCGATGAACATCAGGTGATAGGGATCAAGCTCCTTGGCCAACTGCTTGGCCATGGGCCGGTGCACCCGGCCGTGGAAATCCACCGCGATGCCGAACGCCGGGCCCATCGCCTCGCGCAAGGCCGCCACCCGTTCGATCACCGCATCCAGCTTGGCATGGCTGTCGAGGAAGGCCAGCTCTTCGGTCGCCAGCATCTTGATGGCGGTGAAGCCCTTGGCGGCAACTTCGCGCGCGCCCTTGACGATGTCCGCCGGCCGGTCGCCGCCGATCCAGCTATAGACGCGCATCTTGTGGCGCAACGGCCCGCCCAGGAGCGCATGCACCGGCTGGTTCAACACCTTGCCCTTGATGTCCCACAGCGCCTGGTCGATGCCGGCCAGTGCGCTCATGTGAATGGCGCCGCCGCGATAGAAGCCGCCGCGATAGAGCACCGTCCAGTGATCCTCGATCGCGGAGGGGTCCTTGCCGATTAGAGTGTCAGCCAACTCGGCGACGCAAGTCGCCACGGTTTCGGCGCGCCCTTCCACCACCGGCTCGCCCCAGCCGGTGACGCCCTCATCGGTTTCGATCTTGAGGAACAGCCAGCGCGGCGGCACCACAAAGGTGGTGAGCTTGGTGATCTTCATAAAAACGCCTGTCCCCTGACGTACTTCCCGCCTGCGGCGGGGGCGCCTTTTTTCACGCCTTGTGACAGAGAGTGACGGCCTTTTCCGGCCAATACAAGTTGTCGCAGCGGCAAGGCGCGCAGCCTAAATTTGTCCGCTCGCGGCCTATATTTTTGCCATGAGCGATACCGAAATCACCCTGAAGACCGCCGCCCGCCGGGCCGTGGCGAACCGTTGCCCGGCTTGCGGCAAGGGCAAGCTGATGCGGTCCTATCTCAAGCAGGTGGAGAATTGCGCCGCCTGCGGCGAAAGCCTCGGCCAGATCCGCGCGGATGATGCCGCCCCCTGGCTGACCATCATCCTGGTCGGGCATGTCTTCCTGCCCATCGCCTTCATGATGAACCTGGACTGGATGCCGACCTGGGTTGCCATGCTGTCGCTGTCGACGGTGTTTGTCGCAATCTCGCTGGCGATCCTGCCGCGCGCCAAGATGCTGTTCATCGGTGTGCTGTGGCAGACCCGCGCCCCCGGTTACCAGCCGGTCGAACTCGTCGGCTGATTATTTCGCCTCGATCTCTTTGAGATAGGCGGCGCTGATAGTGCCCTTGTCCTTTGCGATGGGCATCAGGGTCGGATAGAACTGCACAAAGGTCGTATCCACCGCGCCATGATCCTGGTGACAGGAATAGCAATTGGCGCTTTGCGGCCTCAGATCGCCCGCCGCCTTGCCGTCGGCTGACACGAAGAACGCCCATGTGCCGTTCGGGAAACGCGCCTCATCCTTGACGTGGATTTCCAAATTCATCACCCCCACCTGAAACTGGCCCGCCTTGCTGAGGGTGCCGGCGGATTCAGCCATGCGGTTTTCCTTGATCAGGATGGTCTTGTCAGGCCAGCTGCCGCTCTTCAGGAACGCCTGATAGGACGCCGGATCGACGAACACATTGTCCAGCATGTGATGGTCCGGCGCCGCCGCCGTGTTATAATTCAGGTCCAGGCTCGAGGTGAGGAACACCCAGGTCCGGTAATCCTCCGGCACCGACATCTTGTTGTCGGGCAGGTATTGCGGTGCTGCCCAGACAGCGCAGGGCGCCAACAGCAACAAGTACAAAAGCTTGCTGAACTGCTTCATGGAAAGCCCCACCCCCAAAGGCGCGCTTTCCTATTAGCGGATCATCAGGCCTCGCTGCAATTGCCTTCGCAGGCTCCAAAGGAATTGCCAAGACAGGCGCAGCCATATTCCCGTGCTTTTCCGTCGAGAAATCGCGCGACCGCGTCTTTCAACACTTTCTGGCGACTGACGCCATCCTTGACCGCCACGATCCCCAGCCGTTCAAAATCATGCATCGTCATCCGCACGGCGCAGGACTTGTCCTTGATCGGCGGAGGGGGCGGCGGTTCGGAGGCCGGAGCGGGGCGAGGCTCGCTGCGCAGGATGCTGGGCGGGGCGCTCGGCGGTGCGCTCAGCACGGCGATGGGTGGCTCGTTACGCATGTCGTTGCGTACTTCGACAGGGCCCTCATTGCGCCAGGCGAGCGGCACGCGGGGCGGCTCCTGCGCCGTCCCTTGCGTCCAGGGCTGGCCCTCGCCTTTGCGCGCCAGAAGGCCGGCGGTGATGGAAGCAAATTTTCCGCTGCTCATTTCATTCCCCATTGCGGATGGTCGGTGGCGCGACGTCCAAAGACGCGCCTTTCATTGCTGCGCGGTTCGATGATGGCGCGCCGCTCGCCGCCCAGGCGCCGCTCGGGTCCGTCATACACCGCAAGTTCCGGCGGCAGGTCCGTCACATTCTCCAGTCCCGAAGACAGCAGCGCGCCCACCGCAAGGTGATCGGACTTGAACTCGGGCAGCAGGGCGGGATCGTGCATGATGCGCGACAGCCGCTCCTGGATGTACGACCATAGATCGCTGATCTCCTTGGCTGAGGCCGAATTCGGCACCACTTCGCCCACGGTGCGGCCGTCGATCATGGAGGCGGCGAAATCCACGCGGTGATGGATGGTGACCGGCGCCACGGTGCCATGCTGCGACAGGGCCACGGCGCTTTCGCCGGTGATGCGGGCGCGGGCGGTGGCGGCATTTATGACAAAGATCACCGGCTTGCCGTGACGCTCGGCGATATCGACGGTTGCACCCACGGCGCGCAAATCATGCGGGCTGGGCCGGGTGGGCACCAGCACCAAGTCGGCATGCGCCACCACGCGGCTGATGGACTGGGTGATGGCGGGCGGAGTGTCGATCACCGCGATCTTGATGCCCATGCGGTCGAGGCCCGCCAGCGCCTCTTCCAAGTCGGGCAGGCCCGCCTTGACGAAATGCGGCGTGGGCGCGGAGCGCGCGTTCCACCAATGGGCCAGTGAGCCTTGCGGATCGGTGTCGATCAGCGCAATCTCGCCGGCGCCGGCGCGGGCGGCCTCGACGGCCAGGTGACCAGACAAGGTGGTCTTTCCAGACCCGCCTTTCTGGGATGCAGCGACAATGGTGTACATGCTGATGCCCCGACAATGCCCGCAGAGCATGCCCATCAGGCTGTTGCGCCAGCGTGAAACGGGGCACGGCAATTTGTTTCGAATAAGAGATAGATTTTTGGCCATTTGCCCCGCAAAAGCCGGGGAAACAGCCTTGGAAGGAGGCCGGGCTTGCCCCTATAACGCGGGCCCATGGAGTGCATGATGAAAAAGCTGATGATCGCCGCCGCCCTTCCGTTGGTGCTGGGCGGGGCCGCATTGGCGCAGGCGCCGGCGCGCACGGTGTGGGACGGCGTGTTCACCGCCGAACAGGCGACGCAAGGCAAAGCGGTGTTCGACAGCAAATGCGCCATTTGCCATGGCACCGAGTTGAACGGCGCGGAGATGGCGCCGGCGCTGTCGGGCGGCGCCTTTATCGTCAACTGGTCCGGCTCGCCGGTGGCGGAGCTGGCCACCCGCATCCGCACCACCATGCCCGCCAACGATCCGGACAGCATGTCGCGCCAGGACGTGGCGCTGACGATCGCCTATATACTGTCGTTCAACCAGTTCCCGGCCGGCGCGACCCCGCTGCCCGCCGACGACGCCGCGCTGAGCCAGATCGCCATTGTGGCGGACAAGCCGGCCAAATAGGCATGGCAGCGGAGAAGTAATACCGGGCACGCCCGCCGGCTAATCCGCTTTCAAGAATTCCAGCTTGGTGATCGCGGCCGCGATGCGGCTGCGTTCACCGCGCAAGATCGCTGCAACCTCGTCGTCACCGGCGACCGCGGCCAAGGCATCGCCATAGTGGGAGATGTTGCGCTTCTCCCCGTCGATCAGGCCCGGCAATACACTATCATCCAGCCCGCCGAACAAAGCGCGGACATCCATGATAGTGCGGTGGATGGTGCTCATGAAAGAGCCGTTGTCATCCGCCTGTTCGCTGGCGGCTATAAGCAGGCTGTGAAGTTCGGTGGCATTGGCTTGGTGCAAGTCGGCCATCTCCTGAAACACGCTCGCCAGATCATGGGGCTTTTCGGCATCCTTGAGAGCCTCCCGATAACCGTTTCGGGCGTCTATGGCGGCGGTATGCAGCGATTTCAACTGGTCTGCGGTATCGGGATTCATGACGGTCCTTGCGCCCGGGGTGCCGGATCGGCAACGCCCGCGCATCGTCGTGGTTCCAGCGCGCAACCTTGCTATGACTTTGGATCGGTGGTGCCGATGTCGGCGCGCACTTTCCAGGCGCCCTTTTCCTTGACCCAGATGGTCATGTAATGCCCGGTGGTGCTGACGCCGGGACCGGTATGGCTGTGATGCCCCTCGGTCCAGCCCATGGTGCCATCGGCGGGAACCCCGCTCGTGTCGGGCACCCAGGTGATCTTGATCTTCGGATCGGCGTGCGGCGCCTTGGGATCCTTGAACCGCGCCAACGCATCGGCCTTGTTCCGGATCGGCGTCTTGCCGGTAAAGGTCTGGCCGTCCTGCGCCAGGTTAGCGATATAGGCTTGGTCGTAGCCTTGCTCCACCGACATCTTGGCGAAGGCGCGGTCGACGGCGAGCAAGTCGTCTTTGGGACCGGCGAGGGCGGGGGATGTGATGATGAGCAACGCGGCGGTAATGAGATGCGTTTTCATGGCGGCCCCTTCAAATTTGAGAAGAGACTATCGCGGTGTTGTACGAGGCGGAGATATTTTTCGGTCTGCGTTTCCGCCTGACGCGCCCACCCTCAAGGCGCTGTCGCGCGGGCGGGCTTGTCATTAATCTGACTCGCGTTGCGGGTCAGATGAATGGTGCCGCCTGCGTGACTCGAACACGCGACCCCGTCATTACGAATGACGTGCTCTACCGACTGAGCTAAGGCGGCCTAGGCCCTACTAGGGCCCTACTAATTTACAATGCTGCCACCTAACACAGAGTAGACAAACGGAAATAGCGAATAAACCCGCTAATTACGAATGACGTGCTCTACCAACTGAGCTAAGGCGGCAATCCGGCGTGGTATTACCCGGGGCGTCCCGGGCGGTCAATCTGCGCGGAAAAGCCCTAAAAAGCGGTCAAGGCCGCGAGGTTTCTCTCGCGGCCTTGACCTGTTTTCCGCTAAAATCCGGCTATTCGCCGTAGGAAATGCGCCAGATCCGGCCCTTGACGGTTTCGGCCACATACAGCGACCCGTCGGGCGCGACCGCCACGCCCACCGGGCGATAGGCCGCGGTCTTCACCTGCTTGGCGTCCGGCGTGGGGCCGGCAAAGCCGTCGGCGAACACCTCGGGCTTGCCGGCGCGGTTGCGCTCGAACGGCACGAACATGATGTTGTAGCCGCCATGGCCGCCCGGCAACACGGTGCCGTCGGCGCCGCCGCCATGCATGGCCAGGAATGCGCCACGACGATACTTGGCCGGAAACTGGGAGCCGCTATAGAAAGTCAGGTCCAGCACCGCCGGACGCTGGGGCGCAAAGGCCGCCACCGGATTGGCGTAATAATTTTCGGTGGGCGAGGTCTTGCCGTCGCCGCCATAATCGGGCGCCTGCAGCCGCACCTTCTTCACGCCGTCCCAATAGGTATAGGGCCAGCCCATGTCGGTGCCCTTGGTGATGCGGAACATCTCGTCGGCGATGGCGTCGTCATCGGCGGCGGTCAGAAGCTCCGGCCAGGTCTTGGCGGTGCCGTCGCGGCCATGCCAGGCGCCATACAGGCTGTCACCGCCGCGCCAGTCCAGCGCGCTCATGTTGCGGATGCCGGTGGCGAAATGATCGCCATCGGCCAGCTTCTGTCCGGGCTTGCGATCATTGAAGCGCCATACGCCGCCGCGCGCCTCCAGCAGCGGACAGGGCTTCAAGCCCTTGGGCTTGGCGTCCTTGGGCGTCGCGGGATCGGGACAATTGCTGGCGCCGCCGCCGCCATCGATGCCGACGAACAGATCGCCCTGCCCGTCCAGGGCGATGGGATGATTGGTGGCGGTCAGTCCGTCGATAATGGTTTCGGGCGCCGCAGTGGGTACCAGCGCATCGCCCAGTTCAAACCGCACCACGCCGGTGCCGGTAGATGCGTAGAGCGCGCCGCGGAAGATGCGGATGCCGGTGCCCTGGTCGATGCCGGGAATATGTTCGGTCTGCACCGGCTTGTGATCGGGACCCAGGCGCAGGGCGATGATGCCGACCGACGGCGCGTTCTGGCCATGGCGGGTGGAGACATAAAGATCGTTGCCGCGCAGCGCCATGTGGCGGACGGGGCCGAGCCCTTCGGCCACCACGGTGGCATGAAAGCCCGGCGGCAGAATGAGGCCGTCCGGCTCGGCGGCGATCGCCGGGGACGCCGCCATCAACGCAACAATAGCCACAGAAAGCGTTCTAAACATGGATTTCCCCGCCCGTTTTTTCGGCGCCGACCCTAGCCCGCGCTGCTTGGAAGACGCAATGGGGCGGCGCACCGGGCGCGCCTACCAGCGCCAGCCCAGGCTGCCCATGCCCTCGAGGATGGTGGTGCGGGCGCCCAATTGGGTTTCGCCTTTCACCCCGAAGAACAGGCCGGAGCGACTCTGGACTTCGAGGTCCAGGCCCAGCAGCGCCGTGTCCTTGGCCGGCCGCACACCCGTCACCACAAAGCCGGCGCCCGGCAGGGTCTGAAAGCTGGCCTGGGCGAAGGGCAGGTCGTCGAGCTGGTGCGCCCAGGCGATGCCGAGATTGGCGGACACGGTGTTGTTCTTCATGGGATAGGAACGGTCCAGCCGCACGCCCACCTCGCTGCGGCCCAGGGTGCTGGAATGGCTCGCATATGACAGCGCAAAGGTGGAAGCGCCCGACAAGGCGGTTTCGACATAGGCCGGGCTTTCGAAGCGCGCGCCGGAAACCGCCGCGTAGGGCGACAGCCCGAATTGGATGGCCAAGGGCATGCGCCAGCCGGCCTCGAGCCGCCCGCCAATCTCGTCGGCGTCCAGCTTGCCTTGCAGCACATCGGTGCCCGACACCGTGACGGTGCGCAGCGTGGTGATCTGATGCCGGCCATAACCGAACGCGGCCGAGACATAAAAGCGCCCGGCATCCTGGCGGGCATACAGGCCGACCATGGTGTCGTCGCTGGTGCCTGTGCCATTGCCGGAGTTGAAATCCTGCCAGCCGACGCTGCCGGCGACGCCGATCAACAAGCCGTTGCTCAGCCGCATGTCCGCGCCGCCGATGAGGCCGGCATTGCTGGACGACAGGCCGGCCGCGCCGCTGGCCGCATCGCCGGACAGC
>JACCXK010000015.1 GCA_013697055.1 Alphaproteobacteria bacterium
ACGCGCAGCTGCTGGAGGTTGCTGACCTGGCTGATCGAACTGCGGGAGTCCGTCAGGGTCCTCAACACTGCCGCCGAGGTGCGGTTGGTCGTGACTGGATTCCACACGTCCAGCGCATTGGCTGCGATCAGCGGCAGCTGGTTCGGCGTCAGCGTGGTGCCCGCCACCGGCGTGATCAGGCTGCCGGCGGTGTTGGTAGTGCCGTTGAGCGCCAGGGTGGCGCAGCTCTGGCACAATACGCCCGCCGTGACCGAGGTGGTACGATCCTGCCCCTCCATGAGGAAGGCGGTCGCGCGCCAGTTGTCGTTGATCCGGTATTCAGCATTTAGAGTGCCATACCAAACCGGCGCAGAATTGTTGATGTAGGCGCCCGGTCGAAGCAGTTCGTCGGCGTCCCAGCGGATGGTCTGGGTGTCGCCGGCGGTGGTGCCCGGCACAACCCCCGGCGGATTGACGTAGAAGGGATTGGCCTGGGTGCCGGTGCGGAACACGGTGGCCTGGATGGTGCCGCGCGACTGCGGCGTCAAGGTCTGGCGGCTAGAATAGATAAAGTCCCCGGAGATGGTGATCTTGTCACCGATGTCTTGCTTGGCGCGAAACATCGTGTTGTAGCGGGTTTCGCTGCCGTAGACGCTGCCATACTGTTGACTGTCACAGGGTGAATTCGCCGTAGTATTGGCGATCGGGGTGGCCGCGGTCGGCGATGTGAAGATGGTCGATGTACCGCCCGGCTGGATGGCGGCCGGCGAGCAGTTGAAAGACTGGAAGTTCGTGCCGCCATAGGCCCGCTTGTCGGGCGCCAGATAGGGACGGATGCCATAGTCATAACGCAGCGAACCCGAATGCGAGTAGCCCAGCGCCGCCATCACCGAGCCGCCGCGCCAGCTGGTGCCGGCCAGCAGGCCGCCGTGCAAAGTACCAAAGTCGTGGCCGGTTCCCACTTGGGCGGTGGCCGTAATGCCGTCATAACGTTCGCGCGTAATGAAGTTTATCACGCCGGCGACGGCGTCAGAGCCATAGACCGAAGAGGCGCCTTCCGCCAGGACTTCCACCCGCTCCACCGCAACGGCGGGCACCACGCTGGCGTCGGGCAACGTCAGAGAGATTCCCCCCAGCGGAATGCGGTGGCCATCTATCAGCACCAGAGTCGAATTTGAGGAAGATGCACCAAGGCTGTGAATGGTCGGCGCGTAATAGGAATTGCCGGCATTCTGCGTCACGCCCGACATGCCCATGCCAGTGATGGCGGGCACGGTCTTCAGCATCTGCTGAGAGTTGATGGCGCCGGTCTTCTCGATCACGGCTCTGTCGACAGAGGTAAGACTGCCGCCCACCGGCGGCACGCCACGGAAGCTGGTGCCGGTGATAGTCACACTTTCCACTGGTTTCGCGATCGGTTCGTTCGGTTCCGTGGCGGGAGGCATGGAGATGGCGAGGCCAGGCGTTTTGCGCACCACCAGACTGTCCGAGCCACCCGGCAGTACTTCCAACCCGCTTCCGGAGAGCAGCCGCCGCACGGCTGTTCGCGCCGACATGCGCCCGCGCAGCGGCGGAGTGTGGAGGCCCGCCACCGAGTCCGCCGTGAACAGTATGTCTTCGCCGGTCTGCTGGGCGATCTGCTTGAGTGCATCCGACAGGACGGCGGCGGGCAACGCGATGTCAAACTGGCGTTCAGTCTCCGCGCCGGCAGGCGCGGAGACCAGCACCAGCCCGGCAAACGCCAGAGCGCAAAGCGCCAGGGGAGAAGAAGTGTTTTTGGACTTTACCCGCGACTTTTCGGGCGGGAGCGTCGACGGCGGATGATACGGGGGGCTCACTTTTTCGTCAGAGGCTGGCCATCGCTTGCAATCAGGAGCACTCGTCCGCGCGTTTCCTGAATCTTGGCCCCCGTCAAAACCGCCACTGTATTGGCGAAGGCGACGCTGTCGCCATTGCGGTAGACGCCGCTGATGTGCTTTTCCAGCAGATCGCGGCCCTGGATCTCGAGCCCTACCGCGCTGTAGCGATTCATTTCTGCCACCGCTTCCGACAACCTTATGTTCTCGAAGACGGTACGGCCCGAATGCCAGGCGCCGGCCGCGGCGGGCCTCGGCCGGTCGATTGCGGCGATGGTCCTGCCCATCAGCGCCACGCGCTCGCCGGGTGCCAGGCGGAGGACTTCGTTGTTGAGATTGACCGATGCCTGACCCGAAAACACCATGACGAAGGAATTCTGGCCGTCGCAACGCACGTCAAAGTTGGAGGTGTCGGCGATGATCCGGCCCTCAGCCGCCTTGACGACGAAGGGACGGCTCCTGTCCGACACCACCGTGAAATTGGCACGGCCATAGCGCAGCGTGACGATCCGGCTGTCACGGTTGAACAGCACGTCGATGCGCGAATTGGTGTCGAGCAAAGCGCGACTGTTGTCGGGCAGATCGATGGCCTGTTGCTCGCCGACCTTCGTAGCGTAGGTGGAAGCTTCGGCCGGGCGCAGCAGGGCCATGTAGCCGGCGCCCACCGCGACGGGCGCGGCCACAAGCCCCGCCATCACCGCACGCCGCGAACTGGAAGCCGGGCTCGGTGCCGCGCCAGCGCGCATATCGCGCGAATAGCTGCCCGCCACATCCCACACCGCTGTCAGCGCTTCGAAAGCCTCGCCATGTGCCTGATCTTCCGCCAGCCAGGCCTGGAAGTTGCGTGCGTCCGCCTCGGTGCGCAAATTGGAGCGTTGGCGCGCAAGCCAATGCGCAGCCTGAAGCTTCACCGTTTCATTCAACCCATGCTCGTCCGTCACGTCACCAGGCCTTCGCGCAATCCGCCAGCGTCATCATGGCTTTGGCCATCTGCTTCTCGATGGCGCTCTCGCTTATGCCCAGCCGTCGTGCAATCTCGCTGTATTCCAGTTTATCGATGCGATGCATCAGAAAGATCTCGCGCGTCCGGTCGGGCAGGTGATTAATTCCCGACACGACGCGGGAAAGCAACTCCTTCGCCACAACAACTTCATCGGCGCGTGCGCCGGTGTCCTCGCGGTCCGGCAGCGGCAGGCAGCGCTTGCCATAGATGCGCCGGTCGTGGCGATAGCCGTCGATTCCGATATTGACGGCAGTGCGCACCAGGAAAGCCGCCGGATCGGCCACTGTGTTGGTGGCGCTATAGTGCTCCAGGCGCACATAGGCGGAATGCATTAGGTCTTCGGCATCCAAGCCGCCGCCCGTCCTCTTCGCGATGCGCTTCAAAACCCCGGTCCAGAATTCTCTGCTGTGAGGAATTTCTTTCATTATTGTTTTCCCCCTGCGCCAATTAGGGGCCGTCTCACGCCCTCCGTCAATTTATTTTTGCCTGATGCTGAGGGTGGCTCCTGTCCCAATCGTCCTGTTGTTAAGGCTGCCGCCAAAAGGCGGGTGCCTTAGGGAAACGCTGCAGCTGGCCTTTGGCCAGACCGGGGAAATCATGAGAAATTCGCTGAAGCTCAGTCTGGGCACGTCTTTTGTCGCCCTCTTCGCAGCCGCAACAATTAACGCTGCGATTGCACAAGTGGCGAACTCCCGCCAGACCGCCGACGCGGCTGCCGTCGAGGCGGTAACGGTGACCGGCACCAGTTTCCGGGGCGTGGCGCCTGTTGGCGGCAACTTAGTCTCCGTCGATCGCGCCGTGATCGAAAAGACCAACGCTCAGAATGCGCAACAGATGCTGAAGACCGTACCCGCGATTACCGGACTCGGCATGTCGGGCGTGACGCAGAATGCCGGCAATTCCTATTACGCGCCGACCATTCACAGCCTCGGTGCTTCGTCCTCGAACTCGACCCTGATCTTGATCGACGGCCACCGCATCCCGTTGGGCCATATCTCGCTGGCGTTGCCCGATCCCAGCATGGTGCCCGCCATCGCGGTGGAGCGGGTCGAAG
>JACCXK010000020.1 GCA_013697055.1 Alphaproteobacteria bacterium
CCAGCGAAGGCAGAGGGGGTGCGCTTAGAAAGCGCATCCAGCGCAAGGTTAAGTTTCAGCACATTCACATGGGGCTCGCCCAACAGGCCGAAAAGCCGTTGCTCCACATGGCCTTGCACCAGCGCCGTCACCTGGGCTTGCGAAAGCCCGCGTGCCTTTGCTACGCGGGAAACCTGGAACAAGGCGCCGGCCGGCGAGATGTCGGGGTCGAGCCCGCTGGCCGACGCGGTCACCAGATCGTCCGGCACCGGCTGCCCCGGGTTCTCGGCATGGAGCTTTGCCGTATCGGCGGCGATGCGGTTCTTCAGCTTCTTCGACGTGGCGGCGAAGTTGGAGCCGGACGAATTGGCGGCGTCATAGCCGTTGCCTGCGGCCGACAGACGGCCGTGAAAATATTTGGCCGCGGCGAAATTCTGCCCGATCAGTTCCGAGCCGACCACCTTGCCGTCGATGGTGACAAGGCTGCCGGCCGCTTGATGCGGGAAGAGGACGCCAGCCAGGGCGGTGAAACCCAGAGGATAGAGCAGCCCTGTGACCAGGGTCATCAGGACCAGCATGACGATGGCGGGGCGGATGTGTTGCATGGCGATCTCCTAAGCCAGTCCAAGGGCGGTGACGGCCAGGTCGATCGCCTTGATGCCGATAAAGGGCACAAGGATGCCGCCCAAGCCGTAGATCAGAAGGTTACGGCGCAGGACGCTGGAGGCGCCGGCGGCGCGGTAAGCCACGCCTTTCAGCGCCAGGGGGATCAGCGCCACGATGATCAAGGCATTGAAGATGATGGCCGACAGGATGGCGCTTTGCGGGCTGTGCAGCCCCATGATGTTCAGCGCCTGGAGCTGGGGATAGAAAGCCAGGAACATGGCCGGAATGATGGCGAAGTATTTCGCCACGTCATTGGCGATGGAGAAAGTGGTCAACGCCCCGCGCGTCATCAGGAGCTGTTTGCCGATCTCCACGATCTCGATCAGCTTGGTGGGATCGCTGTCCAGGTCCACCATGTTGCCCGCCTCGCGCGCCGCCATGGTGCCGGTGTTCATGGCGACGCCGACATCGGCCTGGGCCAAAGCCGGCGCGTCGTTGGTGCCGTCGCCGCACATGGCGACCAGCTTGCCCTTGGCCTGTTCCTCACGGATCAGCGACAGCTTGTTCTCCGGCGTGGCCTGGGCGAGAAAGTCATCCACCCCGGCTTCGGCGGCGATGGCCGCGGCAGTAAGCGGATTGTCTCCGGTGATCATCACCGTGCGGATGCCCATCTGGCGCAGTTCGGCGAAACGCTCCCGGATGCCGCCCTTGACGATGTCCTTCAGATGAACGACGCCGAGCAGGCGCTTTTCGCGCGCCACCGCCAGCGGGGTGCCGCCGGTCTTGGCGATGCGATCGGCGATCACGCTCAATGCCGCACCCGAGAGGGATGGGCCCACCCAGGCCAGGACCGCATCCACTGCGCCCTTGCGGATGGAACCGTTGCGGGAATCGATGCCCGAGAGCCGCGTCTGGGCGGTGAAGGGCACAAAGCTGCCCTGGACCTGCGTGTCCAGCACGCCGTACTTGCTTTGCGCCAGCGCCACGATGGAGCGGCCTTCCGGCGTTTCGTCGGCCCGGGAGGCCAGGTGCGCGGCATCCGCCAGTTCCTGTTCGGTGATGCCTTCCAGCGGCAGGAAGGCCGTGGCCTGGCGGTTGCCCAGGGTGATGGTGCCGGTCTTGTCCAGCAGCAAGGTGTCGACATCGCCCGCCGCTTCCACGGCGCGGCCGGACATGGCCAGCACATTGAAACGCACCAGCCGGTCCATGCCGGCGATGCCGATGGCCGACAGCAGCGCGCCTATGGTGGTGGGGATCAACGTGACGAACAGCGCCACCAGCACCAGCACGCTGAGGGAGCCACCGGCGAAGCCTGCAAACATCGGAATGGTCGCCACCGCAAAGACGAAAATGATGGTCAGGCCAGCCAGCAGGATGTTGAGCGCGATCTCATTGGGGGTCTTCTGGCGCTCGGCGCCTTCCACCAGGGCGATCATGCGGTCCAGGAAGGTTGAGCCCTGGGTGGCGGTGATCTTGACCACGATATAGTCGGACAAGACGCGGGTACCGCCGGTCACCGCCGAACGGTCGCCGCCGGATTCGCGGATCACCGGCGCGCTTTCGCCGGTGATGGCGCTTTCGTCCACCGACGCAACGCCTTCGACCACTTCGCCGTCCGACGGGATGACATCGCCCGGCTCGACCAGCACCAGGTCGCCGCGCGACAAAAGCTGTGACGGCTTGTTGGAATAGATCTTGGAAGCCTGGTCGGCCAGCACCTTGGCGATGGTCTCGCTGCGGGTGCGGCGGAGGGTTTCGGCCTGCGCCTTGCCGCGGCCTTCCGCCACCGCTTCGGCGAAATTGGCGAACAGCACGGTGAACCACAGCCATAGATTGATCTGGAACGCGAAGCCCAGGTTATGCTGGCCATGCAGCCAGTCGCGGATGAACAGGAAGGTGGTCAGGGTGGCGACGACTTCCACCACGAACATCACCGGGTTGCGCGCCATCGCCCGGGGATCGAGCTTCTTGAAGGCGTTGCCGATGGCAGGCCACAGGATCGCCGGGTCGACCATACTGCTGGCCAAATTCTTGTTGTTCTGTTTGGTCATGTGGGTTCTCAGAAGAAGGTGCCGGCCTGCATCGCCAGATGTTCGACGATGGGACCGAGCGACAGGGCCGGGAAGAAGGTCAGGCCACCCACGATCAGGATGACGCCCACCAGCAGGCCGATGAACAGGCCGCCATGGGTGGGAAAGGTGCCGGCCGAAGCGGGTGCGATCTTCTTGCCCACCAGCGCACCCGCCACCGCCATCATCGGCACGATCATCAGGAAGCGGCCGATCAGCATCGCGAAACCCAAAGTCGTATTGTAGAATGGCGTGTTCGCGGTGATGCCGGCAAAAGCGCTGCCGTTATTGGCCGTGGCCGAGGTGAAGGCGTAGAGGATTTCCGAAAATCCGTGCGGCCCACTGTTGAGCGGCCCGGCCAGGCCCTGTTTGGTCATCACTGCCAGCGCGGTGAAGCCCAGCATGGAGAGCGGCAGGATCAGGATCGCCAGCATGGCCATCTTCACTTCCCTGGCCTCGATCTTCTTGCCCAGATATTCGGGGGTGCGGCCCACCATCAGGCCGGCCACGAACATGGCGATCACCGCGAACAGCAACATGCCGTACAGGCCGGCGCCGGTGCCGCCATAGACGATCTCGCCCAGCTCCATGTTGATGATGGGGATCATGCCGCCCAGGGGAGTCAGGCTGTCATGCATGGCATTGACCGCGCCGCAGGAGACGTCGGTGGTGATGGTGGCGAACAGCGACGACATGGCGACGCCGAAGCGCACTTCCTTGCCTTCCATGTTGCCGGCCTGGGCCACATGCGACGCGGCGACAGCGGCATTGCCCTGCCCTTCCGCCCAATAGGTCACGATCAGCGCGCCCAGCATCAGCACGCCCATGACGGCGAAGATCGCCCAGCCCTGGCGGCTGTCCTTGACCATGCGGCCAAAGGTGAATGTCAGCGCGGCGGGAATGACCAGCAGCGCCCACATTTCCAGAAAGTTGGTGAACCAGGTGGGGCTTTCAAAAGGATGCGCGGAATTGACGTTGAAGAAACCGCCGCCATTGGTGCCCAGCATCTTGATCGCTTCCTGGGACGCGACGGGGCCTTGCGCGATCATCTGCTTGACGCCTTCCAGGCCGATGGCCGGGGTGTAGGCGCCCAGATTCTGCGGCACGCCCCGCCACACCAGCGCCAGCGCCATCAGGATGGACAGCGGCAACAGGACGTAGAGCGTCGCGCGGGTCATATCGACCCAGAAATTGCCCAGCGTCTTGGCGGAGCGCCGCGCGAAGCCGCGCACCAGCGCCAGCGCCAGGGCGATGCCGGTGGCGGCGCTGAGGAAATTGTGCACCGTCAGGCCCAGCATCTGCACCAGGTAAGACATGGTGGTTTCACCGACATAGCTCTGCCAGTTGGTGTTGGTGATGAAGCTGGTGGAGGTGTTGAAGGCCAGGTCCGGCGTCACGGCCGCAAGCCCTTGCGGATTGAAGGGCAACACCGCCTGCAGCCGCTGAATGAGATAGAGCGAGACGAAACCGGCGACGCTGAAGGCCAGCATGGCGATGGTGTAGGACGTCCAATGCTGTTCCTGGCCGGGCTTGACGCCACTCAGCCGGTAGATGCCGCGCTCGACAGGTCCCAGCACGGGCGTGAGGAAGGTGCGCTCGCCTTCGAACAGGCGTGCCATGTACAGGCCTAGCGGCTTCACGCAGACGATGACGGCCAGGAAGAACAGGCCAATTTGAATCCAGCCGTTGACGCTCATCAGAAACGCTCCGGGTGGATCAGGGCATAGACCAGGTAGCCCAGGATGCCCAAGGTGACGCAGGCGGCCAGAATGAAATCGCCGCCCATCACAGCTTCTCGCAGATCAGGGTGTATCCGCCGGCGACGGCGAAGAACGCCAGTCCCGCGCAGAGGAAGATTGCATCCAGCATATGGGCCTCCATTTCGGAGGCGAGAGGTATGCGGGAGCGTGTATAGATTCGAGACAGGGCAAAGGCGCGGGAAATATAAATCCCGTATAGAAAACTACTCGCAGGCAGCCTCGGCAAAATAACTTTGTAGTCTAATGCCCGGCGCCTTGGCCCAGAGAAGAAGTGCACGCTTTCGACCCGAAGTGGACATTTGGATCATCAGTCCGCCTGAAGTCCAATGCGCGGCTATGGCGGAGAGTGGACACTCAATTCACACGCGCTGCCGAACGGGTGGTTCCATCTGATCGTTGCACGACGACTGTTGTAATAGGCTCTTACATATCATCGAGAGCGCAAGTGATAAACACAGGAATTCCCTCGGCGGTCTCATTCTTTCACTGTTAATCGATGGATAACCAAAGGGAACTTTCAATGCGAAACAGACTAAGTTCCCTCCGTGCAACTTGCACAACGAGCGTCCGGATTGTTCTTGTTACAGCGGCAATGACAATGAGTGCCGCGGCGGCCAACGCGGCGCAGTTGTTTCAGCTTCAAGCTTCCAACATACAGGTTGATCCAGGTTCCATTCTTTTTTCCAACAACCAGGTGAGCGGCTTCCTAAGTCTTTCGGATAGTGTCGCAGCGGGTGGACTATTTGGCATTCCGCAGATTCAAGGGTTCAGCTTCAATTTCGGCGGCATCACGGTGACCCTGCCTGAGACCCAACTGCCTGGAAGCGACCTGACGGCGTTCGGGCAGGTCTCTGCCAACGGTCAATCGATTTCACTTCTTGATCTGCGATTCGATCTGGCCTCGACCATTCCTTCGTGCAGCTTTATTTGCGCGGGTCAGATAGAAATCGGCACCTTCGACAATTCCAATTTCGTCGCGATCGACGATATTGATACCGTCACGCTGAGCTTTCTACAATTTGATGCGGCTCTAACCAGAGTTCCTGAACCGCTGACGCTTTCGATCTTCGCCGCCGGCCTTGCCGGCGCGGTCGTTTCACGCCGGCGCAAGACGATTAAAGGCTGATCCTCATCGCCACTACCGGGCTGCTGCAACGGATCGCCGGCCAAGCCCGGCCATGACATCAAGTTTTCTTCTTGGCCATGAATTCCAGCTTGCGGCGGGCGGCCTGCGCCATGGTGCTTTGGGGTGCGTTGGCGGGGCCGATGACGCTGGCTTCCAGGCCGGACTCAGGATCGATCGCGGTCGCCTTGAGCGAATTCCCCAGGATCACGAATTCGACGAAGATTTCTCGTCGACCATTCATCCGCTTGCCGCGGCCCCTCGCCCAAGCTCGGGGCGTTCGTCGCTCGAAATGGTCCACCGGACCATTTCGTTCGCCTTCGGCGAACCGCTCCTCACACTCACGCCGCGCGGGCGATCTTGTGGGCGTCCCACACGATCACCAGCGCCTCGACCAGCGCGTCCATCATGGCGTCGGTATGGGCCGGCGACGGGGTGAAGCGCAGCCGCTCGGTGCCGCGCGGCACGGTGGGATAATTGATCGGCTGGACATAGACGCCATGGTCCTTGAGCAGCGAATCCGACACGGACTTGCATAGGGCGGCATCGCCCACCATCAGCGGCACGATATGGCTGTGGCTTTCCATCAGCGGCAGGCGGGCGGCAGCAAAGCGCGCCTTCAGGGCGGCGGCGCGTTCGGCCAGCTTTTCGCGCTCCACGTCGGAGGATTTCAGGTGCCGGATGGAGGCCAGCACGCCGGCGGCGATGGCCGGGGCCAGCGAGGTGGTGAAGATGAAGCCCGGCGCGAAGCTGCGGATGCAGTCGATCAGCTCGGCGCTGGCGGCGATGTAGCCGCCCATGACGCCGAAGGCCTTGGCCAGGGTGCCCTCGATGATGTCGATACGGTGCATGGTGCCGTCGCGGGCTGCAACGCCGGCGCCGCGCGGGCCGTACATGCCCACGCTGTGGACTTCGTCGATATAGGTGAGCGCGCCATATTTCTCGGCCAGGTCGCAGATCGCCGCGGTGGGCGAGAATTCGCCCTCCATCGAATAGACGCTCTCAAAGGCGATCAGCTTGGGCGCCGCCGGATTGGCCGCCTTCAGCAGTTCTTCCAGATGCTCCATGTCGTTGTGGCGGAAGACATACTTGGCGGTGCCGCCA
Source organism: Alphaproteobacteria bacterium (assembly GCA_013697055.1). GTDB lineage: Bacteria > Pseudomonadota > Alphaproteobacteria > Micropepsales > Micropepsaceae > Rhizomicrobium. Next base: position 6,642 of record JACCXK010000020.1, read on the forward strand.
TGGCGGATGCCTTCGATCATCGAGGCATGGTTGAGTTCGTCGGAGAAGATGATCAGGCCGGGCAGCACCTTAGACAGGGTGCTCAAGGTCGCGTCGTTGGAGACAAAGCCCGAGGTGAACAGCAGCGCCCCGTCCTTGCCGTGCAGGTCGGCCAGTTCGCGTTCCAGTTCCACGTGATAATGGGTGGTGCCGGAGATGTTGCGGGTACCGCCCGAGCCGGCGCCCACCGCGTCCACCGCTTCATGCATCGCCGCCAGCACCGCGGGGTTCTGGCCCATGTTCAGGTAATCGTTCGAGCACCAGACGGTGATCGGCTTGCCCTTGTTGTCGGTATAAGAGCTTTCCGGGTCATGCAGCCCGGCCTTGGGGAAAGCGCCCCGTTCGCGCAGAATGTCGGCGAAGACCCGGTAACGGCCTTCGCGGCGAAGGGCCGCCAGCGCATCGGCAAAACTGGTCTTGTAGGAAAACGCCATGAACTCTGCTTCCCGGTACCTGCGGCACCTTAGCCGAAACCAAGTCCCTGATTCCATGCAATTTGTCACATGAAAGCCATGCTTTCTCCCCTGCTGGCCCACCTGCCCGCGCTGTCGCCCTCAAGCTGGGGCCTGTTCTTCGCGCTCGTCGCCGCCGTGATCCTCTGGCTCCTTTCCCTGCGCCTGAGGGACGCCAGCATCGTCGATATCTTTTGGGGGCCCGGTATCGCGGGGGTGGTGGATATCGCCGCCGGCGTGGGTCACGCGGCTGGTCCGCGCACGTCTGCGGTACTTTTGCTGGTAAATCTGTGGGCGATCCGCCTGGCGGCCCATATATGGGCCCGCCACCATGGCGAGGATCACCGCTATGGCGCCATGCGGACCAAGTTCGGGGCGAACTGGTGGTGGCTGAGCCTGGTGCAGGTGTTCCTGTTGCAAGCGATTCTCATCTGGTTCATCCCCGCTTCGCTGGTGGCGGCGGTGCTGTACAGCGGGGTCCCGATGGGCTGGCTGGACTATGCCGGGATGGGCATCGCGGCGTGCGCCCTGGTGTTCGAGGCGGTGGCCGATTTCCAGCTGGGCGCTTTTCGGGCCGATCCCGCCAACAAGGGCAAGGTGATGGACTCCGGGCTTTGGGGCCTGTCGCGCCATCCCAATTACTTCGGCGAGGCGGCGATGTGGTGGGGCTATTTCATCATCGGCTTTGCCGCCAGCCATATGTGGTGGTTACTGTTGTCGCCGCTGCTGGTCACGGCGCTGCTGCTAAAAGTGTCGGGCGTGGCGCTGATGGAAGACGATATCGCCGAGCGCCGGCCCGGCTATACCGCCTACAAGCGCGAAGTCAGCGCCTTCATTCCTTGGTTCAGGACGCGAGGGTAACGCCAGCATTCACCGCCATGGCGATGAAGACGGTGTTGAAGAAGAACGACACCACGCCATGGATCAGGGTGGCGCGGCGCATCACCGTGGTGCGCACCTGCACGTCGGAGACCTGGGCGGTCATGCCCACCACAAAGGAATAATAGAGAAAATCCCACATGCCCGGATCGCCCCGGCCGGGAAAGTCCAGATCCTTTTCATCGCCCTGGCAATCGGGATCGTCGAAGTAATGAATATCGGCGTAATGGAACGCCATCACGGTGTGGAGCACAAACCAACCCAGCGGTGCGCCGATTCCGGCGAGCAGCAGCGGTGTGAGCTCCAGGCCGTGCTTCTTGCTGAGCGCGGTGAAGACCGCGTCACAGAAGAACCCCATGGTGGCGAGGGTGATCAAAAGGACGATGCCGATGCCCTCGTCCTCGCTTTTGGCGCGCTTCTTGAGCTCGGATTTCTTCTGGCCGGCGATCATTACGCCGCAGAGGATGAGAAAGACCAGATAGAACACATCGCCGCCCGCCAGCAGCGGCGCGTCGAAACCCGCCAGATGCGCTGCCGCGAAGGTGGCGAGGCCGCAAGCCAGCGCGATGTAGAAGCGCATATGGCGTGACAGGAATGTAATCAGCCCCTTCATGGGGCCAGTCTATCTGAGTCGCGGGCGTCTTAATGGCCGGCGGCCTCGTCGCGATACGCTTTCTCGATATTCTCGCGGTCCATCCGTTCGGAGGCCGCCGCTGCCGCGTCCGCGGACTTCCGCAGCGCGCCCATATTCTCCAGGGTGGCCACGCCCAGCGCCGGATAGACCCGCGCAATCTGGAAATCGCGATGTTCCAGGGCGGAGGCGATCCGCTCCTTGATCGCCACAATATACATGTCGCGGATCTCGGGATGGTCCGCCATGCCTTTGGCGGCGTTGCCGGTCGGCGCGTTCGCATTGCCCACCAGTTCCACATCCACCTGGGTGTTCCCGGCATCCACCGGCTTCAGATGCGCGGTGTAGTGAAAAATCTCCGCGCCATCCTGGTGAATGGTCCAGGTGACCCCGTCGTCGTCGCCCTGAACTTTCCAGGCCGGATCGTTGGTGCCGAAGACAAACGGCGGAAGACCCGTCGCCAGGAGAATCCGCCGCACCTCGGGGAGCGGGATATGATAGGTGGCGCCCCGTGAGCAGGCGCTCAACAAAAGGACGACGGCGATGGCGATCAGGCCGCGGCGGATCATGACGGATCCCGCGGATCGTCGACCCGGAAGCGCATGCCGCTTTCCAGGCCGCCGCGCTGGACGCTGCAAACGGTATCCTTGCCGGGGCCGACGTGGCTGATCTCAAACTTGCGGCCTTCCAGGATGGCGCTCACCTGTTCGTCTATCGCCGGACGCAAGGGCTGGTTGAAGGCCGGGCGGCGGTAGAATTTTTTTCCATCATACATCTCGCCGCCGTTATCGGGATCGGCCTGAATCGTGATTTCGACCTTGGTCTGCTTGTCGCTGACAGGGGTCAGCAACGCCATGAAGGTCAGCACCTCTTCGCCGCTGCTGGTGACTGTCCACCGTACCTTGCTGGTGGGAACGCCTTCGGGCCTGACATGGATGAGGATGCCGCACTGGCGGCGGAACACCAGCTCGGACAGTTGATTGCTGACCAGGCGCTGGTAAGCGTCGCGGATGGGAATGTTATAGACGCCGGGCGGCAGCGGATCGTCGCCGCAGGCGGCAAGGCCGAGCGCCACCGCAAGGATAACCGTTGCGCGAAGATGCTTCATGCGTGCCCCCCGGCGCGTATGATGCGAGACCTCAGAGCCGGAAGCGAACCTGGTCAATCCAGAAGCGCTCGAGACGCTTGAGGGTGGTGTTGAGGCTTTCCAGGTGATCGGCGCCGACATTGCCCACCGCTTCCAGCGAACCCAGATGGCGGTCGAACAGTTCGCGCAGCATGTCGCGCACGGCCTCGCCCTTGCGGGTCAGGCGCACCAGGACCGAGCGGCGGTCGGATTCGGAACGTTCATGGTGGATGTAACCGCCCTCCACCAGCTTCTTGAGATTGTAGGAGACGTTGGAGCCCAGATAATGGCCGCGGGTGCGAAGCTCGCCGGCCGTCAGTTCCTGGTCGCCGACATTGAACAGGAGCAGCGCCTGGACCGAGTTGATCTCGCGTTCGTCGCGGCGATCCAGCTCATCCTTGATCACATCGAGCAGCTGACGATGCAGCCGCTCCACGAGATTGAGGGTCTCGAGATAATGTTTGCGAACCGAAGAAACGCTGCTCAGCGCTTCCGCGGCTTGCGGTTTGGCCAATGCCGTCATCTGTTTTTTCCCCGCTTTTTGCGGAGCCCACCTATTGTTAGGGCCACACTAAGGGGGATGTCTTAAAGACGCGTAAAATGCGCAGGTGGAGCAGCAACACTTTCGCGAGAGATGGCAGTCTGTCTTGCCATGGCAAATAAAGCGTAAACAAGTTTATTCAAAGAACGCTGCGGCGGAACTTTAGAAGAGATCGCCGTTGGAAAGCGGCGCAAAGAACGGTCCGATGTCACCAACGCCCGCCAGCGCGGAGGGTTGCCATTTCGGTGCGCGATCCTTGTCGATCAGCGCGGCGCGCACCCCTTCGCGGAAGTCGTGACCTGGCAACAGACGCAGCGCCAGGCGCAGTTCCATCTCCAGGCATTCTTTCAGGTTCAGTTTCGCGGCGGCGCGCAGCTGGCGGAACACGATCTTGAGCGAGGTGGGCGACCGGGCGCGGATGATTTGCGCCGTGGTGCGCGCGAACTCGCTGCCGTCACGGTCCAGCCGTTCCAGGATCGCTTCCACGGAAGAGCCTGCGAAGATGGTTTGGATCTGGCGTCGATGCGGCGCCAGCGTTCCAGGCCCGGCCTTGCGGACAAAGGGCGCGATAGCCTCGTCCACGCTTTCGCCTTTGGTCAGGCCCTCGATCACCGCATCGAAGTCCGCCGCGTTCACGGCATGGGTGACGAAGCCTGCTTCCAGCGCATCGCCCAGCCCGATGCGTTCGGCGGTCAGGCCCAGATACATCCCCATCTCGGCCGGCGCGCGCGACAAAAAGTGGCTGCTGCCGATATCGGGGACAAAGCCGATCGCGGTTTCGGGCATGGCGAAACCCAAGCTGGCGTCTGCCAGCCGGTGGCTGCCATGCACCGACACGCCGGCGCCGCCGCCCATGCAGATGCCGTGGATCAGCGCGACATAGGGCTTGGGGTAAGCGTCGATCAGGGCGTTCATATGATATTCGTCACGCAGCAGCGCCGCGCCCTCGTCCGACCCGGCCATCACCGCCTGCTGCACGGCGCGAATGTCGCCGCCGGCGCAGAAGGCGCGGCCTTCGCCCCTGATCGCCACGGCGCGAATGCCGTCATCCATTGCCCATTCAGACAGGCTGGCGGCAATGGCTTTGACCATGCCATGGGTCAGGGCGTTCAGCGCCTGCGGCCGGGCCAGGGTCAGAAGGCCCAAGTGCCCGCGCTTTTCGCTGATAATATGGGGGTCGGTAACGCTCATTTGCCCTTAGACTTGCGGGAATGACCGCGAATTGGCAAGACGGAGCGTCGGCGAGGCCGGATAGCGGCAGCGTACCGGCGAGCGACCATTAGAGAAGACGGATGACAAGTTACCCTCAGCTCAGGATGCGACGTACCCGCCGCCACGACTGGTCGCGCCGCCTTGTGGCGGAAACCAGCCTGTCGCCGGCCGACTTCATCTGGCCGGTGTTCGTGATCGATGGCGACGACAAGCGCGAGGCCGTGGCCTCCATGCCCGGCGTGGAACGGCTGTCCGTGGATCTTGTGGTGAAAGCGGCCCAGGAAGCCGCCGCCCTGGGCATCCCGGTGATCGCCCTCTTCCCCCAGACCCCCGCATCGCTGAAAAGCGAGGACGGCCGCGAAGCGCTGAACGCGGACAATCTGGTGTGCCGCGCCGTGCGCGCCATCAAGGCAGAGGTGCCGCAGATCGGCGTGTTGTGCGACGTGGCGCTGGATCCCTATACCAGCCATGGCCATGACGGGGTTTTGCGCGACGGCGACGTGCACAATGACGCGACGGTCGACCTGCTGGTGCAGCAGAGCCTGGTGCAGGTCGCGGCCGGTTGCGACATCATCGCGCCCTCCGACATGATGGATGGGCGCATCGGCTCCATCCGCGCCGGGCTGGAACAGGCCGGTTATCACAACACCTTGCTGATGGCCTATGCCGCCAAGTATGCATCCGCCTTCTACGGCCCGTTCCGCGATGCGGTGGGTTCGGCCAAATCGCTCACGGGCGACAAGCGCAGCTACCAGATGGATCCGGCCAATGGCGACGAGGCCCTGCGCGAAGTGGCGCTGGACCTGGCCGAAGGCGCCGACATGGTGATGGTCAAGCCGGGCATGCCGTACCTGGACCTTGTGCGGCGGGTGAAGGAGCGCTTCGGCGTCCCCACCTTCGCCTATCAAGTCTCGGGCGAATACGCGATGTTGTCAGCCGCCTTTGAAAAGGGATGGCTCGATCGTGAACGCGCTGTCATCGAAAGCCTGACCGGCTTCAAGCGCGCCGGGGCCAGCGGCATCCTCACTTATTTCGCGGTGGAAGCGGCCAAACTTCTCAAGGCCTAACGTCTGCTGCAGCGCTGAACCGACCGCTGCGATTGTGCGTACACCCGAACAGGTGCAGCATTCGCGCAGCCGAAGCAGGGAGATTTTCATGAAAAAGATTCTGATCCTGACATTTGCCTTCGCCACCGCGCTCAGCACCAGCACCGCAACCTTCGCGGCGGGCGGCTGCGGATCGGGCTGGCACCGCGGCCCGCGCGGCGGCTGCCTGCGCAACTTTGCGCGGCCTGCCCTGCACGCCTGCCCGCGCGGCTATCACATCGGCCCAGGCGGACGCTGCCGCGGCAACGGACGCTAGTCGCGCCGGGTCGAAAACAGGCTGCGCAGGATGATCTCCGAGCGCGTCGGCAGGACGTGAAGACCTGAGCGGCGTTGGCCCAGGTCGATCACATTCTCCAGCACCAGCATGGCCAGGCCATGCACGGCAGCCCATACCGCCAGGCCCAGCGCGTCGTCGGACAAGGCGGCGCCGATCTCGGTGCCGATGGAATCCGCCTTCAGGCCCAGGGCGGGAAACTGGTCGCGGTTGGGAAGCTGGCCGCCGAACATCAGCCGCGCCAGCGCCGGCCGGGCCGCCACAAAGCGCATATAGGCGGCGCCGATGCCGGCGATCTTGTCGGTCTCGCTCCCTTGCGCCTTGGCGGCCTCGGCGATGGCTTCGCGCAACTCGTCGAACCCTTCGATGGACAATTCCACCAGCAGAGCCTCGTGATTGGGAAAATGGCGATAGGGCGCGGCATGGCTGACGCCGGCCTTGCGCGCCACGGCGCGCAGGGTCAGGGCCTCAAGCGTCTCCTCTTCCAGGATGGCGCGCGCAGCCTCAAGCAGGCCGTTGCGCAAATCGCCGTGATGATAGCCGCGGCCGCCCGCGGCCTTGGCAACAGCCGAAGACGCAGCGGATGTGTCCCGCTCTTTATTCATGGGTGCAAACCTCTATGACTTGTTACCCTTTCGCGCGGTCTCCTGGCGCACGAAAAGGCTGGACGTGTCCCAGCGCTTGCCCCCCAAATTCTCCACTTCCGCATAGAACTGATCGACCAGCGCGGTCACAGGCAGGCTGACACCCTGCTTGCGAGCTTCCTCCAACGCGATGTTCAGGTCCTTGCGCATCCATTCCACGGCAAAGCCGTGATTGTATTCGTTCGCAGCCATCGTCTTGATGCGATTCTCCATCTGCCAGCTCTGGGCGGCACCCTTGGAGATCACTTCCGTCACCGCCTCGATGTCGAGTCCGGCGGCGCGCATCAGGCTATAGGCTTCCGACATGCCCTGCACAATGCCGGCGATGCAGATCTGGTTGGCCATCTTGGTGAGCTGGCCGGAACCCGCCGGACCCAGCCGCTTGGCGAGCTTGGTGTAGACCGCCATCACCGGCTCGGCCTTGGCGTAACCGGCCTCGGTGCCGCCGCACATGATGCCCAGCTTGCCGTTGACGGCGCCCGCCTGGCCGCCGGAAACCGGCGCGTCCACGAAATCAAAGCCGCGCTTTTGCGCTTCCGCGTCAAGTTCGCGCGCGATGCCGGCGGAGGCGGTGGTGTGATCGACGAACAGCGCGCCCTTCTTCATGGCGCCGAACGCGCCGTTGACGCCCAAAGTCACTTCGCGCAAATCCGAATCGCGGCCCACGCAGCAGAACACGATGTCCTTGTCCTTGGCGGCCTCGGCCGGGGTGGCTGCTGTGTCGCCGCCATACTCGGCTTTCCACTGCGCCGCCTTGGCGGGGTTGCGGTTGTATACCGTGACCTCATGGCCGCCCTTCTTCAAGTGGCCGGCCATCGGATAGCCCATCACGCCCAGGCCGATGAATGCAGTTTTCATTTAGTCCACCACTTCTATCTTCGGAGGTTGGCCGGCCGCGAAGGAAGGACGCTTCATCAGCCAGATAATCGCAAACACAGGCAGGGAGGTGTGGCCGCGTCGTCCATGACATGGCGCGGTATACCAGAAACTTTCGAAGGGCGCGAATTTCCAACGCTATTCAATTAC
>JACCXK010000035.1 GCA_013697055.1 Alphaproteobacteria bacterium
GTTGACGATGGTGCCGCCGGATTGCTGCAATAGCGGATGCGCAGCCAAACACATGCGCATGGTGCCGGTAAGATTGACGTCGATGACTTTTTGAAAGCCTTCAACGGTGAATTCCTTGCCGTCGCGCAGGATGATACCGGCGCAGTTCACCAGCGCGTCCAGGCTTTTCAACTTGCCGATGCAGGTGGCGACATCGCTATCGTTGGTGACGTCCAGCTCCACCGCGTCCAGATGTTCGCGTCTGGGCACCCCGGCGACCTCTTCCACCGTCAGCCCGGTGACGGTAACGGCATAGCCGGCCGCCAGCATCGCCTCGGCAATGCCAAGACCGATGCCGCGTGCCCCGCCGGTGATCAGTGCCTGTTTCATGCCGCCACTTTAGCGATTTGGCAGGGCGAAGGCGACATAGGCGGCGCCCTGCGGGCTCTTCTTGTCGCGGGCATTGTCGGCCTGGATCAGCACATATTGCCGTCCCTTGGCAATATAGGTGATGGGCGTGGCGTTGCCGGCATAGGGCAGTTGCGCCTGCCACAGCAGCGTGCCGTTGCGCGGATCGAAGGCGCGGATTTTCTTGTCATAGAGGGTGGCGGCGATGAACAGCACCCCGCCCGCGGTCAGAATCGGGCCACCGTAATTCTCCGAGCCGGTGCTTTTGTCGGCCAGCGCCGGATATTCGCCCAGCGGAATACGCCACAGATAGGTACCGCTGCTGAGATCAATGGCGCTGAGCGTCCCCCAGGGCGGCGCCACCGCCGGATAGCCATCGGGATCCAGGAATTTGCGATAGCCGGTGAAACGATAGGCGGGGGACGCAGCCGTAGCGGGCGCCGCGGCCATTTCCTTGTCCTCGCCGCTACGGACGTAATTCAGCAGCGCCATCATATTCTCGCCCGCCAGATTGAAGGCCGGCATGCGGCCGCGGCCGCTGCGGATCACGTCGGCCATCTGCCCGTCGATCAGCTTGCTGTCCAGCAGCGAGGGGAACGCCGGCGGCGCGCCTTTGCGGTCGGGACCGTGGCAGGCGGCGCAATTGTCCTGATACAGCCGCGCGCCCAGGCCATGCACCGCTACGCTATCGGCCAGCCCGCCGGTCCAGGCCACGTCATTGGAGTTGAGATAAAGAATGCCGTTCGCCGACGCCTGGCCGCCCCATTCCGCCCCGCCGTCAAAACCGGGAAAGGCCAAAGTCTGCTGGCCGAGCCGCATATGCGGAAACGGTCCGTCATTGGCGAAGCTACGAAACTGCTCGACCGCCCAGGCATGCGCTTGCGGTGTGCGATTGGTCAGCAAATCTTCGCTGAGATGCTGGCGGGCATAAGGCGCCGGCAGCGACGGCACCGGCTGGGTGGGCGACAGTGTTTCAAGATCGCTTTGGGCTACCTGCACTTCTGTCACCGAAAACAGCGGCTTGCCGGTGACCCTGTCCAATACGAAGAGATAACCCTGCTTGGTGGCCTGGGCCACGGCGTTCACCGCCTTGCCATCGCGCAGAAGCGTCAGCAGCACCGGCGGCGAGGGAAAGTCCCGATCGGCGACGTCGTGGTGCACGCCCTGGAAATGCCAGAGCAGTTTTCCCGTATTGGCATCCAGCGCCAACAGGCTGTTGGCATAGCGATTGTCGCCGCCGCGGTCGGCGCCGTAGAAATCGCTGACCGCCGAACCGGTGGGCGCGAATACGAGGCCGCGTTTTTCATCCAGCACCATGCCGGGCCAGGCATTGGCGCCGCCGCCGGACTTCCAATAGTCCGGCGGCCAGCTTTCATACCCCGGCTCGCCCGGATGCGGGATGGTATGAAAAGACCAGCGCAGCTTGCCGGTGCGCACGTCAAAGGCGCGGATATCACCGGGCGCGGCCGGGGCGCTTTCGGCGGTGCGAAACCCCATGATGATCATGTCGCGCCAGATCGCGCCGGGCGCGGTCAGCGCCAGGCTGACCTTGTCGGGGTCGCGGCCCAGCCCTTCGCGCAGATCAATGCGTCCGCCCGTGCCGAAACCGGGCAGCGGCTTTCCGGATGAAGGATCCAGGGCATAGAGATAATTGCCCGCCGCCGCGAACAGGCGCTTGTCCCGGCCCTTGCCCCACATCGCCAATCCGCGCTGCGGTCCGCCCGCCTTCACCCCGGAATGAAAGCGCCACAACAGCTTTCCGCTTCCACCATCCAGCGCGATGGTGTCCAGGCCTGGGGTATAGGCATAGACCACGCCGCCGATCGCCAGGGGATGGGTCTGGGGATCGCCCGCCTCCGCCATGTCGAAACGCCAGGCCTCCGCTAGCGTGCCGACATTGGCGCGGGTGATCTGCGCCAGGCTGGAAAAGCGCCGTCCGCCCGCACCGCCATAGAGCGCCCAGTCCGCGCCTTGGCCCCAAACCGGCGGGACAAAGGCGGGCACGGCCAAGGCCAGCAGACATAACGCCCCTGTGATCTTGTTGTTTTTCATGGCTTCCGAAACAATCCCCGCCAAACGATAACAGAGGGGCGGACGTGACCAAAATCCTCCTGGCGGGCATCTTCCACGAGACCCATAGCTTTACCGACGACCGCACCACCTTGGCCGATTTCATGATCCATCGCGGCCAGGACTTGCTGGACCGCATCGGTGACGGGAGCCAAGTGGACGGATTCCTCACCACCGCCAAACGCTTCGGCTGGGAGGTCATTCCCACCGCCAACTACCTGTGCGGCGCTTCCGGCATGGTCGAGCATGAAGTGTTCGAACTGTTCTGGAAGGATGTCGAGCCGGTGCTGCGCGCGTCCGCGCACGAACTGGACGGCATCTTCCTGTCGCTGCATGGCGCGATGGTCACCACCGAGCTGGAAGACGTGGACGGCGAACTGTTGAAGCGCATCCGCGCCATTCCCGGCGCCGAAACGCTGCCGATCTTCGGCGTTTATGACCTGCACGCCACCCTGACTGAGGAGATGGGCGCGCTGTCCGACGGGCTGGTCTGCTACCAGCTCTGCCCGCATGACGACACTTATGAAAGCGCAGGTCGTGCCACCGAGCTGTTGGCCCGCTGCCTGGAAACCGGCATCCGGCCGCGCCAGCATGTGCTGGTGACCCGCATTGTGTGGCCGCCCACCGGCACCGGCACCCGCGACGGCGCCATGCATGCGCTGGAGGAAGCCGCCCGGCGCATGGAGCGCGACATTCCCGGCGTGCTGGCGGTCAATGTGGTGGGCGGCTATGCCTATTCCGACATACGCGATGCCGGCGTCGCCTTCGGCATCATCACCGAAGGCGATGACGAAGCCGCCAAGGCGGCGCTGCGCGAACTGGAACAGATCGCGTGGGCGCGACGCGAGGAAGGTATTCCGAAAGAACATGACCTGGACGAAGTGGTGCGCAACTTCGTGCTGCGCGGGCCCAACTCAAGATCGGGCCCGGTGCTGCTGGTGGAGCCGGCCGACAATATTGGCGGCGGCGGGCCGGGTGACTGCACCGATGTGCTGCGGGCGCTGGTCAAATATGACGTGGCGGGCTCGGGCATGGTGATCGCCGATGCCGCGGCGGTCGCGGCACTGCAATCCGTTCCCATTGGCGGGCGCATCACATTACCCATCGGCGGCAAGGGCAGCCGGCTGGACCAAGGACCGCTGACACTTGAAGTGGAACTGGTCTCCCGCAGTGACGGACGCTTTGAGCTGGAAGACCGGCAAAGCCAGATGGTGGTGCTGGGCAGCAAGGTCAGCATGGGACCAAGCGCAGTGGTGCGCCATGGCGGGGTCATCATT
>JACCXK010000052.1 GCA_013697055.1 Alphaproteobacteria bacterium
GCCCTCAGGGGATTGAATAAGCCGTAAGCAGGCTTATTTCCTAAACCGTCGGGGCGTTCAGGCGTTGTCATTTCTCACCTGAACTTTGGCCTCGGCACGAAGGGGGACTTTATGAGTAGTCGTGGACTTCCCGCCCTGTCGGGCGAAGCCGGCCTTTCGCGGTATCTCACCGAGATCCGCAAATTTCCGCTGCTGACGCCGGAAGACGAATACATGTTCGCCAAGCGCTGGAAGGAACATGAGGACCCGGAGGCCGCGCGCCGCCTGGTCACCAGTCATCTGCGCCTGGTCGCCAAGATCGCCATGGGCTATCGCGGCTATGGCCTGCCGGTTTCCGAAATCGTCTCCGAAGGCAATGTCGGGTTGATGCAGGCGGTCAAGCGCTTCGAGCCCGACCGCGGTTTCCGTCTCGCCACCTATGCCATGTGGTGGATCCGCGCTTCGATCCAGGAATATGTGCTGCGTTCCTGGTCGATGGTGAAGATGGGCACCACCGCGGCGCAGAAGAAGCTGTTCTTCAACCTGCGCAAGGCCAAGAACAATATCGGTGCCATCGAGGAAGGCGATCTCACGCCTGAGCATGTCGCCACCCTGTCCGACCAGCTTGGCGTCATGCCCACCGAGGTGACGGACATGAACCGCCGCCTGTCGGGCGGCGATGCCTCGCTGAATGCGCCGCTGCGTTCGGACGGCGAAAGCGAATGGCAGGACTGGCTGGCGGATGACACCGTCGACCAGGAAACTCGCCTGGCCGAGCGCGAAGAAATGGGCAACCGTCACACACTGCTGACCGGCGCCATGAAGGACCTGACGGACCGCGAGCGCGACATCATCCAGGCCCGCCGGCTGCAGGACGAGCCCGCCACCCTGGAAGAGCTGTCGCAGAAATACGGCGTCTCCCGCGAGCGGGTGCGCCAGATCGAGGTGCGGGCCTTCGAAAAGCTCCAGCGCGGCATGAAGGCGGCGATGAACACCGCCGCCCTTCCCGCTCCGGCATAGCCATTATGCAGGGATGGCGTTTCCGCGTATTTGCGGGCGCGCTAGGCTTTTGCCCTGAATTGAAGGGAAAGCCATGAAGCTCAAGATTTGGCAGGTTGACGCGTTCGCCAGCAAAGCGCTGGAAGGCAATCCGGCGGCCATCGTGCCGCTGGAAAGCTGGCTGGATACGGGGCTAATGCAGGCCATCGCGGCCGAGAACAATGTCGCGGAAACCGCTTTCTTCGTGAAGACCGGTACGGGGCGTTATGACCTGCGCTGGTTCGCGCCCGACCGGGAAGTGGATTTGTGCGGCCATGCCACGCTGGCCAGCGCCTGGACGCTGTTCAACAACATCGAGCCAGCGTTGAACGAAGTGCGCTTCGCCACCCGTTCGGGCGAACTGATGGTGACGCGCACCGATGGTGGCAACGTCATGTCGTTACCATCTGCCGATTCCGAGCCCTTTGCGCCGCCCGCCGGTTTCGCCGAAGCATTGGGCAGGGCTTTGGGTGGCACGCCGCCAAAGGAATTGCATGTCAGCGCCAAAGGCGGCGCCGGCGCGAAAGCGTTGATCGCGGTGTGGGAGACGCCGGATCAGGTCAAGGCGCTGAAGCTCGGTGCGACCTTGCAGGACGTAGCGATGCAGGTGGGTGCGGGTTCGGTGCTGGCCACCGCCGCCGGCGGCGGCAACCCCTATGACATGGTCTCGCGCTTTTTTGCGCCCTATTACGGCGTGCCGGAAGACCCGGTGACCGGGTCTGCGCATTGCGCCTTGACGCCCTTCTGGGCCAGGCGGCTGGGCAAGAAGACGTTGAAGGCGCGCCAAGCATCGCCGCGCGGCGGCGATCTTCTTTGCACCGATGATGGTGCCCGCACCATTATCCAGGGCGAATGCGCGCTGTATCTGACGGGCGAAATCGAGATTTAAAAATAACCGTCATCGCCCGCGTATGCGGGTGATCCAATTTGTTTGAAACAAAATGGATGGCCCGGACAGTCGCTAGCAACAGCGTAGCGACGGGCCATGACAATAGGAACTACTGGCGCGCAGGCTTGTCTTTCATATTGCCCAGCGGCTCGTTTTCGCCGTCGACGCCTTCGCGTGTGTCGGAATCATCGACAATGCCTTCGTCGAACATCGCCAACCCGTCTTCCAGGTAATCGCCCAACAGCGGCAGGTTGAGCAGGTATTCTGCGGTGCGGCGGGAGTGTTCGGTCTTTGCGGTGGCGACCGCTTCCTTCCATTCATCGATGTCATAGGTGCCGCGGCCCAGCCAGGCCAGCGCCACCAGCTTGATGCGCTCGTCGTCATTCAACCCGCGAATCGCGCCCAGCAATTCCTCGCGCACCGGATCGTCCGCCGTGTCGGTCAACACATCGGTCTGGCCGTCATCGGTGGCGTTGGAACCCTCATCGGGATCGGTATCTTCTTCCTTCACGTCATATTCGCGCGCCTTGACAATGATGAAGGCCAGCTGGTCCAGTGGCAGGTTGAGCGCGGGCGGGGTCTTGCGCGGCGTGGCGGGATTTTCGGGCGTTGCGGAAGCCATGGAAGTTCCTGACATTTTTTGACTTTTGTTGAACGCATTGACAGGCCGCACCGTTCCCTTCGGGCTTTTCATCAATCTTTGCGTTGACGCAGCTGAGCCCCGCGCCTATATCGGCGGCGGGCCACACCTCCCCAACGAGGTGCTATCATTCTGGAAGGAATGAACCGCGATGACTGACTTGGTTATTCCGGCTGTGCGTCCCGCACGGCCTTTTTTTTCCTCCGGTCCCTGCGCCAAGCGCCCCGGCTGGACCCCCGAAGCCCTCAAGGGCGCGCTGGTGGGACGCTCCCACCGCTCCAAACCCGGTAAAGCCAAGCTGAAGGACGCCATTGAGCGGACCAAAAAGCTGCTCGGCGTGCCGGCCGATTATCGCCTCGGCATCGTGCCGGCCTCCGACACCGGCGCCGTGGAAATGGCGCTGTGGTCGCTGCTAGGGCCCCGCCCGGTGGATCTGTTCGCCTGGGAAAGTTTCTCCGAGGACTGGGTCACCGACACCGTCAAGCAGCTCAAGCTGAAGGATGCGCGGGTGTTCAAGGCCGCTTATGGCGAGCTCCCCGACCTCAAGCAGTATGATCCCAGCCATGACGCGGTGTTCGTGTGGAACGGCACCACCAGCGGCGTGAAAGTACCGAACGGCGACTGGATTCCCGCCGGCCGCGAAGGCCTGACCATCTGCGACGCCACCAGCGCCGCCTTCGCCATGGACCTGCCCTGGGACAAACTCGATGTCACCACCTTCAGCTGGCAGAAGGTCTTGGGCGGTGAAGCCGCGCACGGCGTCCTGATTCTGTCGCCCCGCGCCGTGGCGCGGCTGGAATCCTACACCCCGCCTTGGCCGCTGCCGAAAATCTTCCGCATGACCAAAGGCGGCAAGATCGTGGACGGCATCTTTGAAGGCGAGACCATCAACACGCCGTCCATGGTGGCGGTGGAAGATTATCTCGACGCCCTCACCTGGGCCGAGGGCCTGGGCGGGTTGAAGGCACTGATCGGCCGTTCCAACGGCAATCTGGCCGCGCTGGAAAAGTGGGTCGCTGCATCGAACTGGGCCGGCTTCCTGGCGGCGGACAGCGCCATCCGTTCCAACACTAGCGTCTGCATCGCCGTCACCGATCCCGCCTTCGCCGCCTTGGGCGACGAGGCCAAGCAGGACCTGATCAAGAAGATGTGCTCCCTGCTGGACAAGGAAGGCGTGGCGCTGGACATCGCCGGCTATCGCGCCGCGCCGCCGGGCCTGCGCATCTGGTGCGGCGCCACCGTGGACGTAGGCGATCTCGAAGCCCTGACGCCCTGGCTCGACTGGGCCTGGGCGCAAGTCCAAGCCTGACAACGGGAGTTTCCCATGATTTCCGAAAACGAACTGGAACGGGCGCTGATCGAGGCGGCGAAGAATCCCGCCGCCGCGCCCGACTTCTACCGCCTGCTGCTGGAAAGCGACCTGCTGGTGATCGGGACGGCGGAAGGCCTGGAAAACGCCTCGGAGGAATTTGCCTTGTCGGCCGGCGGCAAGCTGAACCTGGTCACCGGCGTCAAGGAAGGCGCCCAGTATCTGCCGGTCTTCTCCTCCATGGCGCGCATGCAGGAATTCGTGAACCAGGAGAGCAAGTACCTCAGCATCCGGGGCCGCGACTTGCTGGACATCACCCGCGGCGCGCCGGTGATCCTGAATCCTGCCTCCGAATTCGGCAAGGAATTGTCGGCGCGTGAAATCCTGCGGCTGCTGGACGGTCTGGGCGCCGGCATTCCGCACTACAATTTGGAAGATGAAGTTCCCGAGGCGCTGATCGAAACCCTGAGCTCGGTGTTCAGCAAACGGGCCGACGTCATCGCTGCCTGGATGATCAAGGTCGGCTTTTCCGAAGACGTCAGCCAGCGCCATCCCCTGGTCGGTATCGAACTGGATGCCGCCACCGGCGGCGACTGGCCGTCCTTGATGAAGGCGATCGAGGACGCCGCGCAGGCTGGTGTTCCCGGCATGGTGTTCGACCTCCACCGCGTCGACCGCGCCAATCCCATCGCCCTGACCCAGGTCCTTGTGAACGCCTCGCCTTTTTTTGTGCGCGCGCCCGCCGCCTCGTCCCTCAACTGATTCCCAAAGGAACCGTCCCATGCCCAAGGTCCTGATCGCCGACAAGCTCAGCCCCGCCGCTGTCGCCATCTTCAAGGAGCGCGGCGTGGATGCAGACGTAAAGACCGGCCTTTCCAAGGAAGAGCTGATCAAGATCGTGGATCAGTATGACGGCATCGCCATCCGTTCGGCCACCAAGCTGACCGCCGATGTGCTGAAGGCCGCCAAGAACCTGAAAGTGGTGGGCCGCGCCGGCATCGGCGTCGACAATGTCGATATTCCCGCCGCCACCGCCGCGGGCGTGATCGTGATGAACACCCCCTTCGGCAATTCCATCACCACCGCCGAACACGCCATCTCATTGATGCTGGCCCTGGCCCGCGAACTGCCGGCCGCCAATGCCTCGACCCAGGCCGGCAAGTGGGAGAAGAACCGCTTCATGGGCGTGGAGATCACCGGCAAGGTGCTGGGCCTGATCGGCGCCGGCAACATCGGCAGCATCGTCGCGGACCGCGCCAAGGGCCTGAAAATGCGCGTTATCGCGTTCGATCCCTATCTGTCGCAGGAACGCGCCAATGACTTGGGCGTCGAAAAGGTGGAGCTGAACGACCTGTTGGCCCGCGCCGACTTTATTACTCTGCATGTGCCGATGACGCCGGAGACCAAGAACATCCTCTCCGCCGACGCCTTGGCCAGGACCAAGAAGGGCGTGCGCATCATAAACTGCGCCCGCGGTGGCCTGATCGATGAAAACGCGTTGAAGGCCGCCATCGACAATGGCCATGTCGCCGGCGCGGCGCTGGACGTGTTCGAGGTCGAACCGGCCAAGGAGAATATCCTGTTCGGCAACGAGAAGATCGTCGCCACGCCGCACCTGGGCGCCTCCACCACCGAAGCGCAGGAAAATGTCGCCCTGCAGGTAGCCGAGCAGATTTCCGATTACCTGCTGACCGGCGCCATCACCAATGCCCTGAACATGCCGTCAATCTCGGCCAGCGAAGCGCAGAAGGTGCGCCCCTGGATTTCACTGGCGGAAAAGCTGGGCTCGTTTGCGGGCCAGCTTACCGGCTCCAGCCTGACGGGGGTCGAGATCGTCTATGAAGGCACGCCCTCCATGCTCAACACCCGCGCCCTCACCCAGGCGGGACTGGCGGGCATGCTCAAGCCGATGTTGTCGGAGGTGAACATGGTCAATGCGCCGGTGATCGCCAAGGAGCGCGGCATCAAGGTGAGCGAGACCCGCCGTGACGCGCAGGGCGTCTATGAAGGCTATATCAAGCTAGTGGTGAGCATGAGCGACGGCTCCACCCGCCGCGTCGCCGGCACCGTCTTCTCCGACGGCCGCCCGCGCCTGATCCAGATCAAGGACATCGGCCTGGACGCGGAATTCGCGCCGCATATGCTCTATATCGTCAATGAGGACAAGCCGGGTTTCATCGGCAAGCTGGGCACCATCCTGGGCGATGCCAAGGTCAATATCGCCAACTTCACCCTGGGCCGCAGCGCCCCGGGCCAGGACGCCATCGCGTTGATCGAAGTGGATGGCCGGGTGCCGGACGCTGTGGCGGAAGCCGTCGCCAAGCTGCCGCAAGTCAAACACGCCAAGCCCCTGGCGTTTTGAATCTCGAGCGCCGCACATCGCGGCGCGACCATCAGTATCCGACAGCTTCCTTCCCCCCTCACGGCGAAGCCGTCAGAGGGGGAAGGTGTCGCAGCGAGGTTTGCGGAGCAAACCCGAGCTGTGACGGATGGGGGTCATCAAATAAAACGAGGCGCTAGGCACCGGACTTCGATTTAAGCCCGGCTCTTCGCAATAGCCTCGTGATGGCGAATGACTTCCTTGACGATGAAGCCGAGGAACTTCTCCGCAAAGTCCGGGTCGAGCTTGGCATCCTCGGCCAGCTTGCGCAGGCGCGCGATCTGGGCGGCCTCGCGCGCCGGATCGGCCGGCGGCAGGCTGTGGGTCGCCTTGAACTCGCCCACCGCCTGGGTGCACTTGAAACGCTCCGCCAACAGATGAATCAGCGCCGCGTCGATATTGTCGATACTGTCTCGCAGGCGCAGCAGTTCAGGATGGCTCATGGCGGGTTCTCCGGTCGTCCATTGTTTAAGCCATGCCCGTGCCGACGCCAAGACCACAAGAAAAGCCCGGCTTTAACCGGTCCGCGGAAAATGCTCTAAACCGGGCATGACAATCGTGGAGCGCATTGTCGCTTTTTGCTGCCGCTGGCCCTGGGCCGTGATCACCGTCTGCCTGGTTCTGGCGGGCGGCACGGCCTGGTACACGACGCAGAATTTCGCCATGAACACCGACAGCGAACAGCTGATCGATGCCAAGGTGGGCTGGCGCATGCGCCAGGCGCGGTTCGACGCCGCTTTCCCGCAACAGACCAATCAGACGGTGGTGGTCATTGACGGCGCCACGCCGGAGCTGGCGGAATCCGCCACCGCGCGCCTGACCGAAAAGCTGGTGGCCGACAAGCATCTGTTCAATCATGTCCAGGCTCCGGGCGGCGGGCCCTTTTTCAACCAGAACGGCATGCTGTTCCTGTCGCTGAAGGAGGTACAGAACACGACCCAGCAATTGATCAAGGCCCAGCCCTTTCTGGGGGGCCTTGCGGCCGATCCCTCGCTGCGCGGGATCATGACCAACCTGGACACGGTGCTGCTGGGCGTTGGCGCCGGCCAGGCCAAGCTGGCGGACATCGACGGCGCGATGGCGCGCTTCG
Source organism: Alphaproteobacteria bacterium (assembly GCA_013697055.1). Lineage (GTDB taxonomy): Bacteria > Pseudomonadota > Alphaproteobacteria > Micropepsales > Micropepsaceae > Rhizomicrobium. Next base: position 7,326 of record JACCXK010000052.1, read on the forward strand.
CCGATGTGTTCGACGCCGCCGCGCATGGCAGAACCGAGTTCCTGTCCTGGCGCTCGCTGATCACGGGCGCCAAGCCCCGGCCGGAAGAGATCCGCCGCTTCATCGAAGTCAAGCCGCGGCTGGACTTCAACGCGCTGGAGCCGGGCCTGGAAGCCAATGACCGCATTCGTGCCGAGGCCCGCGCGCTGGGCATCACCCCCGAACATGGCGTGGGCCTGCGCCTGACCGGGCCGGTGCCGCTGTCAGACGAGGAATTTGCCACCCTGACCGACCGTGCCGGCCTGATGATCGGGGCGATGATGGGCGGTGTGCTGCTGACCCTGTGGCTGGCGCTGCGCAGCTTCCGCATCATCTTCGCCATTCTGGTCACATTGTTCGTGGGCCTGGCCATCACCATGGGCCTGGGCTTGAAGGCGGTCGGCGTGTTCAACATCATCTCCATCGCCTTCATCGCGCTTTTTGTCGGCCTGGGTGTCGATTTCGGCATCCAGTTCTCGGTGCGCTATCGCAGCGAACGCCACCGCGACGAAAACCTGATGCGGGCGCTGGCCGCCACGGGACGCGGCGTGGGCGTGCCCCTGGCGCTGGCCGCCGCCGCCACCGCCGCCGGCTTCTTTTCCTTCCTGCCCACCACCTACACCGGCGTCGCCGAGCTCGGAAAGGTCGCCGGCATCGGCATGATCGTGGCCTTCCTGCTGTCCATCACCATGCTGCCAGCGATGCTGATGCTACTCAATCCGCCGGGCGAAGACGAGGATGTCGGCTTCAAGAGCCTTGGCCGCCTGGACGACTTTATGACCAGGCATCGCCGCAATGTGTTGCGCATCGCGGCCGGCGCCGGTGTCGTGTCGATGGGGCTGATGGCCTTTGTGCAGTTCGATTCCAATCCCCTGGATTTGCGCAGTCCCAAGGTGGAATCGGTGTCCACCCTGTTCGACCTGATGAAGAATCCCCTGACCTCGCCCAATACCATCGATGTGCCGGCCTTGTCGTTGAACGACGCCGAATCCGTCGCCGCCCGTATCCGCCAGGAACCGCTGGTGGGCGAGACCCTGACCCTGTTCAGCTTTGTGCCGGAGCAGCAGACAGAAAAACTGGCGCTGATCGCCGATGCCAACAATCTGCTGGACGCCACGCTCAATCCCTTTGAAGTGTTGCCGGCGCCGAGCGATGCCGAGCGCATCGCCGCTTTCAAGGCCACGGCCGGGAAGCTGCGCGCAGCGGCCGGCAACGGTCAGGACAAGCCGGCGCGCGATGCCCGCCGCCTGGCCGATGCGCTGGACGCGGTGGTAGGCGCGGGCAAGCCCGCCATCGACCGGGCGCATGAAGCCATCGTGCCGAGCCTCAAGACCATGCTGAAGCAGGTATCGGATTCCCTGAAGGCCGCCCCGGTGACGGTCCAGACCATCCCCGCCGATTTCCGCGCCGGCTGGGTCGCGGCCGACGGCACGGCTCGCATCCAGGTCTTCCCCAAGAACAACAGCAACGATCCCGCCGCTTTGTCGGCCTTTTCCGACCAGGTGCTGAGCGTGGCGCCCCAGGCCACCGGCGCGCCCATCTCCATCCGCGAATCCGGCAAGACCATCGTGGGCGCCTTCGCCGAGGCCGGCGTGCTGTCCTTCATCGTCATCATCCTGCTGTTGGTGCTGGTATTGCGCAGCGTCCACGATGTGCTGATGACCTTGGCGCCGCTGGTGCTGTCGGGCTTGCTCACCTTGGCGACCTGCGTGGTGCTGGGGCTGCGGCTGAATTTCGCCAATGTCATCGCCCTGCCCTTGCTGCTGGGCATCGGCGTCGCCTTCAACATCTATTTCGTGGTGGCCTGGCGCCATGGCCAGCGCTGCTTCCTGGCCTCCAGCCTCACCCGCGCGGTGATCTTCTCCGCCGCCACCACCGCGTCAGGCTTCGGCACCCTGTGGCTCAGCGTTCATCCGGGCACCGCCAGCATGGGCGAGCTGTTGATGATTTCCCTGGGCTGGGTGCTGGCGACGACCTTGTTCCTGTCGCCCGCGCTCCTGGGCGCGCCGACACACTCGTTGCAGTTTAATGATCCGGAAGTGTGAGGCGGATTAGCGAAAGGTCCCGTGGACCTTTCGCCGTGAGCAGGATTAGGTGAATTTCCAGTGGAAGTTCACCCCTGCGAACGAACGCCAAGCCGCGAAGCGGCGCGGCAGTGGCTCAACCGGATCGGTTTCAACTATGCACAGGCAGGAAGTGGGCCTCTGGAATTCGTCCCGGCCTCGCGAAGCGCTTGGTCGCGCGCCGCTGCGGCGTTCGGCGCTTTCGCAGGTCCACTGGACCTGCTCACCCGCTACGCGGGACGCGCCTCACCCCAGCATCTGGTCGGTCAAAGCGTTAATACGCTTTGCCAAACCGGAAGCACCACCCGAGGCGAGCGTCGCGGCGAAGTCGGAACGCTTCTGCGCCATCTGGCTGATGTTTCCGGCCAGATAGACGTCGGTGACCTTCCAGTCCGAACCCACCTGATGCAGGCGGTAATTGAAGGCGATGGTGTCGCTGGAGCTCTTCATCGTGCTCTTGACGAAATGGTCGCTGCCGCGCGTCACCGAAGCCGGCTCGACGATGAATTTCTCGCCGCTGTAGGAATCAAAGCTCTTGGCATAATTGGCGATGGTCATGCGGCTGAAGGCATCGGTCAGCGCCTTCTTGTCGGCGTCGGACAGGCTGGCCCAGCTCGGGCCTACGGCGGTGGCGGTCATGGCCGAAAGGTCGAAGGCCTTTTCCACGGCGGGCTTCAATTTGTCATAGCGCGACTTGGCCGTGCCGCCCGCCTTCATCGAGGCGGTCAGGACATCATAGAAACCTTGCACCTGTGCCACCGATGGGTCGGCGGACTTGTCTTGGGAAGACTGGGCCTGGGCGGACTGGATCGGAAGCGCGGTCAAGGCGGGGGTGGCGGCCAGCATCAGGCCCAGGGAAACGGACTTCAAAATGCGGTTCATGAAAATCTCCTCTGACACCGGTCTAACGCGCGAAAGCTGAACGGGACCCGAACGGCGCGCAAAAATCAGGCCTTTTTTGGCCTTCCCGTCTGTCGCCGTCCAGCAAAAATCTGTCGCAAAACGTCAGGCGTCCCGGTCGAGCAGGAAGAACGGAAGGGCCGACAATTCCGGCGCCCGGACGGCATAGGGGCCCAGGGCGTCCACGGCGCGGCGGGCGCGTTTCTCGGCCTCGACCCGCGCCCCGTCCAGTCCCAGAAGCGTAACCAGGGTCTGCTTGCCCATGTCGGCGTCCTTGCCCACAGCCTTGCCGGTTTTCTCGGCGGTGGAGGTCACGTCCAGCAGGTCGTCGGTGATCTGGAACACCACGCCCACATCCTCGGCATAGGCCTTCAGGCGCGCGCGATCCGCCGGATCCGCCTGTCCCAGAATGGGCCCCGCCTCGCAGGAGAATTCGAACAGCTGGCCGGTCTTGCGGCGCTGCAGGTCGATCACGTCGTCTACGCCGAAACTCGCATCGGCCAGCATGTCGATGATCTGGCCGCCGATCATGCCGCTATGCCCCGACGCTTCCGCGAGCCTGGCAATAAGCGCGCAGCGCACATCGGCGCTGGGATGGGTGCGGGCATCGGACAGGATTTCGAACGCGATGGTCAGCAGCGCGTCCCCCGCCAGCACCGCCGTCATCTCGTCAAAGGCGATATGGGTGGTGGGACGGCCGCGGCGCAGATCGTCATCGTCCATGCAGGGCAGATCGTCGTGCACCAGGCTGTAGGTGTGCAGCGCCTCGATCGCCGCCCCCACCCGCAAGGAGCGCGAATCGTCCACCCCGAACAGCCGGGACGAGTGCAGCACCAGGAAGGGCCTTAAGCGCTTGCCCCCCGCCATGATGGCGTAGCGCATGGCCTCCTGAACCCGGGCCTGGCGCCCTGAGGGCTGGGGCAGGACCGCGTCCAGGCTGGCGTCCACCAGCCTGGCGCTGGCAGCAATGGCCGGGGCCAGTTGGGGAACAGCCGCTCTGGCGGTCTGAATAACGCTGTCTGACACGATTTTAGCCCCGGGTTTGGACCGCTTTTAGCCTTGAAACTGCCCGGCTTGCCAGCCGGTTTGCGGCAGGTTCCCGTACCATTTCACCACATCCCCGCCCGCATGGCTGTACCCATGCCTTCTAAGGGGTTGCACCCCCTATCCTGAAAGGCGAAAATGGCTATGTTGCAGCGCCACACCAGTCTTTGCCCGGCCTTCGCCGGGCGGGGCCTAGGCCAGGGGCGGCCAGGTCCTTCTTGGAGCCGGATTAGGAACTGACATGCGAGTCATTCTAGCCCAGCCGCGCGGCTTCTGTGCCGGGGTCGTGCGCGCCATCGATATCGTGGAAAAGGCGCTCGATAAGTATGGCGAGCCCGTCTATGTCCGCCATGAGATCGTGCACAACAAGCATGTCGTGGACACGCTCAAAAACAAGGGCGCCCGCTTTGTCGAGGAACTGGATGAAGTGCCCGAAGGCGCCGTCACCGTGTTCAGCGCCCATGGCGTGCCCCAGTCGGTGGTGAAGACCGCCGCGGCCCGCGGACTTCCGGTGCTGGACGCCACCTGCCCGCTGGTTTCCAAGGTGCACAACCAGGGCAAGCGCTATGTCGCCCACGGCCGCACCCTGATCCTGATCGGCCATGCCGGCCACCCCGAAGTCGAAGGAACCATGGGCCAGGTCGGCGCGCCGGTGACCCTGGTGCAGAACGAGGCCGATGTCGCCACCATGGCCATCCCGCCGGAAACCCCGGTCGCCTATATCACCCAGACCACGCTTTCCATCGACGACACCAAGGGCATCATTATCGCGTTGAAGAAGCGCTTCCGCGACATCGTCGGCCCCGAAACCAGCGACATCTGCTACGCCACCCAGAACCGCCAGACCTCTGTGCGGGAACTGGCCAAGATCGCCGATGTGATCCTGGTGGTGGGCGCGGCCAACAGCTCCAACTCCAACCGGCTGCGCGAGATCGGCATCGAGGAGGGCGTGCCCTCCTACCTGATCAATGACGGCAGCGAATTGCAGGCCGAATGGGTGCGTGGCAAGGAGGTGGTCGGCCTGACCGCCGGCGCCAGCGCCCCCGAAGAACTGGTGCGCCATGTGATCGAAGCCCTGGGCGAGATCGAAGACGTGGAAGTGGAACAGATGGACGGCAAGAAGGAACATATCGAGTTCCGTCTTCCCGCCGAGTTGAGGGCTTAAGCCATGGGACTTCCGTTTCGCCAGGCCGCCAAGATCGGCGCCTATGTCGTCAAGAAGCAGCTGTCGGGCAAGAAATACCCGCTGGTGCTGATGCTGGAGCCGCTGTTCCGCTGCAACCTGGCCTGCGCCGGCTGCGGCAAGATCGATTATCCCGATGAGATCCTGAACCAGCGCATGTCCTATGAGCAGTGCATGCAGGCGATCGACGATTGCGGCGCCCCCGCCGTCTCCATCGCCGGCGGCGAGCCCCTGCTTCACCGCGACATGGCCAGGATCGTGGAAGGCTATATCGCGCGCGACAAGTTCGTCATCCTGTGCACCAACGCGCTGCTGCTGGCCAAGAAGATCGACCAGTACAAGCCGCACCCGAATTTCACCTGGTCCATCCATCTGGACGGCGACAAGGGCATGCACGACAAGTCGGTCTGCCAGGACGGCACCTATGACCGCGCCATCGCCGCCATCAAGCTGGCCAAGTCCAAGGGCTTCCGCACCCAGATTAACTGTACCCTGTTCGACGGCACCGACCCGGAACGCACCGCAAAATTCTTCGATGAGATGATGGCGATGGGCGTGGACGGCATGACCGTGTCGCCGGGCTATGCCTATGAGCGCGCGCCCGACCAGCAGCACTTCCTCAATCGCGAGCGCACCAAGAAGATGTTCCGCGACATTCTGAGTCGCGGCAATGGCGGCAAGAACTGGGAATTCACCAATTCCTCGCTGTTCATGGATTTCCTGGCCGGCAACCAGACTTATGAATGCACCCCCTGGTCGATGCCGCTGCTGACCGTGTTCGGCTGGCAGAAGCCCTGCTACCTGCTGGGCGAAGGCTATGCCGCGACCTTCACCGAACTGATGGAAGGCACGGATTGGGAAAAATACGGCGTCGGCAAGTATGAGAAATGCGCCAACTGCATGGTGCATTGCGGCTTCGAAGGCACCGCCGCCACCGACGCGATCAAGCACCCGCTCAAGATGCTGCCGATCCTGATGAAGGGCATCAAGACCGACGGCCCGATGGCGCCGGAAATCGACCTGTCAAACCAGCGGCCGGCCGAATTCACCTTCTCGCGTCATGTCGAGCACAAGATGTCACAGATCAAGGCCGGCAATTCCAACACCACAGAGATCGCGGCAGCGGAGTAGTTCCGCGAACGCCTTGTTGGAGGCGCGTGCCGTGCGGATCAGCGCCGGTACTTGCAACGGCCTTCTCAGAAGCGAGCCCAGCACACGGTCAATGGCGATGCCGCCGTCCGGCTTCATCGCCACCATGGCCGCCGGCGGCAGCACATGGCTGGCATCATCCGAGATCACCCGAAGCCCCGCCAGTGGGACATTTCGCAGGGTGGCGAAGCGCGCCGCGACCTGGGATTCCATGTCCACCGCCAGCGCGCCGGTGGCGTCATAAAGACCGGACTTGGTTTGCGCATTCTCGATGATCACGTCGCTGCCGAACAATTGGCCCTGATGGGCATGGGCCAGGCGCGACATCAGCCGCACCCGCCAGCCTTCATGGCAGTCCCAGCTTTCCGCGCCGGTGATGATCTGGTCGGCGATCAGTACGTCGCCCACCTTCAGGTGCGGTGACAGCGCGCCGGCCAACCCGATGGAAATCACGCCGCTGATATCGCCATGCAGGGCATTGAGCTTGGCCGCCAAGCCAACCGAGTCGCCACCACCTGCTACGGCGATCACCCCGGCCACGCCGACGATACCAGCTTCCTTGGTGAGGCCCGTGACGGCGAGGACGGTCATTGCCGCCGACCCAAACTGTCATTCCCGGCCGAGCGAAGCGATAGCTTCGCGAGGGGAAGGGAACTCAGGCGTCCAACACCGATAGGTTTCTCCCACCTGGGTCCCCTTCCCTCACGCCGCGCAATGCGCGGCGTTCGCCGGGGATGACAGGTAGTGCTGGTCACAACCCGTACTCAACTCGGCGGCTATTGCCTGTCTTGAGATTGCGGTAGCGCGCCAGGGCCCAGAGCGGGAAGAATTTCGGATAACCGTGATAGTTCAGGTAGAACACCCGCGGGAAACCGCCGCCGGTGTAGTGCGGCTGGCTCCACAGACCATCGCCTTCCTGCGTCGCCTTCAGGTAATTGACGCCGCGCGCCACCGCCGGATGATCCACAGCGCCCGCCGCCATCAGGCCCAGCAACGCCCAGGCTGTCTGTGACGCGGTCGAGGGCGCGGCCTCATAGCCTTTGTAATCCAGCTTGTAGCTGTCGCAATTCTCGCCCCAACCGCCGTCCGGATTTTGGATGGCGAGCAGCCAGTCGGCGCCCTTTTTCATTGTTGCGTGATCGGGGCCGAGCCCTGCGCCGTTCAGCCCCGCCAGCGCCGACCAGGTGCCATAGATGTAATTGACGCCCCAGCGGCCCCACCAGGAACCATCACCGCGCTGGGTCTTGATCAGATAATCGATGCCGGCCTTCAGGCGCGGATCGTCCGTCTTCGCGCCCAGTTGCGCCAGCATGCCGACGCAGCGCCCCGACACGTCTTCGGTGGGCGGGTCCAGCAGCGCGCCGTGATCGGCGAAGGGAATGTTGTTCAGGTAGTAATAGGAATTGTCGGCATCGAAGGCGCCCCAGCCGCCGTCCCGGCTCTGCAGGCCTTCCACCCATTCGGCGCCGCGCGCGATGGCTTCTTTGTATTCGCCGCGCTGTGCGGCGCGGTCCATCGCCATCACCACCACGGCAGTGTCGTCCAGGTCGGGGTAATGATCGTTGCGATACTGGAAGGCCCAGCCGCCGGGGCGCACATCGGGCTTTTCCCCGGCCCAGTCGCCTTTGACATCCAGCACCTGCAACGGCTTCAGCCATTCCAGGCCACGCGCCACCGCCGCTTCCGCCGCCGCGTCCTTGGTTTCCAACAGGGCATGCGCCACCAGCGCGGTATCCCACACCGGCGAAACGCAGGGCTGGCAATAGGCTTCGTGTTCCTTGATGACCAGGAGGTTTTCGACCGACTTGCGGGCGATGGCGCGATCCGGGTGCTCCGGCGGATAACCCAGCACGTCGTACATCATCACGCTGTTGGCCATGGCGGGATAGATCGCACCCAACCCGTCTTCGCCGTTCAGCCGCAGGCGCGTCCATTCGCGGCACTTTTCGATCGCCTTGTCGCGCGAATCCTTGGGCCAAGGCACTGTCTTCAACACCCGGTCCAGCGCGCCGAAGAAGGCCGACCAGCCGGCGCTCTGGTGTGGCGCGCGCGGGCTGGCGGCGGGCACACCGGGCACAAACAATTCGTCGATATGAATGCCGCGCAGATTCTTCGCTAGCGGCTGTTTCGCGCACAGCACCAGCAGCGGCACGATCACGGTGCGCGCCCAGTAGCTCATCTTGGACAGGTGCACCGGAAACCAGCGCGGCAGCAGGATCAACTCCGGCGGCACCGTCGGCACATCGTTCCAGGAACATTGCCCGTACAGCGCCAGGAGGATGCGGGTGAAGACATTGGCCTTGATGGCGCCGCCGCGGGCATGCAGCGCCTCGCGCGCCCGCGCCATGTGCGGGGCGTTAATGTCATCGCCGATCATCTTGAGGGCGAAATAGGCCTTCACCGTCGCGGAGATGTCGAAGGCGCCTTCGTGATACAGCGGCCAGCCGCCATGCGCGCCCTGGATGCGGCGCAAATAGACGCCGATCTTGCGCTCCAGCTCCAGGTTGGGCGCTTCCGCCAGGTAGTGCACCAGCAGCACATACTCCGCCGGGATGGTGGCATCGGCCTCCAGCTCATAGACCCAGTGCCCGTCCGGCCTCTGCTGCGCCAGGATCGCATACGTGGCGGCGCCGATCGCGCCTTCCACCTCCACGAAGTCGCCGGGGTTCAGCTGGTTCATGACGGTACTATAAAGACAGATGGCGGCAGGCCAAAGCCGCCGCACTTTCCCCGGATTGCAGGGCGCCCTCGATGGTGGCGGGCAGCCCGGTTTGGGTCCAATCGCCGGCCAGGAACAGGTTGGGCCAGCCGGTCCTGGCCTCCGGCCGGCGGGCATCCTGGGCCGGGGTGGCGGCGAAGGTGGCGCGCTTTTCCTTGACGATCTGCCACACTGGCATGGGCGCCGTGATATCCAAGGCTTTGGCGACATCGCCCCAGATGCGGGTGGCCAGCGCCTCGCGGTCCTCATCCACAATCGCGTCCGCGCCCGACACCGTCACCGAGATGCGGTCGGGAAAGGTGAAAATCCATTCGGCGGTGCCGCCGATCACGCCGAGCATGGGGGACGCGCCCGCAGGACCCGGCATCTTGAAATGCGCATTGACGATGGCGCGAAAATCATCGGGCGCGGTCAAGGTGGGAATGAGGTCCTTGGCCACCCAGGGCGGCACCGCCAGCACCACCGCATCGTTCCGCGTCAGCGGCACCGCCGCCTCGCCCAGGTCCAGCGCCAGGGCGGTGCGCCGGCCCAGTGTGATGCCGCGCAGGCGAGTGCCCAGCTGCACGCTCGCGCCGTGCTTTTGCAAATAGGCCAGCGCGGGGTCGATGAAGGCCGCCGCCAAAGTGGGATGGGCAATGCGCGGGCGGTAATAGCGGCCGCCCTTGGCCAGGGTCTCGCGCAGCACCGCACCCGCCAACGCGGCAGAGGACTCCTCCGGTTCTGTGTTCAACGCCGCCAGCAGGAAGGGATGCATCAGCCGCCGCCACAAGGGGCCGCGATCCTTGACGATGTCGGCAATGCTCTTTTTCTTGTCCGCCCACAGCAACGGCGCATATTGGGTGTAATCACGAGCGTTGCTGCCGGGCACCCGGCGGTCCGGGCGCGCAATCCAGTAGGGCACGCTGCCTTCATTGGGCCGCAAGGTCCAGCGATGACCATCGGCAAAATCCACAAAGGCAAATTCGGCACGCGGCGGCCCCGCCAGCGCATCCTTGGCCGCAATGCGCGCCAGATAGGCATGCACGGCACGATTGCCCGACAGCACAAGGTGATTGCCATTGTCGATCACGCCGTCAAAGGCCGGATCGAAATAGGAGCGGCAGCGCCCGCCCGCCTGCGGCGCCGTCTCGATCACCGTGACGGACGCGCCGCGCGACGCCAGCACAGTAGCCGCCGACAGGCCGGCCAGCCCGGCGCCTATCACATAAGCTTTTCCCGTCATCCCAACAGGCTCTTCATGAAAAGAGTCCCTGGCGCAACACCAGCGACATCAGCCGCGACTTGCGCAACGACACGCGATGGCGGGGCGCGGCAAAACCCTGTGCTTCGCTGGCGCGCAGGATTTCCGAATAGACCGCGCCCATCAGGCGCGGCGTCTTGATGCGCCCCTTGGGCCGCGCCGACAGGATGGCTTGCGCTTCGTCATAATGATGATGCGCCAGCTTGGCGACCTTGCGGCAGACCGCGTCGATTTGTGGCTTGTTGACGATGGCGCTGACATCCAGCGAGCGGCAGCAATCCATTTCCTGCAGATATTCCCGCGGCAGGTAAAGCCGGCCGATGGCGGCATCCTCGTCGATGTCGCGCAGGATATTGGTGAGCTGCAGCGCACGGCCCAGGTGATGCGCCAGTTGGAAGCCGGGGCCCTCGTCCATGCCGAATATCTTGATGGACAAACGCCCCACCGCGCTGGCCACCCGGTCGCAATACAGGTCCAGGGCGGCAATATCCGGCGCGACGATATCCTCGGTCACGTCCATGTCCATGCCGTCCAGCACCGCCAGGAAATCCTGGAGCCGCAGGCCGTATCTGGCGATGGCGGGGGCGAGAAACCGCACTTGCGGCGCGATCGTCCCGGCATACAGGCCGCGCAGGTCGGCGCGCCATTGGTTCAGCTTTTCATGGCGTTCGGCGCGCGTGCCGACGCCGTCATCGGCAATGTCGTCCACCTTGCGGCAAAAGGCATAGATGGCGAACATGGCGTCGCGCTCTTCCACCGGCATCAGCCGCATGGCGAGATAGAAAGAGCTGCTCTTGGCCTTCTTGTGCACGGCCTTGGCGGCGGGGGCGCCGATATTCTCTGCATTGGTCATTTGGGGCGTCTCAGGCGCATCAGCGCGAAGGCGGGAAAGCGTTTCAGGAACAGGGCGGCCACATCCATCCTGGAATGATGCACGGCTTGCGACAGCGGATCGCGGTTCATCAGCATGGTGTTCAAATCGTCGGCCAAGGTCTGGATGAGATCGACTTCCAGCGCAAGCCGGCCGTCTTTTATCCCACGGGCAAAGAGCCGCGAAGTCTCCAGCAGGCCGGCATTCTTTCGCGCCAGGCCGGCAATCACCGCCGTCAGCGCCGGATTGGCTTTATTCTGGCCCAGCGCCTCCACCCCGATCCCGGCCAGCAGCGGCTCGGGGATATAGACGCGGGTAAGCTCGCGATAATCCTTGGCGCAATCCTGCAGATGGTTGATCACCTGCAGCGCGGCGCACAGGGCGTCGTTGGCGGGCCACAGCTTTGGGCTTTCGCCATGCACATCCAGCACAAAGCGGCCGACCGGCATGGCGCTGTAGCGGCAGTAATCGATCAGGTCATCCCAATCGCGGTAGCGCAGCTTGGTGCAGTCGCGGCGGAAGGCTTCCAGCAAATCCAGCGCATGCGCCGGCGACAGGCCACGCTCTTTTTGAATCTCGCGCAGCGTGACGCCTTCCGGCACGGCATCGCTCTCGCCCACCAGGCTGGCGCGCATCTGTTCCAGAAGCGCCAGCTTCTCGTCCGGCGCGGCGGTGACATGATCGGCCACGTCATCCGCGGCGCGCACGAAATTGTAGAAGGCCATCACCGGCGGACGGTGCTTGGGCGCGATCAGGATCGAGGCGACGGGAAAATTCTCGTCCTTGTGGCCCTTGCCAGACTGGAGTTCGGCGACACTGCTCATGCCTGCCCTCCAGCATCGGCTTGCGCCCGGCCCTTCCACGTCCCACCCCGGCCCGACCAGTGCTGGATGGCCGATTCCACCGTGAAGGCGGCATAGAAAATGCCGATCAACGGCAGCGCCAGGCCCCACAAGGGCGACAGGCGGTAGAAGCGCAGCATGGGCTGGTACATCAGCGCCATGATCATCCAGGCCAGCCAGCCGGCCAACTGCGAAGGCCCCCAGGCGAACAGCGCCGTCATGACCGGCGCCAGGTAAACCAGCGCCAGGCCTAGGAGGGTTGCCGCCAGCACCAGCGGCGAATAGCCCAGCTGAGCATAGGCGCTGCGCGTCACCATGTGGCGGATATCGGCGATATGGGGATAGGGCCGCAAAGATACGGCGCGATCGGTGAGGCCCAGCCAGATGGGGCCGCGGGCCTTCATGGCCCGGCCCAGGGCGCAGTCATCGATGATGTTGTGGCGGATGGCCTCGATGCCGCCGGCTTTTTCCAGCGCCGTGCGGCGCGCCAGCATGCAGCCGCCGGCCGCCGCCGCCACGGTACTCGCGCGGTTGTTCACTGCGCCGAAGGGAAACAGCATATCGAAGAAAAATACGAAGGCAGGGATCAGGAAATGCTCGGCCGCCGACTTGCAGGACAGCCGCGCCATCAGCGACACCAGCACCTTGTTGCCATCCTGCGCCCGCGCCACCAGATGGCGCAGATTGTCGGGAGAATGGGCGATATCGGCATCGGTGAACCAGAGGAATTCCGGCCCCCCTTCATTCTTAAACAAGTTGGCGGCAGCATAATCGCTGCCCTGCTTCATCGCCCACAGCTTGCCGGTCCAGCCGGAGGGTCGCGCCGCGCCCGTCACCACCGTCAGACGCTCGGAATTCAGCGCCCGCGCCAATGCGCCGGTGCCGTCGCCGGACTGGTCGTCCACCAGCACGATGCGGAAGGTGCCGGGATAGTCCTGGGCGATGAGGCTGCCGATGCTGTGCCCGATCACGTCCGCCTCGTCGCGGGCGGGCACCACCGCCACCACCGGCGGCCAGGCCTGCGGTTCGGCAAGCGGGGCCGTGTCGCGCTCGCGCAGCAGCCAGAAGCCGTTGTGGAACAGCAGGAGATAGAGCCAGATCGCCAGCGGCAGGAAGCCGAACAGGATGCCCGCGATCATGCCGAATACCTCATGAGAGATATCCGTTCTCGCGGAACCAGCTTAGCGCGTCCTTCAGACCTTCCTTGTAGGGCCGCGCGGTATACCCGAGATCGCGGCGCGCCTTTTCCGAGCTGAAGAACATGCGATAGCGCGACATGCGCAGGGCATCGGCGGTGAGGAAGGGTTCCTTGCCGGTGATGCGGGCGAGCGCTTCAGCGCCCCAGGCCAGCGGAAACAGGGGTGCGCGCGGTATTTTTATGGTCGGCGCTTTGCGCCCCGACAGGAAGGCGATGTCGCCGAGCATGGTTTCCAGCGCCACATCGGTGCCGCCCAGGATGTAGTTTTCGCCGATCTTGCCCTTGTCCAGCGCCAGGAGATGTCCGTTCGCCACGTCATCGACATGCACCAGGTTGAGCCCGGTATCGACAAAGGCCGGCATGCGGCCGGTGGCGGCTTCGACGATGACGCGGCCCGTCGGGGTGGGCTTGACGTCGCGCGGGCCTATCGGAGTCGATGGCGCGACAATCACGCCAGGAAGCCCCTCCTCCCGCACAAGCCGTTCGACTTCGCGTTCGGCCAACAGCTTGGAGCGCTTATAGGCGCCGATCACGCTTTGCGGCGTGTGGCGGGAGCTTTCGTCCACCGCCGTGTCGCCCGGCTTCAGGGCCGCTACGGAGGAAGTATAGACCACCCGCTCCACCCCCGTCCGCAGCGCCGCCCCCATGGTCGCCTTGGCGCCCTGGAAATTGTTGTGCTCGATCTCGCGCGGATTGCGGGCCCACAGGCGATAATCGGCCGCGACATGGAACAGGTAGCGGGCGCCTTTCAGCGCGGCCCGCATGGACTCTTCATCGCGCATGTCGCCGACCACCGGATCGCAATGCAGCTTGGCGATGTTCAGCCGGTTGGCGGTGGGCCGCATCAACACCCGCACATGCAGGCCGCGCGCCACCAGCGCCCGCGCCACCGCGGAGCCAACGAACCCGGATGCCCCGGTGACAAGTGCGATGTCAGACATTGGCGAACGCTTTCCGGCCCTCGATGCTTTGCCAATACAGCAAAGCCGGAACCCCCAGCACAATCTCGCGCGCCCGCTTGAGCAGCGACACCGCCACGCCCATCTCAGCCGGCAGGCCGAACAGCGGCGCCAGCATGGCATAGCCCCATTCCTGTACGCCGATGGCGGCCGGCACAGGGGCTGCGATGCTGCGCAAGGTGCACAGCAAGGCTTCCAGCGCGATGGCGTTCAGAAAACCGATCTGGCCGCCGACCAGGCGGAAGGAAATGAAGGTCCCCACCCCCGCCCCGATCCAGGCCAGCAGATGCAGCGCCGCAGAAACCGCTAGACGACTCCTGGAGTGATACAATTCCTCGATGGCGGCGCGGAAGGAAACGCCTTCACGCACCGCGGGGAAGAAGCGCGCGGCCAGGCGCTCGGCAAAACCGGCGCCTTTCTTCTGCAGGAAAATCAGCAGCGCGATGGCCGGAACGGCCAGCAGCAGCACTGCCAGCATGCCCTCGGTGACAGGGCCGGACCCTTCGAGGTGCCGGAACTGGGTGATGCCCAGCCCCAGGCCGAAGGCCAGGAACACGACCTGCGCCATCGCCTCGGTGGTGGCGTCGCCGGCGACAGAGGCCGCCGCGAAGGCGGGACTCATGCCCTTCAACACCATCAGCCGCGCGGCGGCTACCATGCCACCCACCGGCGAGAAGGGCGAAATCTCGGCAATGGAATCACGCACCAGCCGGGCGAGATAGAAATCGCGCAGCGGCCGGCGTTCAGACGCCGGCAACAGAAAAGACCAGGCAAAGGCCAAGCTGACGAACACCAGCAGCGCAAACAGGCACAGCACCGCCAGCCCGCCGAACCCGGCGCGCGCCACGGCCGCGAACACCGCGTCAAAGCCGATGGACCACACCAGATAGACGGCCGCGATGACGCCGGCCAGCAGCGCGACAGCGACCCCGAGCTTTGGTGCCCACTTCATTTACGCAGGCAGCGGCTTGGCGCGGAAGCTCCACAGCCGCATGGCGCCCAGCGCGGTTTCTGCCAGTTGCGGCAGGAAGCTGGGGCGCAGCAATTCGGGCTCGAACACGCCCATGCGGCGGCGATTTTCCGAATAACAGTCTTCCAGGAAGCGGCGGAAAGTGAAGCCGTCCAGGAACACGGATGCCTGGGTGGCGGAAAATTCCTTGCCGTCGTTCAGATCCTTGCCGCGCTTGGCGGTGCCGACCATGCGGCCCAGAGCGCGCATGTAATAGCGAAAGTCGGTCAGCGGCAGCAGCATGCGGGCGATCACGCCCTTCTGCGCCTGGTTGTAGGCCATCCAGTTGACGAAGAAGACGATATGGCGCGTCTCCTCGTACATCAGGGTTTCGAAAATCTGGAACATCTCCTTGGGCAGGAACTGGGACTGCATGGCGATCTTGAACACGCCGAAGCCCAGGAAGGAATCCATGCACTCGCCGAAACCGAAATCCTTGAAGCGGGTTTCGACATTGTCGCTGACATCTTCCAGCGGACGCTCGGCGGCGTCGATATTGTATTTCTGGATCATCACCCGGATCAGCTTGGCGTGGCGAGCTTCCTCGAAGCCCTGCAGCGCCACGGCTTCCTTCATCACCGGGTCCTTCACCGTCTTGACGAATTCCGCCACGATCGCCCCGGCGCGGCGCTCGGTGTAGAAAACCTCTTCCCAGAAAGGCACCGATTTCAGGCGCGCCAATGCCGCCTCGTCCAGGTCCGGCCAGGGCAAGGTGTCCGGGTCGAACTCGGTATAAGTCTGCATGAACTGCTTGCAGAAAGTGTCGCGATGTTCCGGAGATCCGATTTTCATGCGTTGACCTTTTTCGGACCGATGAACTTCAACGCCATGCGGGCCATGAACGGCACAAAGCGCGGACGCTTGAGCCGGTTGTCATAGGGCTTCAGCCGGCGGTCATTCTCGGCGACGCAAATGGCGATCAGCTCGCCGACATTGATGTCCGAACCCAGCTGCTCGGCGCCGGTGACGGTGAAGTTGTTGTCCTGCTCGCCGTTGGACACGTCCGAGGCGATGCCCATGCGCTCATAGATCAGGAACAGCCAGACCGCGAGCACCTTCAGTTCAAAATAGGGCCGGCGCCAAAACGGCATGTTGCGTCGATGCCAGGCGACCCAGTTCACAAAGAACAATATATGGCGGGCTTCCTCATTCACCACCGGATCGAAGGTCTGGATCAGCTCGGGCGGGAAATAACCGGTGTCTTTCGCCGCCTTGAACAGGCCAAAGGCGAAGAAGGAGTCGATGCATTCGCTATAGCCGGTGACCATGAAGGCCCATTCCGGATTCTTCGGCTTCTCATAGACCGGCTCGGGCGCCAGCTTGATGCCATAGGCTTCCACAAGATTGGCCAGCACATGACGATGACGGCGTTCCTCGAACCCGTTCAGCTCCACCGCCTTGCGCAGCAACACGTCGGGAATGCTTTCGGCATAGGTGCAGACATTCAGCCCCGCGCGGTTCTCGGTCTGCACCGCGATGTCCCAGATCGGCAGGGCGGTGATGCGTCTCTCGGCTTCCTCGCCCAGCTTGGGCCAGTCCAGCACCGCCGGCTTGTAAGGGTCATGGGTGTCCAGCAAGGTCTTGCAGAACAGCCGCTTGTGCGCGTCCGAGCCGAACTTGATCGGGCCGTCATCGGGCCAGGCGCCGGTGTCGCGCGTCAGGTCGGGTGGAATGGCAAAGGCGTGGCTGCTCAAGGACGGCTCCCTATTCGCTACTGCAATACCCCTTTGGCCGGGGCAATTGAATACCAAAATATGGGCGGCCAGACCGCCCTTAAGTCATTGATTTTGTTAGTTTGAAAAGTCACCAAAGCCGCCGGTTTTGATACCCTGCGCCGTCAGACTCGCCTTCACCGCCGGATTGGTCAGAGCGGCCAGTTCGGAAGCGTACTGATAGCCCGGCGCCGAACCCGGATAAGGACCGGTGGCCGGATGGGTATAAATCTCACTCAGGCCCTCCGGCAGATGCGCGATCAGCCCCGCCAGCCGGCTTTGCGTCATCGCCCCCGACCAGGCCAGGCCGAACACCGCGTCAGGCGCGGTGATGCCGGCCTTGGTAAAGCGGCCGCGCAACGCCCGCGCGAACGGCGCGGTCAGCGCCACCATACCGGATGCCTTGTGCGCTTCAATGCGGCCCAGCACATCCTGCGGCTCCAGCGGCACCCGCGCGCCCTTCACACGATGCTTCTTGCCGATTTTCACGATCAGCGAGGCGATGGTGGGATGCAGGTGGAAATGCTTGTGGGCGTTGACGTGGTCCAGCTTCAGGCCGGTGGCTTCAAATGCCTCAAACTGGGCTTCGATCTCGGCCGCCAGCTGGGCGCGCACTTTCGGCAGGAAAAACATCGCCGCCCCTGCCCGTGCCATGTCGGTACGGAAAGTCCCGCTGGCGTCCACCAGGTCCGGCACCGCATTGCGCGGCAGGATCGGCTTGCCCTCGACCAGAACAAGATGAAGCCCGACCCGAAGCTCTGGCATGGATTTGGCGCGGATAACAGCGTCGCCCGCGGCGGCGCCCGCCACCATCAGGCTGGCGGCGGAGAGAATGCCATCGCAATGGGCGCGTTCGACCGCCTCGTTGACTTCGAGTGCGGCACCGAAGTCATCCGCCGTGACGATCAGGCGTTTCACGCCTAGGAGACGATCATGTCTTCGCGATTCTTGAGGAACTGGAAGAACTCCACGCCTTCGCGCAACCGGCGCACCAGCATGTCGCGGCTGGTGAGCATTTCCTTGACGATCTCGGCGATCTTGGACGGGCGGAAATAGAACTTCTTGTAGAAGTCTTCCACCGAATTGAAGATCTCGGTGTGGCCCAGATGCGGATAATTCAGCGGCGCGATCTGGGTGCCGTCGTCCGTCAGCAAGTCCACGTCGGACGCGAACCAGCCATTTTCCTTGGCCTGCTTGTAGAGGAAGGTGCCCGGATAGGGCGCCGCCAGCGACACCTGGATGGTGTGCGGGTTCACGTCCTTGGCGAATTGCAGGGTTTCCTGGATGGTTTCGCGGGTCTCGCCCGGCAGGCCCAGGATGAAGGTGCCGTGCACCACGATGCCCAGATCATGGCAATCCTTGGAGAAGCGGCGGGCGACATCGACCAACAGTCCCTTCTTGATGTTGTGCAGGATCTGCTGGTTGCCGGATTCATAACCGACCAGGAGCAGGCGAAGGCCGTTGGCCTTCATCACTTCCAGGGTCTTGCGCGGCACATTCGCCTTGGCATTGCACGACCAGGTCACCTTCAGCGGGCCCAGCGCCTTGGCCAGTTCTTCCACACGGTCGTGATTGTCGGTCAGGGTGTCGTCGTCGAAGAAGATTTCCCGCACTTCCGGGAAATTGTCCTTCACATACTGCACGTCCTGCACCACGCGGGCGGTGGACATGAAGCGGTACTTGTGGCCGCCGATGGTCTGGGGCCATAGGCAGAAGGTGCAGCGCGACTTGCAGCCGCGGCCGGTGTACCAGGACATGTAGGGGTGCAGCAGGTAGCCGCCGAAATACTTCTTCACATCGAGCTGCTTGTAATAGGGCAGCACCGACGGCAGCTTGTCCATGTCCACCAGAATTTCGCGCTCGGGGTTCGAGACGATCTGGCCGGCGGCGTCGCGATAGGTCAGGCCCTTGATGGTGGACCAGTCCGCGCCTTCGGCGATTTCCTTGATGGTGAAGTCGTATTCATTGCGCGCCACGAAATCCAGTTCCGGGCAGGCGGCCATGCTTTCGTTCGGCTCGACCGCGACCTTGGCGCCGATGAAGCCGATCTTGGCGGTAGGATTGAGTTCGCGCACCAGGCGCGCGCTCTTGCAGTCGGACTTGAACGATGGCGTCGAGGTGTGGATGACGATCAGCTCATGCGCCTTCACATCGTCTTCGATGTCCTTGAAGGACAGGTTGTGCGGCGGGGCGTCGATCAGGCGCGAGCCCGGCACCATCGCGGCCGCCTGGGCCAGCCAGGTGGGAAACCAGAAGCTCTTCACTTCCCGCTTCATCTGGTAGCGCGCGCCGGCGCCGCCGTCATAACCCTCGAAAGAAGGCGCCTGCAGGAAAAGGGACTTCATCATCGTCATACCTCTAGGCCCGAAACGTCGGGAACAGCAGGGAACTTTCAGGTCCTCAGACCTGGGACATCGCGCCCGAAGGCTCTACCGCAAAGTGGCTTCCGCGCCAATGCACGGTTTCGCCAAACAGCGAGGCCACGAAGACCGCGAAACTCAACAGGTCGCGCAGGGGCACCAGCCAATAAGGGCCGGCATAGGTACCGAAATGCCCGTCAATCCGGGCTTTCAGGAAGAAACGGGCGGCCAGGGTCAGCGCCAGTGCGGCGAGGCTGACAGTGTTAAAATCCAGAAAGATGGCGCTCATCAGGGCGAAGGCAAAGCCATGGGTGATAAAGCTGCCGGCATGGCCTGCCGGGTTCACCAGCCGGATGGTGCGGCTCCAGCGCAATTCGTGGCGGAACAATTCGCCGACGCTGTCTTCCGCCGTGGTGTGGCCAACGCCCATGGCCGGGATGGCCAGGGTGTAACCCTTGGCGCGCACGGCGCGGCCCATCTCATAATCATCGGCCAGCTGATCGGCGAAGGCGGCGAAACCGCCGACCTCGTCCAGGGTCTGGCGGCGCAGCGCAATGGTCGAACCGAAGCAGGGCGTGGCAAGGCCGAGGCTGGTGCCCAGTACTGCATTGGGCAGGAAGGTATAAGACGTGCCCATCGCCGCCAGCGAAGACCACAGCCTGTGGCCATCCTTGGCCGGCTCGCCGGTATAGAGACACGTGACGATGCCGACATTCGGACGCGCCAGCGCCGTAGTTACCTGGGCCAGCCATTTGTGGCCCACGGCGATGTCGCTGTCTGACAGCACCAGCGTGTCATGGCGCGCGGTGGGCAGCATGTTGATCAGGTTGGAAATCTTGGCATTGGCGCCGTAGAGCGCGGTGTCCGCCACGATGGCGGTATCGCTGTCCGGATACTTAGCCTGCAACGCGCGCACCACTTCGATGGCGGGGTCGGCTTCGTCATGCACGCCGAACAAGATTTGCACCGGGCCGGCATAGTCCTGGGTGAAGAAGGTCTCCAGGTTCTGGAACAGATCCGGCTCGCAACGGTGCAGCGGCTTCAGGATGGTGACAGCGGGGCTGGGCGCGGCCGTGCCCTGCCCTTCCTGCATGAAGCGACCAACCAGCACGGCGGAGAGCAGCGCATAGCCGGCACCGATCACGGCCACCGCCGCCAACAAACCGCCGATGTCGAAGAATAACGAATGCATGGTCACTATCTGGGAGCCCCCGCCCGTAGATACTTATTAAATCTCGCGCTTCGAGGGGGGAAGGCCAATTTTCTGACAATTTGCGACAATTAGACATCCTGTCGCAATTTTGCCAACCCCTTGAACACAAAAGGCTTAATCGTGACCATCCGTCACGTTTTAGTCCTGCAGGCTCCGCACCGCTCCTATAGGATGCCGTCATGGCGGCACCCCAGGCAAATCCGGCCCTTTTTCAGGCCCTTGGGACAGCGAGTCAGGCGCTGCGAGCCGGCGATCCCGATGCGGCCGACCGGGCATTGGCCCCGATGCTTGGCCAAGACGACCCGCGGGTGCTGCACCTGGCAGGGCTGGTGCGCATGCACCAGGAGCGTCACGAAGAGGCCGCCGAGCTTTTTGCCCGCGCCCGCGCCGCCGATCCGGGCGAGGCGTTGCTGGCCTTCAGCCATGGCACGGCGCTGCGCTGGCTGCAGCGTGGCGATGAAGCGGCCCAGGCCTTCAAAGCCGCCGTGGCGCTCAAGCCCGATTATGGCGAAGCCTATTTCGAGGCCATCAACGCCTTTCAGGAAATGGGCGACTTGAAAGAGGCCGAGAGCCTCGCGCGCCAATGGCTGCGGGTGATGCCGGAGAATGTGCGCGCCCGGCTGTCGCTGGGTGACATATTGCTGGCGGCCCGGCGTCTCGCCGAAGCCGAAATGCCCTTGCGCGAAGCGCTGGCCGGCGCGGCATCGCCGGAAGGCCGCGCGGTTCTCCACCAAAGACTGGGCCTGGCGCTGCGCCGGCAACACAAGAATGAAGACGCGCTGGCGCATTATGAAAGCGCGGTGACGCTGGACCCCGATCCGGTCTCCGATGCCATCCGGGTGGAGATTTTGCAGGACCTGAAACGCTATGACGAGGCGGTGCTGATTTCGCAAAGCCTGGTGGCGCGCGATCCGGCCAATCCGCAATGGCACAAGCTTCACAATGACCTGATGTACCGGCTGGGACATGAGGATTATCTCAAATCCTATGGCCGCGCGCCCCAGAGTGCCGAACTCCTGATGTCCAAGGCCTATTTCCTCACCCATGAAAAGCGGGGCGAGGAAGCGCATGAAGCCTATAGCGCCGCCCTGGCGCTGGCGCCGGACGACAAGGCGGCCGCGATCGGCGTGGGCAATGCCCTGAACCTGATGCAGCGTCCCGGCGAGGCGCTGAAGGTCTTCGAACAGGTGATGGCAAAATACGGCGAAGACGCAAATCTTTTGAGTTGCGCCGCCGAGGGCGCCATCCTGTCGGGCGATCCCGAACGTGCCGCGATGCTGTGCGAGAAAAACCTCGCTTTGGCGCCGCACGACCAGGTGGCGCTGGCGATGCTGGGCACGGCCTGGCGGATGCTGGGTGATGACCGCGACGAAGCGCTGAACGGCTATGACTCGCTGATCCGCATCTATGACCTGGAGCCGCCGGACGGCTTTTCGGACATGGAAATCTTCAATGCCGAGCTGAATGCCTGGCTGGACCGTGTGCATCCCGCCACCCGCGAATATCTGGACCAGTCGCTGCGGGGCGGCAGCCAGACGCCCGACAAGCTGTTCGGGGCCGGTCACGAGCTGGTGGAAAAAATCCAGCGACGCATCCACGAAGCGGTGGAACGCTACATCGCGGATATGAAGCCCGACGAGAAGCATCCCCTTGCGGCACGCCGGGCGCGCGGTTTCGATTACACCGGCTCCTGGTCGTCACGGCTGAAGGATTGCGGGTTTCATACCAACCATATCCATCCCGAAGGCTGGATCAGTTCCTGCTATTATGTGGCGTTGCCCAAGGCGGTCGAAGACACGGAAGGCCGGCAGGGCTGGATCAAATTCGGAGAGCCGGCGCTGGACGTGGCGCTGAAAGACCCGATCCGCCGCACCATCCAGCCGCGCGCCGGACGATTGGTGCTGTTCCCGTCCTATATGTGGCATGGCACGGTGCCGTTCCGCGATACGCAGCCGCGCACCACGATCGCCTTCGACGCTGTACCGATCTAAGCGCGGCGGCGGGTATGCACGCTGCGCGAGGCGGCGCGGCGCGCCTTGGCGGCGGCCACCAAAGTCAGCCAGTTGCCGAACAGCTTGATGGTGTTGTTGCGCCACATCTGGCGCGGCAGGGCGCTGACGACAATTTCGTCGAAGCGCGCCAGGTCCGTCTCTCCGGCCATCTCCGTCAACTGGCCTTCGGTGGCGCGGTCGAAGTAATTTTCCGGCAGCGCAGGACGCTCGGCGCTTTCGCCGCGCAGGAAGCGGCCCATATCGCGCAGATATTCGCGGCCCAGGGTGCCCGGGTCATATTCGGGATGGCCCTGGAAGAACACAAAGCGGCTCTGGCCCGGCGGCTCGCGAGTGAAGATGTCGGCCTGGCCCCGACTTCCATCATTGAAGTTGAGGCGCGACAGCACGCGATAGCCCTTGGCGGCAAGATCGCTCTCGGCGATGTCGTTGCGGCGTGAATGCGGCACCGGCACGGCCGGGGTGGTGTTGAAGAACAACGGATCGTCCTCGACCCGCGTGCTGTCATAGACACCGGAAAGCTTCTTCGCCAACGGGCGGCGCGCGATGCCGTCCAGGTGCAGCACCGCGGCATGGGCGGCGAGGTCCGAAAACAAAGTCGAGATGGTGCCGATCTCGGCCCAGTCGATCAGATGGGCCAGCTCGGCCCAATAAGGTTCGTCGCGCAGGTCGGCGGCGCCGGGCTGGGCACCGGTGACGATCAGGGCATCGATATTGGCGGCCTGCAGGAAACCGGCATCGTCATAAAAGCCGGCCATGCGCGAGCGGGTCTCTTCGCTGCGGGGGATCGATCGCAGCGAGAACAACCGGAGGCGCACATCCAGGGGGCCGGCCGAAGCCTTCAGCAGGCGGGCGAATTGCAGCTCGGTGGCGCGCAGCGCCGCATCGGGCATGTTGTTGACCAGCCCGACATGAATGGCGGTGCGGTTGTGGCCGCCGCCCAGCAGGAATTGTTCGACCCGGCTCATCCTTCCAGCCTAGCGTGCGGGGATTAACAAATTCCCGGTGCGATGCACGAGCGGAACGGGGTGCGCATTAACGCCGCTTCCACGCAAAGCAGCGGAATCCGCGCCAGCACATTTCATGTCCGTTTCAATTTGAGACAGAGAGGGATGGAACGCTTACGCCCGGATCAGTTCGGGCCTGATCCGCCTGTGAACCCGGCGCTCCGGCAGCTGGGGCAACTTCACGGCATAGCGGATTTCTGAACCGATGATGCGCATCGCTTCGGCGGCGTACGGGATCATGCGCGGCATGCACAAGAAATAATGGATCATGCCGGGGTGGGCGCGGCCATGCACCGGCACGCCGAAGCCGCCCAGCTTCTGGGCATACGCCTCGCCCTCGTCGCTGAAGGGATCAAACTGGCCGGTATGGATGAAGGCCGGCGGCAGGCCAGAAAATTCCTCGGCGCAGAGCGGCGACAGGCGCATATCCGACAATTCCACGCCGCCCGGCACATACAGCTCCAGGTCGCGGCGTAAAGTCTCGCTGTCCAGGAAATAGCCTTCCGCCAATTCGCGGCGGGCGGCGGATTCGCCATGCACGTCCAGGATCGGGCACAGCAGGAGTTGAAACGCAATCGCCGGGCCTTCTGCATCGCGCGCGATGCGGCACAGCACCGCCGCCAGGGTGCCGCCCGCGCCGTCGCCCGCCACCCCCAGTCGCGCCGGATCAATGCCGAAGGCTTTGGGATTCTTGGTCACGGTGTTCAGCGCGGCGATGGCGTCGGCCAGGCCGAAAGGAAAAGGATGGGTGGGCGCCAGCCGGTAATCCACCGCAATCACCCGGCAGCCGGTCTCGTTGCTCAGCCGCCGGCACAAGCCGTCATGGGTTTCCAGGCTTCCCGCCACCCAGCCGCCGCCGTGAAAGAACAGAATGCCGGGCAACACCCGCGCCGGCTCGCCCAGCGGCGAATAGGTGCGCAGCGAGATATGGCCGTCACTCACCGCCATCAGATGTTCGCGCACTCCGCCGATGGGCTCGCTGCCGGGCGGATCCACCAGGTCGGCCAGATTGGTCAGGGCGGCGCGGCGGTCCAGGGCATCGTCGTAGCGGCCGCGACTTTGACCTGCGGCGGCCAGCATTTCCAGGAAGCGGCGGGCGTGCCTGTCGAGAGGCATGCTTATTTGCCTTCCATCTAAAGGCCCAGCGCCACCGGCAAGGCATCGCACACCGGCATCACAGGCACGCGCGCCGCAGCGACGCGGCCCAGCGCCCAGTCCAGCATCTCGGGCGTGGAGCCGTAGGGCGACGGCGAATCCGACACGTCATGGGTGTGGAGAATCAGCCAGCCATTTTCGTGCAGGGTGCGCTGGATGGCGGTCTCGATCCGCACCTTGTCCCAGAGCCGCGTCTCCAGGGAAATGGTATTGAGCTGCGCCAGATCCACCCGCCCGGCATTAATGGCCTGATGCACGCCGCGCACGGATGCAAAGCGCGGCGCATAGAAGCGCTTGGTGCGGGGTGACACCCGGCCATGGGGAAAGGCGTAGCTGACCGGCGCATCCCCGCCCAGGAAGGGGCGCAGGAATTCCCTGTTGCGCTCGGCGTCCTGGGTCAGTTCTTCGGTGGTCAGGGTCGGGGTGGGCTGGTGGCCGAAGCCGTGACAGGCGATCTCATGCCCCGCCGCCGCCACCTGGCGCAGATCGTCTTCATCGTAGAATGCGGCGCCGTTCTCGGTGCGGCCGCAAAAGCCGCCCGCCGTATAATAAGTGCCCCGCACCCCGCGCCGGGCCAGCACAGGACCGCCCAAGGTCCAGGCATTCTTGGGAAAATCATCAAAGGTGATGCTGGCCACCGGCCGGTGCCCGGCCAGGCGGGCGGGCCGGACCGCCAGCTTGCGCGCCAGAAGGCTGGTCAGCTTGGTTTTGACAAGGGCGGACAGGCTCATAACGCCGCTTTTAGCCCCCAAAGCCTTAAGACCCGGAAAACAGAAACAAGTACCTTGCACGGCAAGGTACCATGTGATAGACAATAGCGCATGACGGAATCACTACAGATCCAACTGAAAAAAGGCGTCCTGGAAATGTGCGTGTTGGCGCTGCTCTCCAAGGGCGACAACTACGCCTATGACATCGCCAGCCGCATGGCCGAGGCGGTGGGGATGGGCGAAGGCACCATCTATCCCCTGATGCGCAGGATGCAGAATGACGGGCTGGTCTCGACCTATCTGCAGGAATCCGGCAGCGGCCCGCCGCGCAAATATTACAAGCTCACCAAAAGCGGCGCCAACGCGCTGAAGTCACAGGTCTCCGAATGGATCGTGTTCGAGACCGCGGTGCGAAAAATCCTGGGAGACGCAACATGAACCGCGCACATTTCATGGCGCAACTTCGCGACGGCCTGTCGGGCCTGCATCACACCGACATCAGCGACATCCTGCGCGATTATGAAAGCCATTTCGCCGACGGCATTGCCGACGGCCGCAGCGAGGACGAAGTCGCCGCCGCGCTGGGCGAGCCGTCGCGCCTGGCGCGCGAGCTGCGCGCCGAAGCGGGCTTCCGCCGCTGGGAGGAGAACCGCAATCCAGGCAACTTCCTGGGCGTGGTGCTGGCGCTGCTGGGTCTGGCCACCCTCGACTTCGTTATCCTGTTGCCCATCCTTTGTGTGCTGGCCGCGATATTCTTCGGCCTGTCGCTGGGCTGCCTGGGCTGCGTGGTCGGCGGCACCTTCCTGTTGCTCAGCCTTTTGTGGGGCGGGGTGATGGGCAACGCCGCCATGCAGCTCCTGATCGCGCTGGGCCTGATCAGCGGTGCCATCGGCGGCGGGGCGTTGCTGCTGCTGTTGATGGACATGATCGCCAAGCTGCTCATTCGCTATGCGCGGCTGCATTTCCGCCTGTTCGACACCGCCAACAAGTCGCTCTGAGGAGAACTTCATGGTCCACAAGCTCGCCATCATCGCCGTCATCGGCCTCAGCGCCTCAGCCGTCTGCATGGGCGCCGCCGCCGCCATCGGCGGAAAGGAATTTGGCAAAAACTTCGATAACCTGGACCTGTCATTCGATGAACGGCCGCGCTGCGAAAACGGCGGCGGCTACCCCACCAGCCGCACCCTCGACTGGGATGGCAGCGACCATGTCGGGCTGGCGGTCAAAGGTCATGCCACCTACACGCCGGGCGGCGACGACAAGGTGCATGTCAGCGGTAATCCGCTCCTGGTCCCCCATGTCCGCGTGCGCGACGGCAAAGTCGAGCTGGATTGCCGCAGCTCGCGCGGCGATTCGAGCGACCTGGCGATCACTCTGCCCGGGCGAAATTTCCGCAAGTTCGCCATTCTCGGCGGCGGCAATCTGGCATTGAATCAGCTGGATCAGGACAGTGCGAAAATCGAGATCGACGGCGCCGGCGACGTGAAGGCGGGCGGCCGGATCGGCGAACTCAAAATGACCATCAATGGTTCTGGTCAGGCCGACTTCGATCAGCTGCAGTCACGCAAAGCCGAAGCGGAAATCCATGGCTCCGGCTCCATCAGCGCCAAGGGCAAGGTCGACGATGTCAAAATCCGGATCGCAGGCTCCGGCAGCGCCGACTTCGGCCAGATGGAAACGCGCAACGCCGACGTGAAAATCAGCGGTCATGGCGATGCCCATATCGCACCCAGCCAGGACGCCAAGGTGGAAATCCAGGGCTCGGGCGACGTTTATCTGCACGGCAATCCCAAGACGCTGGACACCGACATGCAGGGATCGGGCCGCATCCACAACGTCCCCGCGGGCGGCTGAGGCCAGGAGAAGACAATGGTATCCAAATTCACCGTCATCGCCGTCATCGGCCTGACCGTTTCAGCCGTCTGCATGGGCGCAGCCGCCGCCATCGGCGGCCGTGAATTCGGCGGCCTGGATATCCCTTTTTTCGGCGGCGGCCCCCGTTGTGAAGCCATACCCGGCGCCACCGCCACCAGCCGCGACCTGGACTGGGATGGCAGCAGCCAGGCCGGAATCGCCATCCATGCCATCGCCAATTATACGCCCGGCAGCGGCGACAAGGTGCATGCCACCGGTGATCCCGCGATCCTGGCGCATTTGCGCGTCAGCAACGGCGTGATCAAACTGGACTGTCGTGGCTGGCGCGAACGCGATGCGGACGTGACCATCACCCTGCCCGGCCGCACGTTCGAGAAGTTCATCCTGACCGGCACCGGCAGCATGAACCTGAACCAGCTGAACCAGCCCAGCCTGGATGCGCACATCGCCGGCACCGGTAGCATCACCGCCAATGGCAAAGTGGACGATCTCAATATCCGGATGGAAGGCGTTGGCCATGGCGACTTCGCAAAGGTGACCGGGCGCCGGGTCGAGGCAAAGCTATACGGCGTCGGCAAGGCCGACATTGCGCCCACCGACGAAGCGGAGATCGATATTTACGGGCCCAGCGAAGTCACGTTGCACAGCAATCCTCCGCACCTGGACACCAGCATCAACGGTCCCGGACGCATCCATAAGGTCGGCGCGGGCGGTTAAGCATGCGCCGCCGTCGAGAGTTCATCTTCCAAGGCGCCTATGTCCTCGGGACTTTCAACGCGATGCATGCCGCTGGTGCCGCGGAAACAGCGAGAGCGGTGCCACCATCAAAAAGCAGCGGCATACCAGTTGAATTCCGCAGCGAAGGAGCAATCCTTTCCGGCTCTATTCTTCTGCCTGACTCAGGCTCTCCCACCGCGGCGATTGTCTTGGTACATGGCTCGGGCAAAGAGGAAAGGATGCTGTGGCTGGCTCGTCCGCTGGCAAAAGATGGATTTGCTGTCCTGACGTATGACAAGCGTGGCGTGGGGATGTCAGGCGGCGTCTATGTGGGCGGAGAAGATAATATCAGCGCCACCAACCTTGATCTTCTGGCCAATGATGCTGCAGCCGCCATGGCGGCATTGCGCAATCGCTTCCCAGATGTACCGGCGGGCTTTGTTGGCGGCAGTCAGGCCGGCTGGATCATTCCCATCGCGGCAACGCGAAGTCCGGGTACGAAATTCCAGGCACTTTGGAGTGGGCCGGTCTGCACCACCAGCGAACAGTTGCACTTTCAGCATCTGGCGGAAGCGGATGCCGCTTTCTGGAAATCGCATGCACATGAAGAAATCGCGGACTATATGAAATCCGCTTCTTACCGCGCGGACGATGTTGATCCGCGCGCCAGTCTGGTAAAATTGTCGATGCCCAGCTTGTGGCTGTATGGCGATCAGGACAATTTGGTGCCCGTTGATCTTTCCATAGCGCGTCTGCAAGACCTGATCCGGCAGGGTCATTCCAATTTCGCATATCGCGTGATCGCGGGCTACGGCCACAACATCATCGGGGAGGGAAATAGCGCCCCCGCCTATCTCCAGACCGTGGCCTGGATCAGGGCAATTGCCCGTTAAACTCGACAAAAGCGGCGCGCGGGCGTATCTCCCGCCCCATGCCTTCCAGCCTCCAGATCGGCGACGTGACCATTCCCGGCCGGGTGCTGACCGCGCCCATGACGGGGGTATCCGACCTGCCGTTCCGGCGCATCGCCAGCCGCTGCGGCGCCGCTTATGTGGCGACCGAGATGGTGGCCTGTGACAGCTTTGCGCGCGGCCGGCCCGATGTGGTGCGTCGCGCCGCCATCGGGGACGGCTTGCCCTTGATGGTCATTCAACTCGTCGGACGCACCCCCGAATGGATCGCCAAGGGCGCCAAGCTCGCCGAAGAAGCCGGCGCCGACATCATCGACTTCAACATGGGCTGCCCCGCCAAGGAAGTGACCGGCGCGCTGTCGGGCTCGGCCCTGATGCGCGAACCCGAGCTGGCGGCGCGCCTGATCGAAGCGGCGGTGAACGCCACGTCGCGTCCCGTCACCCTGAAGATGCGGCTGGGCTGGGACGACCGGAACCGCAACGCGCCCGAGATTGCGGCGCTGGCGGAAGGCCTGGGCGTGAAAGCCATCACCGTGCATGGCCGCACCCGCAACCAGTTCTATGGCGGCAAGGCCGACTGGCGCGCGGTGGCCGAAGTGAAAAAGGCCGTCTCCATCCCCGTGATCGTCAACGGCGACATTATCGATGCCGCATCGGCCCGTGCCGCGCTGGCGCAGTCCGGCGCCGATGCCGTGATGATCGGGCGCGGCGCCTATGGCCGGCCCTGGATCGCCGCCGCCCTGGACAAAGCCCTTGATGGCAACAGGGACGCGGACGAACCCGATATTGCCTCCCGTTTAGGCATTGCGCTTGAACATTTCACAGACACGCTGCGCTTCTATGGCGATGCGCTGGGCCTGAAGATTTTTCGCAAACATTTGGGCTGGTATGTTGAGCGCGCCTTGTATCCCGCCGACCCCAGCGTACGCAGGGCCGCCAAGGCCCGCTTGTGTCAAATTGACAACGTAAACGCCGTAGAATCGGCATTGGCCGCACTTTGGTCGAATTCCGCCCTTCCAATTCTCGCAGCCGCACATATGTAGGAGCCACGGCGGTCATTGGCGCCGTATGGTTTTATTTGCCTTGGGATGTCTGTGGCGCTTCGGGCCAAACGTCATCCTGATCCGTGATTTTTTCGGGGGTATTGATGTCGCGTCGCCTTTTGCCGGCCCTGGTTCTTGGCCTGGCCACCGCTCTTGTTCTTGCCGGCTGCGGCAAACCTCCGCAGCAGCAGATGCCGCCGCCCGCGGTTGGCTTCGTCATCGTCACCGAACAGCCCGTGGCGCTGACCGTCGAACTGCCCGGCCGCACCCATCCCTTCGTCGTGTCCGAGATCCGTCCCCAGATCAACGGCATCGTGCTGAAGCGGCTGTTCGTGGAAGGCTCCACCGTCAAGGCGGGCCAGCCGCTCTACCAGATCGATCCCGCGCCCTATCGCGCGCTCTATGACAATGCGCTGGCGGTGCTGGCCTCGACCAAGGCCAAGGCGGAACGCTATCAGCGCCTGATGGCGGAGAACGCCATCGCGCCGCAGGATGCCGACGACGCCAAGGCTGCCTATCTGCAGGCCAAGGCCAGCGCCGACAGCGCCCGCATCAACCTCAATTACACCCGCATCGTGTCGCCCATCACCGGGCGCATCGGCGCCTCCACCGTGACCGAAGGCGCGCTGGTGACGGCGCAGCAGGCGACAGCCCTGACCACCGTGTCGACCCTCGATCCCATCTATGTGGATGTAAACCAGTCCACCGCCGAACTGATGGCGCTGAAGCGCGCCGTGCAGGATGGCAATGCCAATGCCGGCGGGCCGCTGACCGCCGAAGTCTCGCTCAAGCTGGACGACGGCAGCCCCTATTCCCTGAAGGGCCGGCTGCAATTCACTGACGTGACGGTGGACCCCGCCACCGGCGCGGTGCAGCTGCGTGCCATCTTCCCCAATCCGGAAACCATGTTGCTGCCCGGCCTCTATGTCCGCGCCGTCATCAACCAGGGCGTGGACCCGCATGGCATCCTGGTGCCGCAGAACGCCGTCGGCCACGACCAGAAGGGCGAGCCCACCGCCCTGGTGATCGACAACAAGAACATCGCGCGCCTGCGCGTGCTCAAGACCGGACGCGCCGTTGGCAACCAGTGGCAGGTTCTGGAAGGCCTGAAGCCCGGCGACAAGCTGATCACAGAGGGCCTTACCAAGGCGATGCCTGACATGCCGGTCAACCCGCAGCCTGCGGGCGCCGCACCGGCGCAAGCCCCCAACCCGGCGGCCCACTAGATGAATCTCTCGCGCTTTTTCGTCGACCGCCCGGTTTTCGCCTGGGTGCTTGCCGTGGTCATCATGCTGGCCGGCGGCATCGCCGCCTTCAGCCTGCCGATCGAGCAATATCCCGC
>JACCXK010000087.1 GCA_013697055.1 Alphaproteobacteria bacterium
GCCCTATGTCGCCACCATCGAGCAGCAGGTGGGCCGCGCCGAGTTGGGAGAAGACACATGGGGTCCACACCGCAGCGAATTCCATGTCGAGCTGAAGGCCGATGCCAGTGTGGACCAGACGGAAGCCGAGGATGCGTTGCGGCAGATCCTGGCGCGCTATCCCGGCCTGCAGACAGAGGTGGTGACATTCCTGGGCGACCGCATTAGCGAAAGCCTGACCGGCGAAACCGCGGACATCGCCATCAAGATTTTCGGCGACCAGTTGGATGCGCTGGACGGCGTCGCTCATCGCGTCACCGGGGCGCTGGCGGGCACACAAGGCATCGCCGACCTGCAATTCAAGGCCGAAAGCGGTACCCCGACCTTCGCGCTGCACCTGGATGCCGCCGCGCTCGCCGCAAGCGGTTTGAAGATCCAGGACGTGCTGGACGCGGTGCAGACCAACTATGCCGGCACCACCGTGGGCCAGACCTATGCCGGAATCCGCGCCGTCAATGTCACCCTGCTGTTGCCGGAAAGCGCACGCAACCGGCCAGAGCTATTGTCGTCGCTGATGATCGCAAGTCCATTCGGGCCGGTACCGTTGTCACAGGTGGCGCGCATCGTGCCCACCCAGACGCGGTACACCGTGGCGCATGACGGCGGACAGCGCTTTGTCTCCATCACCTTCAATGTGGTGGGGCGCGGGCTTCAGGCCACGGTGGACGACGCCAAGGCCAAGGTCGCGACGCTGAAGCTGCCGCCCGGCGTCTATGCCGAGTTCAGCGGTGCCGCCGCGGCCCAGACCGCCAGCCGCAACCAGCTATTGCTCTACACCGCCTTCGCGCTGGTGCTGATCGGCATGATCCTGTTCATCAGCTTTCACTGGCGCGCCAACACCTGGCTGGTGCTGATCAACCTGCCGTTCAGCCTGATTGGCAGCGTCGCGGCCATCGCGCTGATGGGCGCAGGGCTCTCGGTGGGCGCCATGGTGGGACTGGTGACGGTGTTCGGGGTCAGCGCCCGCAACGCCATTCTTCTGCTCGCCCATTACGAGCATCTGGTGGAGGTGGAAGGCGCGCCCTGGAATGCCGACACCGTGTTGCGCGGGGCGCAAGAACGGCTGGTGCCGATCCTGATGACGGCGGCGGTGACGGCGCTGGGCCTGATGCCGCTGGCGATCGGGCTGCATCAGCCCGGCCAGGAGATCGAGGGCCCCATGGCGGTGACGGTGCTGGGCGGGCTGCTGAGTTCGACGTTACTCAATCTTGTGGTGCTGCCGGCGTTGGCGGAACGCTTCGGTGGGCCTTCGCCCCGAGAGTCTGAGAGCGAAGAGGTGGCGGCATGATCCGCAAACTTCTTCTTGTCACCACGGCGGTTGTGTTGGCGAGCTGCGCCAGTACCCCGCCGCCCGGTCTGCCGCCCGGCGATATTCCCGCAGCCTTCGAGCAACCATCGGCGAAGAATGCGCCGATCTGGCCCTCGGCCAACTGGTGGGCGGAATATGGCGATCCGCAACTGGCAACCCTGATCGAAAAGGCTGAGGCGGCCAATCTGGATCTGGCCCAGGCCGAAGCGCGGCTGCGCCAGGCCGATGCCAAGGCGCGACAGGCCGGCGCGGCCTTGCTGCCGACCCTGGGGCTGAACGCCAATGTGAATAGCCTATATGGCCAGACGGGTGGCGTTTCGGCACATGAGACCGACTACAGCGCAGGCCTCGCCGCCAGCTATGAACTGGATTTCTGGGGCAAGAACCGCGACCTGGCCGATGCCGCCGAAGCGGCGCGCGCCGCCAGCGCCGCCGACCGCCGCACCGTGGCGCTCACCGTGACCGGCAGCGTCGCCAATGCCTATTTCCAGCTATTGGCGCTGCGCGATCGCATCGCGGTGGCCCAGGCCAACCTGCAATCCTCGCAATCCATCCTGAATGTGGTGCAGCGGCGTGTGACAGGCGGCTATGCGCCGGCCTCCGACCTGCTGCAGGAGCGCGCCAACATGGCCGGCCAGCAGGCCGCGCTGCCGGCTTTGCAGCAGCAGGAGCTGGAGACCCGCGATTCCCTGGCGATCCTGTTGGGGCGCCCGCCGGAAGGGTTCACCGTCGCCGGCACCGGCCTGGAGCACATCACAGCGCCATTGGTGACGCCGGGCCTGCCGTCGCAGCTGCTGACCCGCCGGCCCGACATTGCTGCCGCCGAAGCCAACCTGATCGCCGCGCACGCCAACCTGGAGGCGGCGCGCACCGCCTTCCTGCCCGGCATCACATTGAATGCCTCTGCCGGCTTGCAATATCCCGCACTGGCCGCCGCCATCGACACCTTGCCGGGCTTGGGGCTAGGGGCGGCAATTGGCGCCGCGCTGGTGCAAACGATTTTCGATGGCGGCAAGACCCAGGCGATCACCGACGAGGCGCGGGCGCGGGAGGAAGAATTGCTGGCGGCCTATCGCGCCGCGGTTCTGAACGCCTTTTCCGATGTCGAGAATGCCCTGGGCAACGTCAATCACCTTTCGGCGCAGGAAGCGGCGCTGCGCGAGCAGGTGACGCAGGCGGAAAAAGTGCTGGGCGCCGCACGCCGAAAATACCTGGCGGGTTATTCGGATTTCCTGATCGTGACCGATGCCGAGCGCACCCTCTACACGGCCCGCGACCAGCTTGCCGATATCCGGCGGGGGCGGCTGGCAGCTTCGGTGGCGCTGTACAAGGCTTTGGGCGGCGGCCAGCCATGAGCGAGGCGACTATCACAAATTCGGGCATGATCTGATGCGCTATAGTCCATTTGCGCCGCTATAATCGCCCCTTTCGGGCAAATGCTGTGTGTACACGGCGCGAGTGAAAAATAGTCCGTCCATGGACGAACCTCATGATCAAAAAAATCTTGATTACGCTTTACCTGATGTGCGTCGTACACCCTGTGCTTGCCGCTGGGCGCGGATACCTGGGCGTGTCGTTCGGCACACTTCCCGCCACGAAACATGTGGGACGGACCGGTGTAATCGTGAAAAAGGTCTTTGCGGGCATGGCCGCGGAAAAAGCCGGTCTTAAGCCGGGCGATATCGTCACGCAAATCAACGGAGTTTCAGTTCTTGACCCCAAGGATGGCGTTGCACTGCTCGCTGAAAACGCCGCCGGGGAAAAAATCCGGCTGACGGTGATTGAAAGACGCGGTGGCGAGCTCCGCCGCTCCCATGTCTTTGCGACCATGGGAGCCAGACCCACCGATGAGTTTGCGGGAATAATGATCGTCCGGAATATACCACGGCGTCACGCACCAACCTCACCAGCGACCCGCCATTGCATCGCCTCTGTCAAGACGGGGGACCGGCCCTGTCGCGCGAGTGTTGCTGAGGAGCATTAGGCCCGCGCCTCGCCATTCTCGTCATGCCCGCGAGTTTATAGCCGCAGCGTATGAACGGGCCTCCATGGTCGGGCTTGGTTGCAACGGAAGGATGGATTCCCGCTTTCGCGGAACGACAGTTATGAGGACTTGGTGGCCTTCAGCAGCTTGAGAAGCTGCGGGTGCAGGTTCTCGTTGGCGGCCAACACCGTGCCCTGGGCGAGCATCTCGGCGCCGCCGCGCAGATCGGTGATCATGCCGCCCGCTTCGCGCACCAGCACGATGCCGGCGGCAATGTCCCAGGGCTGCAGACTGTGTTCCCAGAAGCCGTCGAAGCGGCCCGCAGCGACATACGCCAGGTCCAGCGAGGCCGAGCCGAAACGGCGGATGCCGGCAGTGACATTCATCACCTCGCTCATTTCGGCGGCGGCGCGGGCATGGCCTTCCTTGCCCAGGAAGGGCAGGCCGGTGGCGATCACCGACGGCGCCAGCTCCTTGCGGGCGGCGACGCGCAGGCGCTTGTTGTTGAGATAGGCGCCATGGCCTTTCTCGGCGGTGTAGAGATCGTCTGTGACGGGATTGTAGACCACGCCCGACACCATCTGGCCTTCGCGCTCCAGTCCGATGGAGATGGCGAAGTGCGGGATGCCGTGCATGAAGTTGGTGGTGCCGTCGATCGGATCGATGATGAAGCGGTGGGTGGTGTCAGCGCCCTTCAGCACGCCGCCTTCCTCGCCCAGGAAGCCATAGCCGGGACGGGCCTTGGACAATTCCTCGATCAGGATTTTCTCGGTGCGCTTGTCGGCGGAGGTGACGAAGTCGGCGGGACCTTTCATCGAGATCTGGAGGTTTTCCAGCTCGTTGAAGTCGCGGATCAGCGGGCGGCCGGCTTTGCGGGCGGCGGCCACCATGACGTTCAGGGCAGGGGAGATATAAGCAGCCATGGCTATTCCGCCCTGCGGACGTAAGAGCCGTCTTCGGTGGCGACGATGATCCGCTCGCCCGCGCCGATGAAGGGCGGCACCTGGATTTTCAAACCATTCTCCAGTACTGCGGTCTTGTAGGAGGGCGCCGCTGTGCCGCCCTTCATCACCGGATCGGCCTCGGCCACCGTCAGGGTGACCTGCACCGGCAGCTTGATGCCGATGGGCTTGCCGTCATACAGGTTCACCAGGGTCTTCATCCCGTCCTGCAGGAACCTGGCCTGGTCCTCGCCGACGAAATCCACCGCCAGTTCGATCTGCTCGTAATTCTCCATGTCCATGAAGGTGAGCATGTCGCCCGAGGCATAGAGGAACTGGAAGTCCTTCTTGTCCAGCACCGCTTCGTCCACCGCTTCGTCGGAACGGAAGCGCTGGTTCAGCTTGGTGCCGCTGGTGACGTTCTTGAGTTCGACCTGGTTGTAGGCGCCGCCCTTGCCGGGCTTGACCTTGACGGTCTTCACCGCGATCCACAATCCGCCCTCATGGTTGATCAGGGTGCCGGGGCTGATTTCATTGCCGGTGATCTTGGACATGGACTGTAAAGCCTCCGGGGGCGGGGGTGAGGACGGTTCGCGGGGTCAAAGAGCGGGCGGGTAATACCAGCCTAAAAGCAGTAATACCAGCAGGAATAGCCCGCGCCCAGGGTGCAATAGACCAGCAGGGCGATCACCATCAGCGCCACGCCATCGGCCCAGCGCGGGCCCTTGGGGCGAAAGAGGCCGCAGGCGAAACCCAGGGCCAGCAGCGCGGCCACGGGCGCAATTACAAAGGGAATATACCAGTGGCTCTGGAACCAGAGGGACTCCGCGAACAACCGGGCATGGATCTGGTCGGCGGCGAGATTGACGGCATAGGCGACCAGCACGCCCAGGAAAGTGAATCCCAGCAGCCTCTCTATCATGGGTTTTTGGCGGTCATGCGAACAGCGCGTTGAACTGGCGCACGGCATCGCGCGGGCCGTCAGGATGCTCCCACACCCCGGCCGAGACGGCGAGGAAGTCGGCGCCGGCTTTCACCAACGGTCGCGCATTGGCGAGGGTGATGCCGCCGATGGCGACGCAGGGCACCACCATCATCTCGCCCCACCAGCGCAGCAACTCGATGTCGGCTGTCGTCTTGGGTTCCTTGGTCTGGGTGGCAAAGAAAGCGCCGAAGGCGACATAATCGGCGCCGGCTTCACCCGCTTCCATGGCCAGGTGCCGGCTGTCATGGCAGGTGACGCCGACAATACCCTTGGGCAGCGCCGCGCGCGCTTCGTTGTACGACGCGTCCTCCTGGCCGACATGCACGCCGTCACAGCCCAGTTCGGCGGCGAGGTCAGGGCGGTCGTTTAGGATGAAGGCGCAGCCCGCCGCCTGCACCACGGGACGCAGCGTATCGGTGGCGCGGCGGATTTCGTCGTCGCTGACGTCCTTCAGGCGCAACTGGAAGCTCGCGACATCACCGCCCGCCAGCGCTTCCTGCAATGGACCCAAAAAATTCGCGCTCCTGAGCTTCGGCGGCGAAATCAGATAGAGACGACAGTCGCTCATATCCTCCCCCGCGCGCGTGAGCGCGCTTGCAGTGGGGGAGGTGGTCGAAGCTGGGCCTCGGCTCAGCGAAGACCGGAGGGGGATCAAGCGGCTTTCTTTTCGTCGGCCTGTTTCCACTTGCCCAGCGACGCCAGGCTGTTCATCAGGGCGCGATGGGCGAAGGCGGCCTGTCCGGCGGCGACATTTTCGGCCTTGCCGCTCCAGGCCTTTTGTGGCGCGGCTTGCAGGGCGCGGCCATAAGAGAAGGTCAGCGCCCAGGGCAGGTTGCCGATGGCGTTCATGGCTGACAGATGCGCGGTGGCTTCCTCGTCGGTCTGGCCGCCCGACAGGAATGCGACGCCCGGCACGGCGCTGGGCACGCAAGCCTTCAGCACCTTGAGGGTGCGTTCCGCGACTTCTTCCACCGAATTCTGCTTCGCACACGTCTTGCCCGGCACCACCATATTGGGCTTCAGAATCATGCCTTCCAGCTTCACGCCGGCAAAATACAGCTCCTGAAACACTTCCTTCAGGATCCATTCGGTGACGCCTTCGCAGGCCTCGATGGTGTGCGCGCCGTCCATCAGCAGTTCCGGCTCGACGATGGGCACGATGCCGTTTTCCTGCGCCAGCGCGGCATAACGGGCCAGGGCATGGGCGTTGGCATGAATCGCATTGTGGCTGGGGGTGGCCATGCCGTTGCTGCCGGCGCCGATTTCATAAACGCCGCGCCACTTGGCGAAGCGCGCGCCCAGCTTGTGATATTCGACAAAGCGTTCGCGCAAGCCATCCAGGCCTTCGGTGATGGTGTCGCCGTCCGCCGCGCCAGCCAGCGGCTTGGCGCCCTTGTCGACCTTGATGCCGGGAACGGAGCCGGCGGCCTCGATCAGCTTGACCAGCGGTGTGCCGTCCTTGACCTTCTGGCGGATGGTCTCATCGAACAGGATGACGCCGCCGATATGTTCTTTCATCGTCTTTTCGCTGCGGAACAGCAGTTCGCGATAGTCGCGGCGATTGTCTTCGGTGTTCTGCACGCCGATCGCGTCGAAGCGCTTCTGGATGGTGCCGGTGGATTCATCGGCCGCCAGGATGCCCTTGCCGGGCGCGACCATCTTTTTGGCGATTGCGTTCAGTTCGTCCAGATTCATCGTCACTCTCTATTTGGTCGTTAGTGCATCAACGCCGGGCAGCGACTTGCCTTCCAGCCATTCCAGGAATGCCCCGCCCGCGGTCGAGACATAGGTGAAGTCCTCTTCGACCCCGGCCAGGGCCAGCGCCGCCACAGTGTCGCCGCCGCCCGCCACGCTGAGCAGGTTGCCCGCTTTGGTGGCCGCCGCCACGGCTTTTGCCGCCGCCACGGTGCCCTTGTCAAAAGGCCCGGTTTCAAAAGCGCCGAACGGGCCATTCCATACCAGGGTGCGGGTGGTCAACAGCCGGTTCTCGAAAGCCTTAATGCTGTCCGGGCCGACATCCAGTGCCATCTCGTCGTCCGCGATCTCGCCGGCCGGAACCGTACGGCTGGAGGCGCCGGCCTTGAACTCCCTGGCCACCACCACATCGGTGGGAAGCAGAATGGCGGCGCCGGATTCATTGGCGGCATGGATGATCTTGCGCGCGGTTTCCCGATGGTCGGGCTCAAAGAGCGACTTGCCCACCTTGACGCCTTGGGCGGCGAGGAAGGTGTTGGCCATGGCGCCGCCGATCACAAGCGTCTCAACCCGCGCAACCAGGTTTTCCAGAAGCGCGATCTTGGTGGAGACTTTGGCGCCGCCCACCACCGCCATCACGGGGCGCTCGGGATTGCCCAGCGCCTTTTCCAGATGTTGCAGCTCGGCCTGCATGGAACGTCCCGCCGCGTTGGGCAGCAGGCGCGCCACGCCTTCAGTCGAGGCATGGGCGCGGTGCGCGGCGCTGAAGGCGTCATTGACGAAGATATCGCCCAGCGCAGCCAACTGTTTGGCCAGACGCGCGTCGTTTTCTTCCTCGCCCTTGTGGAAGCGGGTGTTCTCCAGGAGCAGCACATCGCCGTCCTTCAACGCGTCAACCGCGGCCTCGGCCTTGGGACCGACACAGTCGTCAGCGAATGCGACCTTGCGGCCCACCGCGTCCGACAGGGGTACTACCAGAACCTTCAGCGACATGGACGGCACCACCTTGCCCTTGGGCCGGTCGAAATGGCTGAGCACGATCACCTTGGCGCCCTTGTCCGCCAGTTCCTTGATGGTCGGCGCCTGGCGCTGGATGCGGGTGGCGTCGGTGACGATGCCATCCTTCACCGGCACGTTCAGGTCGGCGCGCACCAATACGCGCTTGCCCTTCACTTGCAGGTCATCGAGCGTCTTGAAGGCCATCTAGATCAGCTTGCCCATCGCCACGGCGGTATCGGCCATGCGGTTGGAGAAGCCCCATTCATTGTCGTACCAGGTCATCACCGACACGAAGGTGCCGTCCATCACCTTGGTCTGGTCCAGCGCGAAGCTGGACGAGGCCGGGTTGTGGTTGAAGTCCACCGACACCAGCTTTTCGTGCACCACGTCCAGGATGCCCTTGAGCGGGCCCGAGGCGGCGCCCTTGATGGCGTCGTTGATCTCCTGAACGCTGGTCGCCTTTTTAGCGATGAACTTCAGGTCCACCAGCGAGACGTTCGGGGTCGGCACGCGCACCGACATGCCATCCAGCTTGCCTTTCAGCTCCGGCAGCACCAGGCCGACGGCCTTGGCGGCGCCGGTCGAGGTCGGGATCATGCTCAGCGCCGCGGCACGGGCGCGGTAGAGGTCCTTGTGCATCTGGTCCAGGGACGGCTGGTCGTTGGTGTAGCTGTGGATGGTGGTCATCATGCCGCGCTCGATGCCGACGGCATCGTTCAGCACCTTGGCCACCGGCACCAGGCAGTTGGTGGTGCAGGAGGCGTTGGAGATGACCTGCATCTCCTTGGTCAGCTTGTCGTGATTGACGCCATAGACCACGGTGAGGTCGGCGCCGTCGCACGGAGCCGAGACCAGCACGCGCTTGGCGCCGGCGGTGAGATGGGCGGCGGCCTTCTCCTTGGTGGTGAAGATGCCGGTGCATTCCAGCGCGATATCGACGTCGAGTTCCTTGTGGGGAAGCTCGGCGGGGTTCTTGATGGCAGTGACCTTGATCTTGTGGCCGGCGGCGATCATGAACTCGCCATCCACGCTCACCTGGCCGGGGAAGCGGCCATGCACGCTGTCATAGCGCAGCAAATGGGCGTTGGTTTCCACCGGCCCCAGGTCGTTGACGGCCACGACTTCGATATCGCGACGGCCCGATTCCACGATCGCTCGCAGGACGAGGCGGCCGATGCGGCCAAAGCCGTTGATTGCAACACGCAAAGCCATGGAAATCTCCTGAGCTATTTGAGCAGTTTCTTCGCCGCGGCAACCGCGGCGTCGGCGGTAATGCCGAACTTGTTGTAGACGTCTTTATAGGGGCCGCTGGCGCCGAAGCTGGACATGCCGATGAAGGCGCCGCCGTCTCCGAGCAGTTCCGAGCCGATGTAGCGGTCCCAGCCTTCACGGGCGCCGGCTTCGATGGCGACCTTGACTGTGCCCGGTCCCAGCACTTCCCTGCGATAGCCTTCGCTCTGTTCTTCGAACAGTTTCCAGCAGGGCATCGAGACGACGCGCGACGGAATGCCCTCGGCGGCCAGCTTGGCCCGCGCCTCCACCGCCAGGCTGACTTCGGTGCCGGTGGCCAGGAAGGTGACCTTGGCGTTGGCATCGCCGATCAATTCATAACCGCCCCGGGCCGAAAGATTTTCGCTGGTGTCATAGTCGCGCACCGTCGGCACATCCTGGCGGGAGAAGGCGATCAGGCTGGGGCGGCGGTCGCTATGCAGCGCAATGTCCCAGCATTCGGCGGTCTCCACGCCGTCGCAAGGGCGCATGACCAACAGGTTGGGAATGGCACGCAGGGCCGCGAGATGCTCGACCGGCTGGTGGGTGGGGCCGTCTTCGCCCACGCCGATGGAATCGTGGGTCATCACAAACACCACGCGAATGCCCATAAGAGCAGCCAAGCGGATGGAGGGGCGGCAGTAATCAGAGAACACCATGAAGGTGCCGCCATACGGAATGATGCCGCCATGCAGCGCCATGCCGTTCATCGCCGCGCACATGCCATGCTCGCGGATGCCGTAGTGGATGTAGCGGCCGTTGAAATTGCCGGGACTGATTTCCACCAGGCCCTTGCTTTTGGTGTTGTTGGACGGCGTCAGGTCGGCGCTGCCGCCAATGGTGTTCTGCAATTCGCCGTTGATCACTTCCAGCGCCTTTTCCGACATCTTGCGAGTGCCGGCGGCGGGCTTTTCGGCCGACAGCTTCGCTTTCAGGTCGATCAGCGCCGAAGACAAAGAGGGCGGGATCACGTCATTCATGGTGTCGTCGAATGTCTTGACATGCTTGCTGGCGGCTTTGCGCGCCATCCAGGCGTCGTATTCCTGCGCGCCGGTCTTGCCGATGGCGCGCCACTGGTTCAGCAGATCGTCGGGCACGACAAAGGGTTCGAACTCCCAGCCCAGTTCCTTGCGCGCGGCGGCGATCACTTCGGCGCCCGGTGCATCGCTGTGCGCCTTCTGGGTGCCCTGGCGTCCGGGGAGGCCGAAACCGATGATGGTGCGGCAGGCGATCATCACCGGCTTGTCGGCGCCTTGCGCTTTTTCCAGGGCGCGGAAAATGTCGGCGGCGTCATGGCCGTCGCAACTGTCCACGATCCAGCCTTCGGACTTGAAGCGCTCCAACTGGTCGGTGCAGGACGACAGCGACAGCGCGCCATCGATGGTGATGTTGTTGTTGTCCCACAACACGATCAGGTTGGAGAGCTTGAGATTGCCGGCCAGGCCGATCGCCTCATGGCTGATGCCTTCCATCAAGTCGCCGTCCGAAGCGATGACATAGGTCTTGTGGTTGACCAGCTCGTTGCCGAAGCGCGCGTTTAAAATGCGTTCGGCCAGCGCCATGCCCACGGCATTGGCGATGCCCTGGCCCAGGGGGCCGGTGGTGGTCTCGATGCCGGGCAGGTCGCCATGCTCGGGATGGCCGGCGGTGGGGCTGCCGACTTTGCGGAAATGCTTCAGGTCGTCGATGGTGACCTTGGGATAGCCGGTCAGCCACAGCAGCGAATAGAGCAGCATCGAGCCATGGCCGGCCGACAGCACAAAGCGGTCGCGGTCCGCCCAGCCGGGCTCGCGCGCATCGAATTTCAGGAAGTTCGAGAACAGGACCGTGGCGACATCGGCCATGCCCATCGGCAGGCCGGGATGGCCGGACTTGGCGGTTTCCACCGCGTCCATGGACAGCGCCCGGATGGCGTTGGCGAGGCGGCGGGTATGGGCCTGATCGGGCAGGGTCATTTGGCGGTTCCCGGCGTGGGTGGTGGGTGGCCTTAGCGAGGGCCGAGCGCCCCCGTCAAGGGCTGGGGGCATGACGCTAACGCGTATCGGTTGACCCGATTTCCCAACCCATCGTCGCAGGTGCGAAATTGGCCCCCGCCCGTTATGGAGAAAGGCGGTTTGCAGAATCGTCGCATGAGGGCCTAAGGTCTTGGGGCAATTGAGGATGAGGCCAGGCATGAGCCGGTTGGATTTGGCCACAGAACGTTTCCAGGCCGCCCTGGAAAGCCTCGAAAACGCCGCCGGATCGGTGGGCGAAAGCCTGGATAGCGCCGCTAAGCTGCCCGAGCGGCTGGCGGAACTCGAAGCCGAGCGCGAGCGGCTGCTGGCCAAGGTCGCGGAACTCGAGGAAGAAATCACCGTCCTGTCTGGCCTGACCGAGGAAGTGGAAGGCCGTCTCGACGGCGCTATGGGCGAAATCCGCGCCGCGTTGGCCCGCTAGGAGAACTTTATGCCTCTCGTGAACGTCATGGTGAACAGCCGCGCTTATACAATCGCCTGTGACGAGGGCGAGGAAGGGCATCTCAAGGAGCTTGCCGCTCATG
Source organism: Alphaproteobacteria bacterium (assembly GCA_013697055.1). Taxonomy (GTDB): domain Bacteria; phylum Pseudomonadota; class Alphaproteobacteria; order Micropepsales; family Micropepsaceae; genus Rhizomicrobium. The sequence continues at coordinate 11,761 of JACCXK010000087.1, forward strand.
TCGATGCCAAGGCGCGCGAAGTGCTGGGGTCCGTCGGCCAGGTGGGCGATGCCCGGCTGCTGTTGATGGCGGCGCTGCTGATCGCCGACGAACATCATGACATGTCGGGCAAGGCCGCCGGCGCCACGGACGGCGAAAACGAGAAGCAGACCCTGCATTTGCGCGCCGAAGCCGCCGAAAGCGCCGCCGCGGATGTGCTGGAAAGCGCCGCAAAGCGGCTTGAAGACATTGCAGCAAGGCTGGCGCACGCCTAAGTTAGGGGCGGACGGTCACTGTCTCGCGCGTCAGGTTGCGATGCCCAGGGGCCTTAATTGTACTCATCGGGAGTTGTCCCTGCCTGGGATCGTGGTCCCGGGCACACGACGCCCACCTGCATTTGCAGGCCCATGAGATCCAATACCAACGGCAAGTACGGTACCGTCCGCTATGCTCTGTTGGCCTGTAGGCCAACAGAGCATAGCTTTTTTGGGGCCCCTCCGACAGCAAGTCGGGTTTGCGTTCCGCAAACACCTCTTTGCCGCCACCTCCCCTTTCTGCGCGCTTCGCGCGCGAAGGGGAGGACGGGTATGGCCTTAGCGGATGGTCGCCGCGCGAAATGCGCGGCTCGCGCAAGACAAGCGGTGGATCAATTATTGACCGACTTCGATAAATCCGAACTCCGCAAAGCGGCCCGGGCACGGCGCAAGGCGCTGTCGCGCGCGGATTTTGCGCTGGCCATCACGCCCTATGCCGAAGACCTGAACCTGAAGCCCGGCACCGTCGTCGGCGGCTATCACGCTCATGGCGACGAAGCTGATCCCGCGCTGCTGCTGGCGCGGCTGGTGGAGATGGCCTGCGTCGTCGCCTTTCCGCGCGTCGTGAAAGACCAGCCGCTGGAATTTCATCTGGTGCCGGACGGGGACGTGCTGGAGCCGGGCTCCTTCGGTATTCCCGAGCCGTTGGCGCATTGGCCGCGCGCCAAGCCGGGTGTGCTGCTGGTGCCGCTGCTGGCCTATGACGCCCACGGTCACCGGCTGGGTCAGGGCGGCGGCTTCTATGACCGTACCCTGGCGGCGCTGACGGTGCCCGCCATCGGTATCGCCTATGCCGGACAGGAGACGGATTCGATTCCCCATGAAGCGCATGATAGGACCCTCGACATGGTCCTGACCGAACAGGGCATTCGGCGTTTTCCCAAGAGCCTTTCATGAACATTCTTTTCCTGGGCGACATTATCGGCAAGCCGGGACGCGACGCGCTGCATGCCGAGCTGCCGCGCCTGCGCCAGGCGCTCAAGCTCGACCTGGTGATCGCCAATGGCGAGAATGCGGCCGGCGGCTTCGGCATCACCCGCGCCATTGCGGAGGAATTCTTCGGCATCGGCGTGGATGTGATCTCCACCGGCAATCACTGGGCCGACCAGAAAGAGATTTTCACCTATATCGATACCGAGGACCGAATCTTGAGGCCCGCCAATTATCCGAAGGGCACGCCGGGCCGCGGCGCCAATCTTTACCAGGCGCCGGCCGGCAGCGTGCTGGTGATCAACGCCATGGGCCGGGTGTTCATGGATGCGCTGGACGATCCCTTTGCCGCGGTGGAACGCGAACTCAACGCCTGTCCCCTGGGCGAAGGCGCCGACGCCATTGTGGTGGACATGCATGCCGAGGCGACATCCGAGAAAATGGCGATGGGCCATTTCTGCGACGGCCGCGCCAGCCTGGTGGTGGGCACCCACCAGCATGTCCCCACCGCCGATGCGCAGATCCTGCCCGGCGGCACCGCCTATCAGACGGATGCCGGCGCTTGCGCCGATTACGATTCGGTGATCGGCATGGACAAGGCCGAGCCGCTGCAGCGCTTCACCCGCAAGATTTCGTCCCAGCGTTTTTCCCCCGCCACCGGTCCCGCCACTTTGTGCGGTGTGTTTGTGCAGACCGGCGCCAAAGGCCTGGCCACGCGCATCGAGCCGGTGCGGGTGGGCGGACGGCTGAAACAGGCCGTGCCGGAGCTTTAGTCCCGCCGCACGCCGATCTTGGGCAGCGGACGCTTGGGCTCCTGCAGTCTTGCGGCTTTTTCATCGTTGATCTTTTGCAAGGCGGCCTGCTGCCGCCGGTGCTCGGCTTTGGACTGTTCCAGCAGGCAATGCGCCACGGCCCCTGGCCCGTCACCGAGCGGACAGACGGCAGGCACCCAATGACCTTCGGTCCATTGTTCCTGCCACAGCGCTTCGTCCTTGGCATGCGACCTGGGCGGATTGAGTAGATCGGGCGGCTGGTTGACCGCCATGCCTTCGCCGGGCTTGGGGCAGTGGGCGCGCTCATCCGGCGTGAGCTCGGCATAATGCTCCGGCGCGCAGCCGAACAGCGAGCGGCCGAAGCCGGCGATACCAGAGGGCGGCGCCAGCGGCGCGATCATCACGGGCGGAGAATAGGGCGGCGGCGGGACGACAGGCGGCGCGGTGCTGAGGGTGCTCGGCGCCCGCGCATCGATGGTCACGGGCTTGGGCGGCGCAATCGGCGGCAGCAGCAGGAGCGTTTCTTTTTCAACCACAGGACGCAAGGGATGTGACGGCGTCAGCAGCACCAGCAGCAGGAAGCTGAGCTGAACCAGCAGCGCCAGAACCGCACCGCCCACACGGCGGCGCCAACTGGCCGCCGGCTTCACACGATGCGTTTGCGGGTCCAGCAAAGATACAGCACCGGGAGCAGGGTCAGGGCCAGTTGCACAAGTGCCAAAGGCCAAGTGTTGAGCAAATTGCCGGGATGATGAAGCCACAGCGCCGCGCCGATTCCAAGGCTGCCGCCGCGATGACCGGGCGGCGGGAAATCCGCTTGAAACTGAAGGTCCAGCAACACCAGCAGCGCAACGGCCAGCAGCGGCCATGCCCTGGCCATCCGTTGACGGTCCGCCAGCATGACAAAGCGCATCGCCAGCAGCGGCACCAGGACCAGGTTGCCCAGCAGCGTCACCGCCGAAGCCGTTTGCTGGAACCATAACGGCGCAAGAATGCCGTGCGGCGATGTCATGCGGCCGATGTGGGCCGCCAGCACCAAAGGCGCGATCAAGGCAAAGGCAGCGGCGATGCCCGCCACCGGCGGCAGCAGAAGAAACACCGCCCAGGGCGCACGGGTGGCGATGGAGCGGAATTGTTTGTGCTGCAGCATGGCGCTCGCCAGTTCCGTGTCGCTGCCCAGCCGGGCGCGGGCGCGGCTCGCGGCATCTTCCGCATCATAGCCGGCGTCGCGCTGTTGCCGTGTCAGATCGTCAAGATGTTCGGACAGTTCGGCCAGATAGCGCCGCACATGGCGGGGCGCGATGCCGCTTGCCAGCAGGACCTCGCGCAAATTCTCAAACCGCATGCAGCACCATCCCGACCGCGCCGTTCAGCGCGCTCCAATGATCCGCCATCGCCGCCAGTCTTTTGGCGCCTCGCGCGGTGAGGCTGTAATAAATGCGGCTGCGGCCACCCACGGTTTTGCGGCGCGATTTCAGCGCCCCGCTTTTTTCCAGCGCATGCAGCAGGGGATAGACCACACCCTCGCCGGGCGACAGGACTTGGGCCGTGCGCTCCGCAATCGCCTGCACGATCTCATAGCCATACATTTCCTGCCTCTGCAGCAGGCGCAGCACCATCAGTTCGGACAGGCCGGACGAAAGCGCGGAAAAGTCGGATGCCATCACTACCTCGCAGTCCGAGGTATATACCTCGGACCGCAAGGTATGGGAAGCGGTTTTAGCGGGGCACGTAAGCGGCGCCGCCGGCCTGTTGCCGGGCCAGGTCCTTGTCGAACGCGGCTTCCGCTTTTTGCACCATGTCCGGCAATTCTTTGGCATCGATGAAGGGATTGGGCGCGCCGGGTTTCATTTTGGCCAGTTTCTCTTCCATGTGGAACTGGCCGCCATGGGGCGCCAAAAAGATGTCGGCGTCCATTTTCTTCAGCCGCGCGAAACTGGCGCGATAGTCCGAGACGATGGTGGGATAGGCGAGCTTGCCGGCGATGGGATTGCCCGCCACGCTGATGGAGCAGAAGAACATCACCTTGTGGGTCACGCCGGCGTCGGTCAGCGGCCTGGTCCAGGTAGTGCAGCCCCTGGTGTGGCCGGGCAGCACGTTCGCCGTCATGGTGACGCCGCCCAAGGTGAAGCTTTCGCCGTCCTTCATCGCGCGATCGACATGGATCGGCGTGGTGTCGATCAGCGAGGATGGGCCATAGGGAATATGGCCGCTTTCCAAAAAGGGTTTGTCGCCGGTGCTGGCATAGAATTTCGCGCCGGTATCGGCCTTCAGCCTGGCCAGCCCGCCGGAATGATCGAAATGGACGTGGCTGTTGAGCAGGATTTTCACATCCGATAGCTTGAAGCCCAGCGCCTGGATGTTCTTCTCGATGAAGGGCGCCGACTCCGGCAGGCCGCCATCGGTCAGGATGTTGCCCGCAGGCGTCACGATCAAAAAGGCGCTGACCCCTGCCATGCCGACATAATAGATGTTGCCGATCACATGGAACGGCTTTTGCGGCACGCTCCATTCGGCGCGCTCCTTGACGAAGGGCAGTTCGGCATGGGCGGGGCCCGTCAGCATCAGGGTAGCGGCGGCGGCAAAAAGAGATTTCATAGGTTCACGGGTCCTGCTTTGACGGCTTTCCATCCTGCCACGACGAATGCGATCAGCACCACGCCTTGCACCGCGCCGAACACCGGGCCTGCGGGCGGAATGCTGGGCGCCAGGGCGTGCAGCGCCGGAATCTTGATGAAGGACTGGATCACCAGCACGAAGCAATTGAGGTACAGCGCCAGGGTGGCGGTGATCACATAGATCGGGCGCCAGCGCCCGGCCAGATGCCGGCCATAGATGGCGAACAGCGCCACGGCCAGGATGATCAGCGAGATGGCGCCGATCACCATGGCGGGGGTAACGCCGGCATTCTTGAACAGAAAGCCGTTGACGCTGACCAGCACCGTCAGTCCCAGGAAAATGCCGGTCAGGGTGACGGGGGTACGGCCCTGCATCATGGCGGCCAGCACCGGCAGGCCGGTGGCGATGGCGGCCAGGCAGATGGCCAGATGGACAAGGGTAAGCGGATCCGTGGCGAGCTGGGTCATGGCGGTTCCTTTGGAAATGGGACGTTTGAAATGGCGGCTATCCTGCCCGTGAGCGGGCGGGCTTGAAAAGAGACCCGCGGGCGCAGTATCTGACCGCCCAACAGGGAAAAGACCAAATGGCCGGCCATAGTCAGTTCAAGAACATCATGTTCCGCAAGGGCAAGCAGGACAAGGAGCGCTCCAAGCTCTTTGCCAAGCTCTCCCGCGAAATCACCGTGGCGGCCAAGTCGGGCATGCCCGACCCGGCGCACAATCCACGCCTGCGCACCGCCATTATCGCCGCCAAACAGGAGTCTGTCCCCAAGGACAATATCGCCCGTGCCATTGCCAAGGCGACCGGCGGCGACGCCGAGAATTATGACGAGATCCGTTATGAGGGCCGCGGCCCCGGCGGCACCGCCATCATCATCGAAACCATGACCGACAACCGCAACCGCACCTCGGCCGACGTGCGCGCGGCCTTCTCCAAGTATGGCGGGGCGATGGGCGAGACCGGATCGGTCAGCTTCATGTTCGATCATGTCGGCGTGATCAGCTATCCGACCGACAAAGGCAGCGAGGACGCGATGCTGGAAGCGGCGCTGGAATGCGGCGCCAGTGAATGCGTCTCCACCGCCGATGGCCACGAGTTTCTCACCGGCATGGAAGATTTTGCCACGGTGCGCGAGGCGCTGGAAGCCAGACTGGGCGCCCCCGCCAGCGCCGCCATTGTGTGGCGGCCCCAGAACCTGGTGGCGGTCGCCGATGATGCTGGTGAGATCTTGTTGAAGCTGATCGAAGTTCTGGACGATCACGATGATGTCCAGAACGTCTATGGCAACTACGAATTCTCCGACGCGCTAATATCCAAGCTTTCTGGTTGAGGGGAGCGGTCCTTTTGGGCCGTGAGTTCGTCGCGCGTGCTCACGTGCGTTAAGCCGTCGTTACGCTGTCGCTAACGACCGCGCGACGCTTCTGCTCGTCGCTACGCTGTCGCTAGCGACCTCGAAAATTCCTCGCGCCGTGGCGCGGTCGCTTCCTTGACGTTCTGTCATGAACGCGCCCACTATGGCGCCCGGAGAGACATCCGGGGGCCTGTCATGAAAATACCATTTGCAATCGCGTCTGCCGTTCTTCTGTTGTCCGCCGGCGCGGCTTCGGCTCAACGCGGCGGCGATACCATTCCCATGCGCGACGGCAGCACCATCGTCACGGTGGGCGGCGGTTGCCTGGTGCAATATGGCGACCGCGGCCAGCGCATCAACAATGCGCGCCGTTGCAACGATGATGACATGCGCCGTGCCGACCAGATGATGTCCGGCGGCGGTGGCTATGGCGGCGGTTACGGTGGCGGCCCCGGAAATGGCGGCGGGTATGGCGGCGGCGGCCCCGGCGGTTCCTGGGCGCAGTCCTGCCGCGGCGGTGAAATGCGCGGATCGACCTTCCAGACCGAATGCCGCAACGGCGACGGGCGCTGGAACACCACCGTGCTGGACATGCGCAATTGCCCCTCGGGCCAGGCGGAAAACCGCAACGGCTCGCTGGTCTGCCGCTAGGCGCCGGGCAAAGACGGTCCTGTCATCGGTTCCGCCGTCGCCTATAGTGGCGGCATGGAGCATATGTCGCCGTTGATCAGCGTTCTTGTCATCGGTATCGGCCTCGCCTTTGTGCTGGGCACCATCGCGCAGCGCTTCAAGCTGCCGCCGCTGGTGGGTTACCTGCTGGCCGGCGTGGTGGTGGGCCCGTTCAGTCCCGGCGTGGTGATCGACCAGCACCTGACCTTGCAGCTGGCCGATATCGGCGTGGTGCTGCTGATGTTCGGCGTCGGACTGCATTTCAAGCCGCAGGACCTGCTGGAGGTCAAAGCCATCGTCGTGCCGGGGGCGGTGCTGCAGATGGCCGGTGTCACGGCGCTGGGGCTGGGCGCGGGACATGTCTTCGGCTGGCCCTGGGGCCAGGGGCTGGTGCTGGGGCTGTGCCTGTCGGTGGCCTCGACCGTGGTGGTGATGCGCGCCCTGCAGGACCGGCGGCTGATGGAAACACGGCGCGGCAAGCTGGCGATCGGCTGGCTGGTGGTGCAGGACCTCTTGACCGTGCTGGTGCTGGTGATTTTGCCGCCCATCGCCGCGGCGCTGAAGGGCGGCGACATCCAGGCGGGCGAGTTGGCACGCAGCCTGGGCCTGACCTTCGGCAAGCTGGCGCTGTTCGCCGCCTTGATGCTGGTGATCGGTCGGCGCGTCATTCCCGCCATCCTGCATTACATCGCTCATACCGGCTCCCGCGAGCTGTTCCGCCTGGCGGTGCTGTCGGTGGCGCTGGGCGTCGCCTTCACCGCCTCCACCCTGTTCGGGGTTTCCATCGCGCTCGGCGCCTTCTTCGCCGGCATGATCCTGGCGGGCTCGCAACTGTCGCAGCGCGCGGCGGAAGAATCCCTGCCGCTGCGCGACGCCTTTGCGGTGCTGTTCTTCGTCTCGGTGGGGATGCTGTTCAATCCCAGCGTGGTGGTGGATGAGCCGGTCGCGCTGGCGCTGACCTTCGCCATCGTGCTGGCGGGCGGCGTGTCCTGCTATGTGCTGCTGCGGCTGTTCGGCGTCAAAAGCGCCAGCGCCGTCACCATCGCCGTCAGCCTGACGCAGATCGGCGAATTCTCCTTCATCCTCGCGGATCTGGGAATCGGACTGGGCGTGCTGACCGAAAAGGCGCGCGATCTCATTTTGGGTGCCTCCATTCTGTCGATTTTCCTCAACCCGCTGCTGTTCGCTTTCGCCGCCCGGCGCGAGGCTTCGACCCGGCTGCCGCCCGAGCCCGACATCCCCAAGCCCGCGCCGGAGCCGACCGCGCTCACCGGCCATGCCGTGCTGGTGGGTTATGGCCGGGTGGGGCGCATGGTGGCCGAGGGCCTGAAGTCCATGCCGTTGCTGGTGGTGGAGGAGGGCGCGGTGGGCGATCCCGGCATCGAGCATATCAGGGGCAATGCGGCGCGTGACGATGTGCTGGCGGCCACCAACCTGACCGGCGCCCGGCTGTTGTTCGTCACCATCCCGGAGGCTTTCGAGGCGGGCCAGATCGTCGAACAGGCGCGGCGGGCCAATCCCAACCTGATGATCGTGGCGCGGGCGCATTTCGATGCCGAGGTCGAGCATCTGCGCAGCCGCGGCGCCAGCCAGGTGATCATGGGCGAGCGGGAAATCGCCACCGCAATGCTGGAATATGCCAGGACGGTCTAGGGCCGGTAGCCGGTTTTGCGATCTAGCCAGTCCCGGAACATAAAGCGTACAAAGAGCCGATGAGCCTGACGATTCGCATCCTTGGCCTGGACCCGGGCCTGGCCCAGATGGGCTGGGGCGTGATCGATGTGTCGGGCTCGCGCCTCGCCCATGTCGCCCATGGCGTGATCGCCACCAAGCCGGCCGCCGGGCTGGGGGTGCGGCTGATGACCCTGCACCGCGAACTGGCGGCGATCATCGCCCAGCATCTGCCGGCGACAATCGCCGTCGAACAGGCCTTTGTCGCCCGCGATCCCCAGGCCGCGCTCAAGCTGGGCCATGCCCGTGCCGTGGCGCTGCTGGCGGCGGCACAGGCCGGGCTGGAGATCGCCGAATATGCTCCCAATCACATCAAGAAGAGCGTGGTCGGCGCCGGCCATGCCGGCAAGGAGCAGGTGCAGTTCATGGTCAAGCGCCTGCTGCCCACCTGCGGCGTGACGCAAGCCGACGCCGCCGATGCCTTGGCCTGCGCCATCGCGCATGCGCATCTGTCCACCACCCGCGCGCGTATCATGGTGGCCCAATGACCGGCAAAAAGTCATGATCGGCAAGCTGACCGGCATCGTGGATTCCATCACCGAGGACACGGTGATCCTGGACGTGAATGGCGTCGGTTACCTGGTGCAGTGTCCTGCTTCGACCTTGTCGCGATTGACGGTGGGTGCC
>JACCXK010000057.1 GCA_013697055.1 Alphaproteobacteria bacterium
GGGCATGGCCCATCGCGGCCGCCTGAACGTGCTGGTCAATGTGATGGGCAAGCCCTATCGCCAGCTGTTCCATGAATTCCAGGGCGGCGGCGCCAACCCGTCCGACGTGGAAGGCTCCGGCGACGTCAAATATCACCTGGGCGCTTCTTCCGACCGCGAGTTCGACGGCCAGAAGGTTCACCTGTCGCTGACCCCCAATCCCTCGCACCTGGAGATCGTCAATCCGGTGGTGCTGGGCAAGGCGCGCGCCAAGCAGTGGCAGTTGCGCGACATCGACGCCCGTACGTCCGTGCTGCCGGTTCTGATCCATGGTGACGCGGCGTTCGCCGGCCAGGGCGTGGTCGCGGAATGCTTTGCCATGTCGGGCATCAAGGGCTTCCGCACCGGCGGCACCATGCATTTCGTCATCAACAACCAGATCGGCTTCACCACTGCGCCGATGTTCTCGCGCTCCTCACCCTATTGCACCGACATCGCCTTGATGGTGCAGGCGCCGATCTTCCATGTGAATGGCGACGATCCGGAAGCGGTGGTGCATGCCACCCGCATCGCCATCGAGTTCCGCCAGAAGTTCAAGAAGGACGTGGTGCTCGACATGATTTGCTATCGCAGGTTCGGGCATAACGAGAGCGACGAGCCCAGCTTCACCCAGCCGCAGATGTACCGGGTGATCAAGGACCACAAATCCACCCTGCAGATCTACACCGACAAGCTGGTCAAGGAAGGCTCGATGAGCCAGGCCGAAGCCGATGGCATGCAGGCCGAATTCAACAAGCGGCTGGACGACGAGTTCAACGCCTCCAAATCGCATCTGCCCAACCGCGCCGACTGGCTGGACGGCCGTTGGCAGGGGCTGGAAAAGGCGCCCAAGAACAGCGACCGCCGCGGTGAAACCAGCGTCAGCGAAGACGAACTGAAGCTGGTCGGCAAGGCGCTGAGCACCCCGCCCGCCAATTTTACCCTGCACAAGACCATCACCCGCCTTTTGGAAACCAAGGCAAAGATGTTCGAAACCGGCGAAGGCTTCGACTGGGCGACCTGCGAAGCGCTGGCGCTCGGCACCCTGCTGGACGACGGCTTCTATGTCCGCTTCTCGGGCCAGGACTCGCAGCGTGGCACCTTCAGCCAGCGCCATGCCGCACTGGTAGACCAGCAGACCGAGGAACGCTATTTCCCGCTCCAGCATATCAGCCCGGACCAGGGCTGCTTCGAGATCATCGACAGCCTCTTGTCCGAAGAAGCGGTGCTGGGCTTTGAATATGGCTATTCCACCGCCGAGCCCAAGGCTTTGGTGTTGTGGGAAGCCCAGTTCGGCGACTTCGCCAACGGCGCGCAGGTCGTGATGGACCAGTTCATCGCGTCAGGTGAAATGAAATGGCTGCGCATGTCGGGCCTGACCTTGCTGTTGCCGCATGGCTATGAAGGCCAGGGCCCGGAACATTCCAGCTCTCGGCTGGAGCGTTACCTGCAGCTTTGCGCCCAGGACAATATGCAGGTCTGCGTGCCGACCACGCCGGCCAACTATTTCCACATCCTGCGCCGCCAGATGCATCGCAGTTTCCGCAAACCCCTGATCGTGCTGACGCCGAAGTCGCTGCTGCGCCACAAGAAGTGCGTCAGCTTCCTGACCGACATGACCCCGGGCACCTCGTTCCATCGCGTGCTGCGCGACCAGGCCGAAGTGGTGCCAGGCGCCACCACCGTCCAGCTGGTGCCCGATCACGAGATCAAGCGCGTGGTGCTGTGCACTGGCAAGGTCTATTTCGACCTGATGGAAGAGCGCGAGAAGCGCGGCGAGAAGCGCATCCAGATCCTGCGCATCGAGCAGCTCTATCCCTTCCCGGAAAATGTGCTGGCCCAGGAGCTGAACCGCTTCCCCAAGGCCGAACTGGTCTGGTGCCAGGAAGAGCCGAAGAACCAGGGCGCCTGGAATTTCGTCAAGGAACGCATCGAGGATACGGTGACCAAGCTGGGCGGCAAGGCCACCCCGCGTTATACCGGCCGCCCGGAATATGCCTCCACCGCCGCCGGCCTGATGAAGCAGCACCTGGCCGAACTCGCCGCGTTCCTCAACGACGCGCTTACTCTCTGATCCTCCAACAGGCGTTCATCCGATGACCATCGAAATCAAAGTGCCCGCCATGGGCGAGTCCGTCACCGAAGCCACCATTTCCAAATGGTTCAAAAAGGAAGGCGAAACGGTGAAGCGGGACGAGCCGCTGCTGGAACTGGAAACCGACAAGGTAACGGTGGAAGTGCCCTCGCCCGCCGACGGATCCATCGAATCCATCACCGCCCAGGCCGGCAGCACCGTGGCGGTCGGCGCGCTTCTGGGCGCCATCGCCGAAGGCAAGGCCGGTTCCGCCGTTGCGCCCTCATCTCCTGCAAAGGGGGCGGCGGCTCCGAAAGCCGAAGCCCCCAAGCCTGCCACGCCGGCCCCTGCTCCCGCTGCGCCGAAAACGGACGCGCCCGCCATGCCGTCGGCCAAGCGCATCTCAGAAGAATCCGGCATCGCGGTATCGTCCGTCGCCGGCACCGGCAAGGATGGCCGCGTCACCAAGGGCGACATGCTGGGCGCCCTGGCGTCGCGTGCCTCCGCCCCCGCTCCCGTCGCCGCCGCACCTGCCGGCCCGCGCCATAATGAGGCGCGCGAGGAACGCGTGCCGATGACCCGGCTGCGCAAGACCATCGCGCTGCGCCTGAAGGAATCCCAGAACACCGCCGCCCAGCTCACCACGTTCAACGAAGTGGACATGACGGCGGTGATGGGCCTGCGCGCCACCTACAAGGACAGCTTCGAGAAGAAGCATGGCGTGAAGATGGGCTTCATGGGCTTCTTCACCAAGGCCGTGGTTGCGGCGCTGAAGGAATTGCCCAACGTCAATGCCGAGATCGAAGGCGACAATATCGTCTACAAGAATTATTACGACATCGGCATCGCCGTCTCGACCGAGCGCGGGCTGGTGGTGCCGGTGGTCAAGGGCGCCGATCAGCTGTCGCTGGCCGGCATCGAAAAGGCCATTTCCGATTTCGGCCTGCGCGCCCGCGACAACAAGCTGAAGCTGGAAGAACTGCAGGGCGGCACCTTCTCCATCACCAATGGCGGCGTGTTCGGCTCCTTGATGTCGACCCCGATCCTGAATTCGCCCCAGTCGGGCATCCTGGGCATGCACAAGATTCAGCCCCGTCCCATGGCGATCGGTGACAAGATCGAGATCCGCCCCATGATGTACCTGGCCCTGTCCTATGATCACCGCATCGTGGATGGTCGCGAGGCCGTGACCTTTCTGGTGAAAGTGAAAGACGCCCTGGAAGACCCGCAGCGCTTGCTATTGGAAGTCTGATCCAGGTTCCAAAATTCCCGGAAAAAGGCGGCTTTCCAGCCTTGGCTCGGGCCGATCAAGTCGCTGAGGCGCGCGGCCCTGCGCGTCGGCGCTACGCTGTCGCTAGCCGACCGAACCTGATCGGTTCGAAGCCCTTTTTTATTTCACGCGCGCTGTCGGGCCTAGGCGGCTAACATCGTCCTCAGCAGGAACCCGATGGAGAAATGCCATGGCCTATGTTGACGGTTTCGTGATCCCGGTGCCGGCGGACAAGCTGGACGAATACAAGAAGCTGGCGAAATTTTGCGCCCAGGTCTGGAAGGAACATGGCGCGCTGACCTCGGTGGAATGCACCGGGCAAGATGTGCCCTATGGCACCCTGACCTCGTTCCCCCGCGCCGTGCAGGCCAAGGAGGGCGAGATCGTGGTGTTTTCCTGGATCGTCTATGAATCCCGCGCCAGCCGCGATGCGGTGATGGAAAAGGTCATGGCCGACCCGCGCATGAAAGCCGTGATGGAAAACTCGCCCTTTGACGGCAAGCGCATGATCTTTGGCGGGTTTGAGCCGTTCTTGGGACTTTAGAACCTAATATTGTCATGGCCCACACTCCAGTGGGCCATGACAAGTGGGATTTTTGAAGGGTCTAGGCGACGCGCTTGTCGATCTGCTCTAATTTTGCCAGCTCGACATGCGCGCGCAACTCGATCTGGTCCAGCACGTCTTGCAGCTTGGGATCGGCAAAGTTTTCGTGACGGCGGGTGACGGCGGCGGCCAGCTTGTTCAGGGTGGCGCGCGGAATCTCGCCCGCCAACAGCCCGTCACGCACCGAATCCAACAGGTCCAGCAATTGCTCGCCATGGGCGGCGGCCTTGGCTTTGCCTTGGGTGGAATCGTCCATGCCCTGCAGCATCAGGATGGAATCCAGCGCCGCGATGGGGCCGGGGCCGGCCACGACATGGCCATGGCTTTCCGGAGCCTCCGACACAGCGAAACCCGAACTGGGCGCCCCTGCGGGCGCCTTGCGCTTGATGGCCGACGTCTCGACGCGGCTTGGGCCTTTGATTTCCATGGGAAGTGTCCCACTGCGACACGCCAGCATCGCCGATCATGGTTAAGGAACAGTTAGCTGGCCGGCCTGCGCCGGTTTGCGCCGCCAAAGCCGCTCCCAGGCTGGCATGGGGCTTGAAAGACCCAACCCGACATTCCCAGGAGAAGGATTGCCCATGGTTGGCGATCGCAAGACATCGTTGACGATCATGCTGCTGGTGGCGCTGCTGGTGCTGGGCGGCGTGGCTACCTGGAAGCTGATGGCCAGGCCGCAGCTGGGTCCCTATGGCGCCATCGCCATGTCGGATTCCTCCCTGACCTATGGCGGCGCCTGGGGCTATCCCGACCCGCTGGCCGCCTACAAGCGCTCGCTCAGCGAATGCAACAAGGCCGCCGGCAGCAATGATTGCGTTGTCAAGGTCACATTGAAGGACAATTGCGGCGCGCTGGCGATCAGCGTGGCGCACAACGCCTCCTTCCTGGTGCAGGGCCGCGACCAGGTCACCGCCACTGCCACCGCCATGGAACAATGCCATGCAACAGGCGCCAGCGACTGCACCATTCACGAGAATATCTGTTCTTCAAATTCGTAAGCCCAATCTTCGTAAGCCAAGTCCCCCGGCTTACGCTCCCTGAGGCACATGCGGCACCGCCGCCTGTGCCTTTCTTTTTTCAAGCGCGATGCCCTTAAGCCCGATGATAGGGATGCCCGGCCAGGATGGTGAGGGCGCGATAGACCTGTTCGGTCAACAGTGCCCGCGCCAGCAGATGCGGCCAGGTCTGGGGCCCGAAGGCGAGGCTGCGGCCCGCTTTCTTGCCCGGCAACGCCGCCAGCCCGTCAGGCCCACCGATCACAAAGGCCAGATCCTTGGTGCCGACATCACGCAGCGAACCCAGCATCTCGGCGAAGTCTTCGCTGATCATGCCCTTGCCGCGTGCGTCCAGCAGCACGATATGGGCCCCGTCCGGCAAGCGCGCACTGAGCCGCTCGGCCTCGTCTTTCATCCGCGCCGTCACGTCGCGATGCTTGGACACCGGCAATTCCTCCAGCGCCACGGCTGCGATGCCCATATTGCGGCCCAGCTTGCGGGCGCGATCGCAGAAATCCTCGCACAGCATCCCTTCGGGCGTGCCGCGCATATGGCCGATGGCATAAATCCAGAGTCTCATGATGGTCGCGCCTTGCGTTATTTACGCGCGCCGACTGACCACATGCCTTCCAGGTCGTAATAGTCGCGCACTTCGGGGCGGAACAGATGCACGATCACATCGCCCGCATCCACCAGCACCCAGTCGCCCTGCCCCTGGCCACTGATCGGACGGGTGCCGTAACCGGCTTCCTTCAGCTTGCGCGCCAGATGGTCGGCCATGGCGCCGACATGGCGCGAGGACCGGCCTGACGCGATCACCGCGGCATCGCACAGCGCCGAGCGGCCTTCCAGGTTGATGGTGACGATGTTCTCGGCCTTGTCGTCGTCCAGCGACACCAGGATACGCTGCAGCAAATCGCTTTGCGGCGCGGGCGCGGCCGGCGCGGCCGCGACCGTCTTGGCCACAGGCTTTTTGGCGGCGGTTTTTTTGGCCGCGGGCTTTTTGGGCGCAGGTTTTTTGACTGGCTTCTTGACCGGCTTTTTTGCAGACTTTTTCGCCGGAGCCTTCTTTACGGCTTTGGCCTTCGCGGCCGGCTTTTTGGCGGCGGCTTTCTTGGTCTTCTTCTTGGCGGATTTCAGGGGAAAAGTCCTTTGCGGTCAGGGCGTGAGGTTTAGCATGGCCTCGGCGGCGGCACCAAGGGGCGTCACCAAGGCTTGGGCCCGAAGCTCGGTCGAGCTTTCGCGGGAACGCGGTCCGTCCAGCACCAGCAAGGACGGCGCAGGGCGAGAGGCTCGGGCCAGACCCAACCGCCGCGCCAAGGGCGCATGCAGCGAGGCCAGCACGGAACCCGGACGGCGCACCACCACAATGGGCAGCTGGGCGGCAACGTCCCGCCAGCGCCGCCAGCGGGAGAATTGTTCCAGATTGTCGCTGCCCATCAGCCAGGTGAACTGAATCTGCGGAAAGCGGCGCTTCAGCGCGGTAACGCTGTCGATGGTGTAGCGGGTGCGCAAGTCCCGCTCGATGCCGGTGACGATGATGCGCTTGTCGTGTGCCAGGAGACGCGCCCGTTTCAGCCGCACCGCCAGCGCATCGGGCGCGGGCTTCAGCGGATTGCCCGGCGACACCAGCCACCAGACGTAATCCAGCTTCAATGCTTTCATCGCGATTTCGCTGACATAGAGATGGCCGCCATGCGCCGGATCGAAGGAACCGCCCAGCAGGCCGATGCGCAAACCGTCACTGACGGGGCCGGGCGGGGTGATCCAGTGCGACGGGCGGGCCAATTAGATGCTGCGTCCGTCGTAATGCTGGATCGCCAGCTTTTGCGGATCCAACCCGTCCACGCAACGCAGGTTGATGGCCGCCATCTTGTTGCCCTTGGGGTCGGTGCCTTCCGAGAAAGGCGCAATACCGCAGATGGGACAAAAATGATGCTGCAGAAGATGTTTGTTGAAGGTGTAGGTGCCCAGATCTTCGCGCGGGGTTTTGAGCGTGAAGGCCGAGGCCGGCACGAAATGCAGGATCGAGCCTTTGCGCTGGCACATGGAGCAATTGCATTCCATCCCGCCCGCGATGGCATCGCTTTCAAAATCATAAGCGATCTTGCCGCAATGACAGCTGCCGGAATGGGTTGTCATATGCTTCTCCTAACGACGGGTCATCACGGCCGGGTTTGGCCGTTGCCGCGCACCACATATTTGAAGGTGGTGAGCTGCTCGGCGCCGACGGGGCCGCGGGCATGCATCTTGCCGGTGCCGATGCCGATTTCCGCGCCCATGCCGAACTCGCCGCCATCGGCGAACTGGGTGGAGGCGTTCCAAAGCACAATGGCGCTGTCGACGCTGCTCATGAAGGCTTCGGCAGCGGCGGCATCCTCGGTCACGATGGAGTCGGTGTGATGCGAGCCGTAATGTTCGATATGCCCGATGGCCTGTTCCAGCCCGTCCACCACCCGCACGGCGATGATGGCGTCGAGATATTCGGTTTTCCAGTCTTCCTCGGTGGCGGGCTTGGCGGCGGGATAGACCTCGCGCACCGCTTCGTCGCCGCGGATTTCGCAGCCGGCCCTGGCCAGGTCTTCCATCACAGGCAGGCCATGGGATTTCAGCACGGCCCGGTCCACCAGCAGTGTCTCGGCAGCGCCGCATACGCTGGTGCGCCGCATCTTGGCGTTCAGCGCAATGCTGCGCGACTTCTCCAGGTCGGCTTTGGCATGAACATAGACGTGGCAAAGTCCTTCCAGATGCGCCAGCACAGGCACCCGCGCTTCGTTGATCACCCGGCCGGTCAGGCCCTTGCCGCCGCGCGGCACGATCAAATCAACCGTGCCGCCCAATCCTTCCAGCATCATGCCGACAGCGGCGCGGTCGGTGGATTTGACCACCTGGATCGCGGTTTCGGGCAGGCCGGCCGCTTTCAAGCCTTCGGCCATGGCGGATTGGATGGCCAAGGACGAACGAATGGAGTCGGAGCCGCCGCGCAGGATGGCGACATTGCCGGACTTGAGCGCCAGCGCTCCGGCGTCCGCCGTCACATTGGGGCGGGATTCATAGATGATGCCGATCACGCCGATGGGGGTGGCGACGCGGGCAATGTCCAGGCCATTGGGCCGCGACCAGCGCGCCATTTCGCGCCCGACGGGATCGGGCAGGCCTGCGACCACTTCAATGCCGGCCGCCATGGCTTCGATACGGGCATCGTTCAGCATCAGCCGGTCCACCAGAGGCGCCGCCATGTTGGCGGCCTTGGCGGCTTCGATGTCGCCCTTGTTGGCGGCCAGTATCTCGGCGGCGCGGCTGCGGATGGCAGCGGCGGCCACGATCAAAGCTTTTGTCTTGGCATCATCGCCGGCTTCGCGCATGGCGCGGGCCGCGTCGCGCGCGGCGGCGCCCACGGCCATCATCTCGGCGGCAAGCGCATCGCTGGAATTATGTACCGTCATGCCCGTTTCCCGTCACAACAAGATCGTCGCGGTGGATCATTTCATCCCGCCCACGATAGCCCAGAATGGCCTCGATTTCGACCGTGCGTTTGCCGGCGATAAGCTCTGCGTCGGACGCATTATAGGCCGCCAGACCGCGAGCAACCTCGCGCCCGTCGCGGTCTTTCACCACCACCGCATCGCCGCGCTCGAAACGGCCGTCGATCTGGCGGATGCCGGCGGGCAAGAGGCTCTTGCCGTCTTTCAGGGCGCGCACCGCGCCCTCGTCGATCACCAGCGCACCTTCGGGGCGCAGCACGCCGGCGATCCAGCGCTTCTTGGCGGCGGCCGGGGTCAGGCTGGCGCGGAAAATGGTGTGCTTGGCGCCCGTCTGGATCGCCGACAGCGGATTGAGGGTTTCGCCCTTGGCTAGGATCACGTCGCACCCTGCGCCCATCGCGATCTTGGCGGCGATCAGCTTGGAAGTCATGCCGCCGCGCCCCAGCCCCGAAATGGAGCCACCCGCCATGGCTTCGATCTCCGGCGTGATGACGGTGACTTCGGGGATGTGCGTTGCCGATGCGTCCTTGCCGGGGTCGGCGGTATAAAGCCCGTCCACATCCGACAGCAGCACCAGCCGGTCGGCGCCGATCATGGAGGCGACGCGCGCGCCCAGCCGGTCATTGTCGCCGAACTTGATCTCGGCGGTGGCCACGGTATCGTTCTCGTTGATCACCGGCACGGCGCCCAGATCAACCAGCGTTCCCAGGGTGGCGCGGGCGTTGAGATAGCGGCGGCGTTCTTCGGTATCGCCGAACGTCAGCAACACCTGGGCCGCGACGATGTTCCGGCTGGCCAGCATGTCGGCATAGGCTTCCGCCAGCCGCACCTGCCCCGCCGCCGCGGCGGCCTGGCTTTCTTCCAGCCGCAATTCGCCGGCGGCAAGCTTCAGCAGCCGCCGCCCCAGTGCGATGGAGCCGGATGACACCAGCACAACGGCGATGCCCTGTTTCTTCAGCGCCGCCACGTCATCGCACAGCGAGGCCAGCCACTCACGGCGCAGCTCGCCCTTGGCGCCATCGACCAGCAACGCCGAACCCACTTTGACGACGACAAGCTTGGCGCCTGAGAAAATATCGCTCATCGCCGGCCTGACTTCCGCGCGCGCTTGGCAGTCCTGCTCAGCGCTTTCGGCTTTGCCTTGGCCCTGCCGACGGGCCTGGATTTGGACTTCGCAGTTTTTGCCTTGGGTCTGATCTTCTCTTCGGCGAGTTTCGCCTTGGCAGCCTTCGCCTTGGCAAGACGCAGGCCTTCCTTGGCGCCGGCTTTTTTCGCCTTGGCCACCTTGGCAACGGGGGTTTTGACCTCTTCCGTCAGGCGCGCCTTGGCCACTACCGGCGCCTTGTAGTTCACTGTCTGGCGTTCATAACGGGTGCGGGGTGCGCGTGCGGGCGTGGCGTAGTGGCGTTCTTCCGCCTGGCGGATGCGGCGCTGGTTGATCTCATGCGCCATGGCGCGCAGCACGGTGTTGATGCCGGTGCCGGCGACGCCGGAAATCACATGCACCTTGTGGCCGCAGGCTTTTTCCAGTGCCGCACGTTTTTTCGCCAGATCCTTTTCGGGAATGGCGTCCACCTTGTTCAGCGCCACGATCTCGGGCTTGTCTTCCAACCCATTGCCATAGGCTTCCAGCTCGGCGCGGATGGTCTTGTAGGTCTTGGCCACCGCATCGCCGGTGCCATCGATCAGGTGCAGGATGGAGGCGCAGCGTTCGGCATGGCCGAGGAAACGGTCGCCCAGCCCCACGCCTTCATGCGCGCCTTCGATCAGCCCCGGCAGGTCGGCCAGCACGAAATCCGTCTCGTCGATCTTCACCACGCCCAATTGGGGTTCCAGTGTGGTGAAAGGATAATCGGCGATCTTGGGCCGCGCCGCCGAGACGCGGGACAGGAAGGTGGACTTGCCGGCATTGGGCATGCCGATCAGCCCGGCATCGGCGATCAGTTTCAGCTTGAGGATGAAGATGCGTTCCTCAGCGGGCAGGCCGGGCAACGCGAATTCCGGCGCCTGGTTGGTGGCGCTCTTGAAATGATAATTGCCGAAACCGCCATTGCCGCCCTTGAGCAGGCGGAAGCGCATGCCCGGTGTGGCCATGTCGATGATCAAACTCTCACCGTCTTCTTCATAGATCTCGGTGCCGACCGGCACCTTCATGACGGCATCGTCGCCATTGGCGCCGGTCATCACCTTGCCCTTGCCGCCTTCGCCGCTCTGGGCCTTCACGTGCTGCTGGAAACGGAAATCGATCAGGGTGTTGAGGTTCTCCACCGCTTCGACAATCACATCGCCGCCGCGCCCGCCATCGCCGCCGTAAGGTCCGCCATATTCGATAAACTTCTCGCGCCGAAAGGCGATGCAGCCGTTGCCACCGGCACCGGACTGGGCATACACCTTTGCGACGTCGAGAAAGCGCATCTAATCCCTTATTTATTGGTCGCTCCGGCTCCCGCCGACGCTCCTAGGCGGCCTGTTTTCGCAGGAAATCGGCCCGCGTCAACAGCATGTCATGGCACAGCACCGCCATGCCCCTGGCCCGGCAATCCCGCATTTGCGAGCCATTGTGGCGCGCACCCAGCTTGGCCAACACATGGCCGGAAGCCGGGTTGTCGTAGAACCAGCCGGCATGGACCGCTTCCAGCCCCAGCGCCTCAAAGGCGTAGGTCACCAGCCGGTGCGCCGCCTCGGTGGCATAGCCCATGCCCCAGAAAGGCTTGCCCAGCCAATAGCCGAACTCGTGGCCATCTGCGGCATGCAGTCCGGTCAGGCCATGAACAAGCCATCCCTCTTGCGCGTGATTACAAAACGGTTGGGCTCGGCCGACGCCACGAAGGCCTCGGCGTCGTCCTCGCTGTAAGGATGCGGCGCGCGACTGGTCATGCGCGCCACGTCGTAATCCCCCAACCATGAGGTGATGCTGGCAATATCCGAAGGCGCCGGCGGCCTCAGGATCAGTCTGCTTGTCTCCAACGTGCACATGTCATTCCCCGCTCGTTCCTTTCGATGCGAGGAATAAAAAAGGGAGATGGCGGACCATCTCCCTCGCAACAATGGGTCGCCAATTTCTTGGCGGCCTATGTCTTCAGCCGCCTATTCTGTCGCAATCTTCATCGCCGGATTCGCGTGCGAGACCACGGACACGAAGGTACGGCGCTTGTAACCGCTCTTGAACGAGACATGGCCGTTGCGAAGGGCAAAGAGGGTATGGTCCTTGCCCATGCCGACGCCTTCGCCCGCATAGAATTTGGTGCCGCGCTGGCGCACGATCACGTTGCCGCCGGCGACCTTCTCGCCGCCGAACAGCTTGACGCCCAGCATCTTGGGGTTGGAGTCGCGACCGTTGCGCGAAGAACCGCCTGCTTTTTTGTGTGCCATACGACTAGTCCTTTAACCGGCAGTGATGCCCAGCACCTTCACGGTCGTGAAGTGCTGGCGGTGACCGCGCTTGCGGTGGGTGTTCTTGCGGCGCTTCTTCTTGAAGGCGATGACCTTCTCGCCCTGGCCGTGCTCGACGATTTCGCACTGGACCGACGCGCCGGCCACCAGCGGGGCGCCGATCTTCGGGCTGTCGCCGCCCAGCATCAGGACCTCGAGGTCGAGCTTGGAGCCGACATCGCCCGCCAGAGTTTCGACCTTCAGGACACTGTCCTTGGCCACTTTATACTGTTTTCCGCCGGTGCGGACGACCGCATACATGGTCTAAACCTTTGAATATAATTGTTTTTCCTGAGACCTGAGTCCCGGGAGAGCGGCGGAATATACGCAAAGCCGCTTGTGGGTCAAGGACGCGTTTTTGCTGTCCTTTTTTGCCGTTCCACGGCTTGCCCCATCACCGCTCCCAGAAGCAGGACCACCCCCACGATCAGGGCCATCCATTTGGCATGGCTGAGCATAGCGGCAAGGCCAGCCAGCGCATCGCTGGCGCCCCACAGCATCATGGAAAATTGCAGCCCATTCTCGCCGGCATCCAGCAGCGCCCCCGCGATCGGCACCGCCGCCAAGGTGGTGAGGATGCGGCGGGCTCGGCCCGGACGGAGTGCGAAAGTCTCGCGCGCCAGGATGCCGGAATAGAAGAAGGCCGCCGCGTAAAGCGGCATCAACAGGTAATCCAGCCCCAGGTCGAAGCCCGCCTGCGCCGCATAGTTCGGCGGCCAGTGCCGGAAGGCGTAGCGGTACTCGGGACCCGTGGAATACGTCTGCAGGTCGGCGGTGTTGAAGCCCGACAGCGCCTTCAGCCGCAGCTCCAGCACCAGCAGCACGGCAAAAACCGCTGCCGCCAGGAGCGAGGTAATGGCCCAACGGCGGACCAGCATGGGACGGGTGATGCGCATGAGGCCTCTGAATATGCTATTTCCATAATATGCGAACGGGCCCTTCCCGAACAATTGGGGACATTCTCTACAATTTCCACTGGGTGATCCCGGGGGATGCGTCGCGCGCCATGCAGGCCTGGGCCGGTGGGCTGGGTGGGTTTCTCAAGCGCCGCGGCATTCGCGCCATCGTCAATCTGCGCGGCCGCAATGACGACCTTGGCTGGTGGCAAAAAGAAACCGCCATCGCCAAAAGCGCCGGCATCGCCCACCTGGATGCCATGCTGGATTCGCGCAAGCTGCCCACCCGGGAGATGCTGGTGCGGCTGATCGCCTGTTTCGATACCGCGCCGCGTCCATTCCTTTTGAAATGCTCCGGCGGTCAGGACCGCGCCAGCTTTGCCGCCGCGCTCTATCTTATCCATCGTGATGGCTGGGATGCGATGCCGGTAGCCATGGCGCAATTCGCCCGCTTTCCCTATCTGCATTTCCCCAAGACCCATCAGCGCTGGCTGAAAGTCTTTCCAGAGTTCGCGCGGGAAGATGCGAACGGCGCGCCGCTGGCGGACTGGATCCGCGATAGCTACACGCCGGAAAAGCTCAAGGCCTGGCTGGACAGCCACCATCTCGCAAACGGCTATGCCGCGATCTTCACCACGCCAACACGCTCTCCGAGGCAATGGTAGCCAAGATCACCATCGCACCGGATGTGTTCCTGTGGCGCGAAAAATTCTCACCCCGGCAGCAAAAAGCGTTGCTGGATGATGTGCTGGCGCGGCTGGAACAGGCGCCGCTCTATCGCCCCGTCATGCCGAACACCGGCAAGGCCTTTTCGGTGGAGGAAAGCAATTTCGGCGCGCTGGGCTGGGTGTCGGACAAGAGCGGCTATCGCTACCAGCCGATGCATCCGGTGACCGGCACGCCCTGGCCGGCGATTCCGCCGGCGCTGCTGGCGCTGTGGGACGAGATCAACGCGCCCCCGACGCCGGAATGCTGCCTGGTCAATCTCTATCGAACGGGTGCGAAAATGGGCCTGCACCAGGACCGCGACGAGAAAGACACCAGCGCGGCCGTCATTGGCGTCTCGCTGGGGGACGAAGCCCTGTTCCGCATCGGGAGCGCCGTCCGGGGCGGCAAGACCGCCAGCGTCCTCCTGGCCTCGGGGGACGTAATCGCCTTTGGCGGCACCGCCCGGCTCGCCTATCACGGCATTGACCGCATCCGGCCTGGAACTTCGCGTCTGGTGCCGGGCGGCGGGCGGCTCAGCCTGACGCTCCGGCGGGTGCGGCCTAAAAAAAGGCCCCCGGCCGGGGGGCCGGGGGCTAGATGCGCTTTGAATAGCGCGTAGGGAAGCCGGGAGGGGATGACCGGCGACCCCAGCGAAGACGGGGGCTGGAAGCGAGCGGGGGGCAGTGCCAACAGCCCAAGACCGTCTTCGGGATGTAAACTATGCAGGAATGCCACAGGTTTCAAGAAAATTTCGAGACCTGACGGAATTATAATGACAGTGCTATTTCTGTCATATCGATTTTCGGCCAAATCAGCGGGTTTTTGCCTGTTGGCGGTACGCCAACGGATAGCTATCCCCAACTCTCCTTGAGGCCTTGCCTTCTGGCGACACCGGCCGCCGCGCTGGGTATCTCCAGCAGTGGGGCGCCCAGCCATTTGCCTTGGCCATGATGGAAACCCATCTCCCTGGCGGCCTTGGCCATGGCTTCGCTTTCGATCCATTCGGCGATGGTGGTGACGCCCATCTCGCCGCACAGCTTGGCCAGGCCCGCCAGCAGCGCATCGTCGCGTTTGGAATT
The DNA here is from genome assembly GCA_013697055.1 of Alphaproteobacteria bacterium. Classification (GTDB taxonomy): domain Bacteria; phylum Pseudomonadota; class Alphaproteobacteria; order Micropepsales; family Micropepsaceae; genus Rhizomicrobium. The sequence goes on from JACCXK010000057.1 coordinate 14,562, forward strand.
GCCGATCTTCTGGATCATGGCGCCGTCGAATTTCACGAAATCCACCTGGAAGGCGTGCAGGTAGTTGACCGAAGCGGCACCGGCGCCGAAATCGTCCAGCCCGACGCGATAACCCATTTCGCGCAGCACCTGAATCGCCTTGCCGGTGCTTTCCAGGTCGGCGATGGCCGCGGTCTCGGTGATTTCGATCAAGGTGCGCGGCGCCAGCTTGCGGCGCTTGGCCAGGATCGCCGCCAGCATGCCGAAGCTGGCCGGCGAAGCGATGGTGGCGCCCGACACGTTGAAAGCGATATGGGCGGAGGCGTTCTGCTCGATCAGGCCCAGCACCTTGTTGGCCACCGCCAGGTCGAACACATTGGCGATGCCCAGCGCCTCGATGAACTTGACGGTCTCGCCGGTACCTTCGGGACCCGTGAAGCGCGCCAGCGCCTCGTAATGCGAGACCTTGGCCGTCGCCAGATCGCTGATCGGCTGATAGACGATCTCGAAGGCGCCCTCGCCCACCGTGCGGGTCATTTCCGCCAGGCGCAGCTGGGTCTCGTCCATCATGCCGTTAAAGGCGTCAGAGATGTCACCCTTGGCGTCCAGCCTGCCCTTTTCAGCAAAGCGGTCGATCACATAGCGCAGCGACAACAGGCGCTGCTCGGGGCTGAGGCCCGCGCCATGAAGCCCGATGCGGGTCTCGGTCATCTGGGGCGCGGTCAATCCGCCTTCGGTCATGACCTCGGCCAGCTTGCCCGACAGGTCCAGCTTGCCGCGCGTGGCCGGCGCCAAGGCGCCGAAGCTGGTGTCGGAGAGGCGGCCCGTGCTCGAGGCGCCCGCCGTCTGCAAACTGTCGCCGATCTTCTGCATCAGCGCGTCGGCGCCGTCGGGCGAAAGCTGGGCGCAGAGTTCGGGCAGGCCCGGCACATTGACCAGGGTAAGCGCGTCTTTCGCGCTGGCCTGCGAGGCGGCCGCCAGGAAACCGTCGCGCGAGGCAAGGCCTGTCCTGGGATCGATATCGGCGGAAGGCGTGCGCGCGCCGGGGCGCGCCAGAGTGCAGGAAATATGGCTGCCGTTCTGCGGCAGCCGGAACATGGCGAGATTGGCTTGCGCGCCCGTCGCCAAAGTGAGCTTGAAAGGTCCGGCGCGGTCGCCGTCCTTCAGCGCCTTGCTGAAGGTGGCGAACTTGACGCCTTCCGACGGCTTGAACAGCTTGCCGGCTGGCTTGCCCACCAGATTATCGCCGCTTTCCTTGACCAGGTCGTTGGCGGCGCCGGCGGCAAACAGGATCGTGCCTTTCCCGTCCATCTCGAACAGGAAGTCGGCATTGGCGAAGGCAAAGCCCAGAAGGCGGGCGGGATTCGACATGACGGCCCCAGCAAGCAACGAAGCGGCACTATGGGGCGAAAAATGACAGGAAGGTCTTAGGATGCTGTAAACGAATAGGGCATCACAGCGACGTGCCGAACCCAGCGAAAATGGCGCAGCTCAGCGGGTCCCGGGCAAAGCGCCATTCCGGATGCCATTGCACCCCCAGCAGAAAAGCCTTGGCCTGGTCCAGGGATACCGCCTCGATCTGGCCGTCCGGCGCCACCGCTTCCACCGCCAGGCCGGGAGCCAGCCGGTCGATACCCTGGTGATGCAGGGAATTGACGATTGCCTCACTGAGGCTCGACAGCCGCGCCAGCACGCCGCCTTCCGTGATGGCGATGGCATGGGCGGGGCCATATTCCACCTCCAGGGCCGCGTCCTCTGGTTCGCGGTGATCGAGGCGCCCGGGGATCTCATGCACATGCTGATAGAGGCTGCCGCCCAGCGCGACATTCAGCTCCTGAAAGCCGCGGCAGATCGCCAGCAGCGGTTTGCCGGCGGCGATGGCGGCACGCAATAGCGGAAGGGTGGTGGCATCGCGCAATTCGTCCATCGCGGTACCGGTGCGCGCGGTGGCGCCGTAGTGCGACGGCGCGACATTGGAGGGAGAGCCGGTGAACAACAAGCCGTCCACACTGGCGAGTATCGCAGCATTGTTCAGCGGCACATCGGTCGAGGGGATCAGCAGCGGCAAGGCACCGGCGCCGTCACGGATGGCGGTGACGTATTCGTCATTGGCCTGGTGCACCGGCATGTCGCCGGAAATCCGACGGTCGCAGACGATGCCGACGCGCTTCACCGGCTGTTGCTTGGGCGGGGCGCCTTTTGCAACGGCGTGAACAGGGCCGGATCAATCGCCACCCCGGGCTCGATCGTCTGCAGCGCCACGGTGGTGTTGCCGCCCTGGGCGTCCTTCACCGTCCATTGCCGCAGCTCCAGCCCCGGCGACGTGAACATCAGGCTGATATTGGAGGTGTTGCGGGCATTGGTGGTGCGCGCCTGCACGATCACCGCGCCATTCTTTTCGGCGACGTCCATCACCGCGCGGGTGTCCTTGAGATCGAGGTTCTGGTTCAGGAGCAGGTCCAGCGGCGTATCGGACAGCGCATAGCGGTCCACCGTGTTGAGCTTGGTGTTCTTGACATAGACCTGGCCGCCGGTCGCCACGATCAGCAAGGTGCTGGGCGGGGCGAACTCAAAGCGGATCTGGCCGGGCTTCTGGATATAGAGCATGCCCTGGTCGACGCCGCCGTCCGGCCCGATCTGGATGAAGCGCGCCTTGAGGCTGTGGAGGGCGTTGAGGGAGGCGCTGAGGCGGTCCAGCAGCGCCTTTTGATCGTCGGTGTAGCTGTGCCGGAAACGCTGCGGCGGGGCCACGCCGGCGCCACCCAGCAGAACGACCGACAGGACAGCGGCAAGGCAGAGGGACAAACGGCGCATCATGCAAGCTCACACGGCAAGATGGAGATATTGAGGCGATCTGCGGCGGGCCCCAATTTGCGATCAAGAAGTGGGCAAGATAGATTCCGCGCGGCAATAAGCAACCCCAAGATATTCCAGCTTTGATGTCCGAGGATTCCAACAAGCCCCTGTCTCATATTGCGGTTTTGGGCGCGGGCGCCTGGGGTACCGCGTTGGCGCTGGCCGCCATGGCGGCGGGCCGCAAGACCACGCTGTGGGTGCGGGAGGACGATGTCCTGGCCGACATCAGGAGCGGGCGCGGCAACCGTTTCCTGCCCGGCGTGGCGCTGCCGCAAGGCCTGGCCGTCACCGGCGACCTGGCGGAAGCGGCGCAAGCCGATGCCCTGCTGCTGGTGGTGCCGGCCCAGGTGCTGCACGCCTTCGCCGACAGTTTGAAACCGCACCTGCGCAGCGACACGCCGCTGGTGATCTGCGCCAAGGGCATCGAGAAGGGCAGCGGTAAGCTGGTGACCGAAGTGGCGGCCGAGGCCTTGCCCGGCGCCGAGCTGGCGATCCTGTCCGGGCCATCCTTCGCGCGCGATGTGGCGCGCGGGCTTCCCACCGCCGTCACCATCGCCGCCAAAGGTGATTTGGCAGGAAAGTTGCAAACCGCGCTGAGCGGCTCGGTGTTCCGCCCCTATGCCAGCGATGATTTGACGGGAGTGGCGTTGGGGGGCGCGGCCAAGAATGTCTATGCCATTGCCTGCGGCGTGGTCGAAGGCATGGGGCTGGGCGAGAACGCGCGCGCCGCGCTGCTGGCGCGCAGCTTCGCCGAACTGTCGCGGCTGGGCGAGGCCTTGGGCGCGAAACGTGAAACCTTGATGGGATTGTCTGGCTTGGGCGACTTGGTGCTTACGGCCACCAGCAAATCGTCGCGCAATTTTTCCTTCGGCGTGGCGCTGGGTGCGGGCGCCGCGCCGGGCGCGGCGCTGGCCGAAGGGGTGGATACCGCGCCGGCGCTGGTGGCGCGGGCGCGCGCGGTGGGAGTGGAAATGCCCATCGCCGAGGCGATGGCCGATCTGCTCAGCGGCGCGCTGCCCATAGGCGAAGCGATGCTGCGATTGATGAGCAGACCCCTCAAAACAGAGAATAAGTGAAGGTGGAATGATGGCCTACTGGTTATTCAAAACCGAAGCGGAAACCTTTTCCTGGGACATGCAGAAGAAAAGAGGCGCCAAGGGCGAACCCTGGAGCGGGGTGCGCAACCACACCGCCAAGAACAACATGAAGGCGATGAAGAAGGGCGATCTCGGATTTTTCTATCATACCGGCAATGAAAAAGCCGTGGTCGGCATCGTCCAAGTCATCGGGGAATACCGGCCCGACCCCACTGACGAAAAAGGCCAGTTCGGCCTGGTGGTGGTGAAGGCCGTGAAAGATATGCCCAAGCCCGTCACCCTGGCGGACTGCAAGACCAATCCCAAGCTGAAAGCTATGGCCCTGGTGCATTGGGCGCGCCTGTCGGTGCAGCCGGTGACGGATGCCGAGTGGAAGGAAGTGTGTCGTATGGGTGGCTTGAAGTAGCTACTTCTTCGCGAACTTGGCGGCGAAGAAATCGCCCTTGTTCCATCTCGGCCGCGCACCATTCGCCAGCTCCCGGGTGATCGCGGTATTCAGCTTCGCGAACTTGGCGCCCACGTCATAGCGGATCGGCTGGGAGAGATCGTCGCTGGGCTTGTGGTAGTTGGTGCGCATGAAAAGCTCGGTCGCCGCCTTGCCGCCATTGGCATAGCCGGTGGCGAGGAACACCGCCGGAATGCCTTGCTCGACAAAGCGGTAATGGTCGGAGCGGGTGAAGATGCCTTCGTCCGGCATGGGATCGGGCGACAGTTTTACATTCATGCCAACCGCGGCGCGGCGCACCGACGGCCCAATGCTGGAACGGTCGGCGCCAAATGCCACCACATCGGTAAAGTCATAGGTGATGATCGGCATGTCTAGGTCTACGTCCGATGTGATGGCGGGCAGCGGCACGGTCGGATTGCGGGCGAAATATTCCGCCCCGATCAGGCCCTTTTCCTCGGCGGTATCCACCAGGAACAGCACCGAGCGTCTGGGCGGATTGGATTTGAGCAGCCGTGCCACTTCCAGGGTGGTCGCGACACCGGAGGCATTATCCAGCGCGCCATTGTTGATGCTGTCACCGTTTACCGGAGGAGTAATGCCGATATGATCCAAGTGCCCGGACAACACGACATATTCGTCTTTCAATTTGGGATCGCTGCCCGGCAGTACGCCCACGATATTCTTGCTTTCGGCTGCCTTGATTTCGCTGTGCAGCTCGGCTTTCAGCGACAGCGGCAGGTCAAAACCCTTGATGGCGCCATCGCGCGTCTCGGCGGCGTCCAGGATCTCGTTTGCGCGCGAACCCAACAGCTTCGGCGCGCCCGTCACGCTGACATAGGCAAGGCCTGGCAGCGGCACCGCCACAAAGGGTTTCCCATCTGATTGGCGCCAGGTCATGCCCCAGCTTTTGTACTGCCGCACGCTGTTGGCGAAGGGATAGAGCTTCTCGCCGGTGCGGGTACCGATGGAAACAAAGCCCACGGCGCCGTGGTCCATCGCCGCTTTCAATTTGATCCGGCCGCTGCGGTAATAGGCGCGCTCCTCGGTCTGCAGGAACTTGGGCGCGCCGGCCAGCGCCACCACGATCTTGCCCTTCACATCCAGGCCCGCATAGTCATCGCGGCCATGTTCGGGCGCGACCAGCCCGTAGCCGACAAAGACCAGCGGCGCACTGACCGCCAGCTTCGCCGCCTGGGGCGTGTCACCGGTCAGGTAATCCGTCCCGAACACAAACGGCACCGGCTCGCCGTCCTTGGCCGTCAGCGCGATCACGCCTTCATCGCGGGGTCGATAGGCGATCAGTGGCACCGGCTGGAAGTAACCGTTCCTTCCCGCCGGCTTCAGCCCGATCTGTTTCATCTGGTCGGCGACATAGTTGGCCGCCAAATCATATTCCGGCGAGCCGGCCTCGCGGCCCTTCAGCTTGTCGCTGGCCAGGAACGCCATGTCGGCCTTGATGTTCGCCGCAGACGGGGATGATGGCTGGCTCCAGGCCGGCGACAGCAGCAGCACGAGCATCAGGCCGGCGAGCGATTTGCGCATCAGGGCTCCAGGTAACGGCGCAGGAACATGGTATAGGGCGCATAGCCCGCCCCTTCATAGGCGCGGATGGCGCGACTGTTGTGCGCCAGCACGCCCACGATCAGGAGCTTGTGTTCGCGGCCCTTCGACCAGCCTTCGCAAGCCGCCATCAGGGCGCGGCCATGGCCTTTGCCGCGGGCCGCCGGCACCACGAACAGTTCGGCCAGGAAACCGTGGCGGCGCTCGGGCTCCTTGATGAACAGCTCGCCATGCTCTTCATAGGCGAAGGCCCAGCCCACCGCCTCGCCGCCTTCTTCGGCGATGAACATGGCGCCGTGCTTTTCGGCGCAGCGATGCTGGACCTCGCGCCAGTGTTCGACAACGAATTCGGGATCGCGGCGGCGGTCGGACTCAAAGCCCGCCTCATAATCCTGCAGGCCGGTGATGAAGGACAGGATCGCGGGCTCGTCCTGCGGCAGCCTTGCTTCTCTAATCATGACGCATTTCCAAGGAAATGCTTTGGGCGAATGCTAATGGTCGAGCGCCTTGACGATTTCTTCCGTCATCTTCTTGGCGTCGGCGAACAGCATCATGGTGTTGTCCCGGAAGAACAGCTCGTTCTCCACGCCGGCATAGCCGGCGCCCATGCCGCGCTTGATGAACAGCACGGTCTTGGCCTTTTCCACGTCCAGCACCGGCATGCCGAAGATCGGCGACTTGGGATCGGTCTTGGCGCTGGGATTGGTGACGTCGTTGGCGCCGATGACATAGGCGACATCGGCCTGGGCGAACTGGCTGTTGATGTCCTCCAGCTCGAACACTTCGTCATAGGGCACATTGGCTTCCGCCAGCAGCACGTTCATGTGGCCGGGCATGCGGCCCGCCACCGGATGGATGGCGTAGGAGACCTTGACGCCTTCGGCCTTCAGCTTGTCGGCCATTTCGCGCAAGGCATGCTGGGCCTGGGCCACCGCCATGCCGTAGCCCGGCACGATGATGACGCTGGAGGCGTTCTTCATGATGAAGGCGGCATCGTCGGACGAGCCCTGTTTCACGGGCCGCGTTTCCACCGCGCCCGCGACGGCGGCGCTGCTGTCGCCGCCAAAGCCGCCGGCGATGACGCTAACGAAGCTGCGGTTCATGCCCTTGCACATGATGTAGGACAGGATGGCGCCCGAGGAACCCACCAGCGCGCCGGTGATGATCAGGGCGGTGTTCTCAAGCGTGAAGCCGATGCCGGCCGCTGCCCATCCCGAATAGGAGTTCAGCATCGACACCACCACCGGCATGTCGGCGCCGCCGATGGGGATGATGAGCGTGATGCCGAAGATGAAGGCCAGGCCCGTGATCGCCCAGAAGGTCCATTCCTGCTGGTCCATCACGAAATAGACGATCAGGCCGATGATCGAGAGGAACAGCGCCAGGTTCAGCAGATGCCGCCCCGGCAGCATGATCGGCGCGCCCTTCATGTTGCCGTTCAGCTTGGCGAAGGCGATCAGCGAGCCGGCAAAGGTGATGATACCGATGGCGACGCCCAGGCTCATCTCGACCAGGCTCTGCGCCTTGATCAGGCCGGTGCAGGCGCCGCTGGCATCAAGCTGGCAGATGCCGAAGGATTCCGGCGAATAGAAAGCCGCGCCAGCCGCGAACACCGCCGCCAGGCCCACCAGGCTGTGAAAGGCCGCGACCAGCTGCGGCATGGCCGTCATGGCGATGCGCTTGGCCATGATGGCGCCGATGCCCCCGCCGATGGCGAGGCCGCCCACGATAAGACCGATGGTCAGGGGATCGGAAACGCCCGTCACCCAAAGGGTGGTGGCGATGGCCAGCGCCATGCCCAGCATGCCGTTGCGATTGCCCGCCTGGCTGGTGGCGGGCGAGGACAGGCCCGTGAGCGCCAGGATAAAAAGGACACCGGCAACCAGGTAGAGAAGTGCGGCGATATCGGCGGTGTTCATTTCAC
>JACCXK010000116.1 GCA_013697055.1 Alphaproteobacteria bacterium
TCGTCCAGCGGCGCGCCGGGTTGGGCGGGTTCAAATTCGCTGTCGTCGGCGGATGCCACGGCTTGGCCTTCGGCGGGCGCTGCCGCCGCAATGCCGGTATCGGCGCCGGTGGGGCGTTGACCATCGCGGGGGCCATCACGGTCGCGATTGCGTCCACGGCCGCCGCGGCGGCGGCGCTTGCCGCGACCGCCTTCGCGGTCGCCGCGATCTCCGCGCTCGCCCTGCGAGGCGGCGGGCCGTTCTTCGCCTTCGTCTTCCTCGGCGTCATCGCGGCCGCCTTCAACCGCTTCGGGCATTTCCTCTTCCTCGTCGACTTCCTCGACATAGTCCGGCTCGGGCTCGGCGGAGGGCACGAAGCCCGCCTCTATGCTCACCGCCGAATTGCGCGGGCGCTCGCCCGGATCGCGGCTCTTGGTGCGTTCCAGCTCGAAGGAGCCGGCCGACAGATCGTCCTTGGGCACGAAGGAGATATCCATGCCGTGTTCGGTTTCGATGCGCGACAGTTCGTAGCGCTTCTGGTTGAGGATGTAGATCGCCACGTCATTGGCGATCCGGACCGTGACCGCGGCGGCGCGGTTCTTCTCGGTTTCTTCCTCGATGCCGCGCAAGACGCGCAAGGCGGTTGATTCCACCGAGCGCACCAGCCCCAAGCCGTCGCAATGGGGGCAGGGGACGGTCGATCCCGCCAGCACGCCGGCGCGCAGACGCTGGCGCGACATTTCCATCAGCCCGAACTGCGAAATCTTGCCGATCTGGACCCGGGCGCGGTCGTTCTTCACCGCGTCGCGCAGCCGCTTCTCGACCTCGCGGTCGTTGCGGCTTTCTTCCATGTCGATGAAGTCGATGACGATCAGGCCGGCCAGGTCGCGCAGGCGCAGCTGGCGGCCCACTTCCGAGGCGGCTTCCAGGTTGGTCTTGCGCGCGGTTTCCTCGATGGAATGTTCGCGGGTGGCGCGGCCGGAGTTCACGTCGATCGAGACCAGCGCCTCGGTCTGGTTGATGACGATATAGCCGCCGGATTTCAGGGTGACGGTGGGCGAGAACATCGAGTCCAGCTGGGATTCGATGTGCATGCGCTGGAACAGCGGCACCGTGTCCTTGTAGTGATGGACGAACTTGGCATGCGTCGGCATCAGCATGCGCATGAAGTCCTTGGCGTTGCGGAAGCCGGTTTCGCCTTCCACCACCACATCCTGCACGTCCTTGTTGTACAGGTCGCGGATGACGCGCTTGATCAGGTCGCCTTCCTCATAGACGTTAGCCGGCGCGTTGGAGGACAGGGTCTTTTCGCGGATCGTGTCCCAAAGCCGCAGCAGATAGTCATAGTCGCGGCGGATCTCGATCCGGCTGCGGCTTTCGCCGGCGGTGCGGATGATCAGGCCCATGCCTTCGGGCAGATCCAGCCCTTGGGCGGCGCTCTTCAGGCGCTTGCGGTCGGCGGCGTTGGTGATCTTGCGGGAGATGCCGCCGCCGCGCGGGGTGTTGGGCATCAAGACGCAATAGCGGCCGGCCAGCGACAAATAGGTGGTGAGGGCGGCGCCCTTGTTGCCGCGTTCTTCCTTGACCACCTGCACCAGGATGATCTGGCGGCGCTTGATGACTTCCTGGATCTTGTAGTGCTTCTTGCGCACCCATTTCTGGGCCGGGCGGGGGGCGTGCAGCGCCTGGGCGTCGGCCTGTGCGTCCTGCGGGGCTTCCTCGCCGTTCACCGGTTCGATGGCGCCTTCATTATTCTCATTGGCGATCGCGGCGGTTTCGTCGAACTGTTCGGCATCGATGCCGCCTTCCGTGCCGACAGCCTGGATTTCGCCTTCATTCTCTTCCACCGCCTCGGCGGCGGCTATTTCGCTTTCGTCCGGATAGTCGCTCAGGGCCTCGGCGGCCGCTTCCGCCTTGGTCTCGGCGGGTTCTTCGTCATGGTCGTGCTCGACCACCGCGCCGCCATGATTGACGAACACGTCTTCATGGTCGTCCTCGGCGCTGTCCGGGGTCTCGTCGGTGTCCTCGGCTTCGGGGGCGGTGTCCAGCGGCACCAGGGGCGCCATCTCGGCGCTGTCCTCGCCGGTGTCGGCCCCATCCTCGTTGTCTTCCTCGGTTTCGTCTTCTTCCTCGGCATCCTGGCTCCTGGAGCCGGTGATCTCGAAGCTTTCGATATCGTCCTCGGAGCGGCGGCGGGCTTCGGCCTCCTGTTCGGCGATCAGGGCCTGCCGGTCGGCGACGGGGATCTGGTAATAATCGGGATGGATTTCCGCGAAGGCCAGGAAGCCCTGGCGGTTGCCGCCATATTCGACAAAGGCGGCCTGCAGCGACGGCTCAACACGCGTCACTTTCGCAAGATAGATGTTTCCCTTGAGCGGCCGCTTGGAAGCGGCCTCGAAGTCAAATTCCTCGACCTTGGAACCGTCGAGAATGACCACCCGTGTTTCTTCCGGGTGGTTGGCGTCGATCAGCATGCGCTTGGTCATGAAAGTCTCCATTGCGCACGCGATTGCGGCCGGCGGCACTGTGTGCGGCGGGCAGGTTGGGGCGGCGCGAATTGTTGGTGGAAAGAAGGCGCGCAAACCCATCCGTCGAAACGGTCACTTCATTCCTGAAGTGGGCGACCGCGACAGCGTCGGAGGGGGGCGCAAATTTGTCAGTCATTGTTACTTCGGCGGGCCACCCGCCAAAGGAGGGCGCCCAAAGATGAGTCCTGAAGGGCCGTTGTGCTCGCGTTGCTCGCGGGGCATGCCGGGCCTGGTCAGGGGCGGCGCGGCAGCAGCGAGAATCGCGAAAAGCTGCCGGACACAGATTTTGTAGGGTGCCACCGGGGTTTCAACAAGCGATTAATGGGCACATTTGTGACGGCCGGGAGCCATCAGAAATATAATATAGTACAATCAGTTAGTTAGCTAACTCCTGGACCATAGCCGCAACAGATTGTTGCGCACCGCCTCCAGCCGCACCCGGTTTTCCCAGGCCATCTTCAGCCCCTCCAACGCCGCCACTTCCCCCAGCTCGTAAAGCTGGGTGCGCTGGTATTCGTCGGGGATCAGGCTTTCGATGAAGGTGATGGAGACCAGCCGCTGGCCCCGGCGTACCGGGGTCACTTCATGCAGGTGGGTGGAAGGATAGATGATGACGCTGCCGGGCTCGCCCTTGAAGGCGGTCGGACGGGTGCCGAGATGGACCACCAGCTCGCCGCCGTCATAGCTGGCGGGCGGGTTCAGCCACACCGTGGCCGACAGGTCCGAGCGGCGCATCTCGGTGCCGAAGCGCATATGGGCGGTGTCGGCATGGGCGCCATAGGTCATGCCCACCTCGTAGCGGGCCAGCAGCGGCGGGGCGACTTGGGCAGGAAAGGCAAACTCGATGAAGGGTGCCGAGCGCGCAAAGGCCGCGGCCACGATCCGGGACGACTCCACATAACCGGGATCGGTCTCGCTCGCCTGCAGGTTGTTCTTGGCCTTGTTGTGGGGATTGGAAATCCGCCCGTCCACGAACTGGACCTTGGCGGCGATATCCTGCAGCCGCGCCACTTCCGGCGGCGTCAAAAAATCCTTGAGTTCCAGAAACATCGCGCATCCCCTCGGCGCGGGAACACTAGCAAAAGCAAATCGGCGAAACAAACCGCATGCTAATCTGGGCCACACGATTCGGAGCCCCTTGGGTATGCGCCTGTTCGCTGTCTGCTGCATTGCCGCCGCCGCCCTGTCGCTGGCAGCGCTGAGCGCCGATGGGGCCGACGACGCCATCAGTAGGCTGATGCAAGGCCAGGACGCCAAGAACCTGCCGCTGGCGCCGGCCAAGCCTCTCCCGCAAGCCGTGGCCGGGCCGACCATCGGCGCCACGCGCCCCGGTCCGCTGCCCATTGTGATGAGCGCGCGCATCGGCGAGCATGACGACCGCACCCGGCTGGTGATCGAACTGTCCGATCCGGTGAACCTGCGCGCCTTCGCTTTGGCCAGTCCGGACCGGGTGGTGATCGACATGCCCGAAGTCAGTTGGCGGTTGGGCGCGCCGCCCCGGCCCAGCGGCATGGGCCCGGTCAAGTCCTATCGCTACGGCCAGTTCCGCGCCGGCAATTCGCGCATGGTGATCGATTTGAATTCGCCGGTGACGGTGTCGGACTCGCTGGTGCTGCCGCCGTCCGCCGGGTTCGGCTACCGGGTGGTGATCGACTTGTTCCCCACCACAAGGCCCAAATTCGATGCCCAGGCGGGCTGGCCCGCTGACTTGAAAAAGCGCGAAAGCGATGCGGAAAAGCTGGCGGCGTTGATCGCCGCGCAGCAGGCGCCGCCGGCCAGGGCCGCGGGCAGACGCGTCATTGTGCTGGATCCCGGCCATGGGGGCCTGGATGCCGGCACGGTCGGTGTCAACGGGCTGATGGAAAAAGACCTGGCGCTGGCCGAAGGGTTGAAGCTGGCGCGAGAATTGCGCCAACGCGGCTATACCGTGTTCATGACCCGCGAGAACGACACCTTCATTCCCTTGCGCCAGCGTGTCGCCATCGCCCGCGCCGACAAGGCCGACCTGTTCATCGCCCTGCATGCCGATTCCAATCCCGATCCCGAGACCACCGGCACCTCGATCTATACCTTGAATGACGGCCGCTCCGACCGCGAGGCCAGCGCGTTGGCGCGGCGCGAAAACCAGTCCGACGTCATCGCCGGCGTGGACCTGTCGGGCGACAACAATCCGGTGGCCCCCATCCTGATCAACCTGGCGCAGCGCGACACCCGCAACAAGTCGTCGGAATTCGCCACCAATGCACTTAAAAATCTGGGGCAGGTGACCGACCTGTTGGCGCGCAGCCCGCACCGCAGCGCCAGCCTGGCCGTGCTGGTGGCGCCCGATGTTCCCGCGGTGCTGATCGAGCTGGGATATCTGTCCAACCGGGGGGATGCCGGCCAGATGAACACCGATTCATGGAGGACCAAGGTGGCCCGCGCCATCGCGGACGCCGTGGATTCCCAATTTGCGCCGCCTTCTGATGTCCAGATGGCCCGATAGGCCCTTCTTCAACCCTCTGGCAACCCCAAGCCAGCGCCTCTATAAATCAGCCATTCCCATGCAGAATTTTCTCCCCCGTCTTTTGAAATGGCTCGGCCTGGCGGCCGCGGCGCTGGTCGTGGTCGCGATCGGCGCGGTGGCGGTCTATCTGGTGACCATCACGCGGGGGCTACCCAGCGTCGAGGCGCTGCAGGACTACACCCCGCCCATCACCACCCGCGTCTATGCCGGTAACGGGACCGTGCTGGGCGAATATGCCCGCGAGCGGCGCATCTTCGTGCCGGCCGCCTTCATCCCCAAATTGGTCAAGCAGGCTTTCACCAGTGCCGAGGATCGTAACTTCTACAGCCATCCGGGCATCGATCCGTCCGGCATCCTGCGCGCCGCGGTCAAGGATGTGGGGCTGGTGCTGCAAGGCCGCCGCCCGCAAGGCGCCTCCACCATCACCCAGCAGGTGGCGCGCAACTTCCTGCTCAATTCCGACGTCAAGTTCAGCCGCAAGATCCGCGAGGCGATCCTGGCGGTGCGCATCGACGCCACATACCCGAAGGAAAAGGTGCTCGAGCTTTATCTCAACGAAATCTATCTGGGCGAGAATTGTTACGGCATCGGGGCGGCGTCGCTGAACTATTTCGGCAAGTCGCTGGACGAGCTGGACGTGGCCGAGGTCGCCTTCCTGGCGGCGCTGCCCAAGGGCCCGGCCAATTACGATCCGCGCTACAACCACCAGGCGGCACTCGATCGCCGCAACTGGGTGATCGGTCAGATGGCCGAAAACAATTATATCAACGACGAGCAGGCGGCCGCCGCCAGGGCTGAACCGCTGGTGACACAGTCCCGCGCCCTGGGCAGCCAGGCTGCCGACGTGGATTATTATGTCGAGGAAGTGCGGCGGCTGTTGATCGGGCGCTATCACGCCGCCGGCCTGTATGACAGCGGCCTTCAGGTGCGGGCTTCGCTGGATACGCGGTTGCAGAATTATGCCGTCAGCGCCTTGCGCACCGGCCTGGTGCGCTATGACCGCCGCCATGGCTGGCGCGGCGCCAAGAGGCATATCGAGCTGGCGGACTGGAAAAAGAATCTCGACGCCATTCCTGAAGCCTCAGGCATTGAGACCTGGCGGCTGGCGGTGGCGCTGGATTACCGGGGCAAGGATGTTCAGCTCGGCTTCGCCGACGGCACCACCGGCCTGATGACCTATGACGGCTACAAATGGGCCAACCGGCAATTGCCCGGCGCGGTCTGGGGTCCTCGTCCCACCACGCCGCAGGAAGTCGTCAAGCCCGGTGACGTCTTCTATGTCGAGCCGCAGCCGGCGCCCGCCAAGCCGGGCGAGTTCGGTTTGCGCCAGGTGCCGGAAGTGAACGGCGCCATCGTGGTGATGGACCCGCATACCGGCCGCGTGCTGGCCATGTCAGGCGGCTTTTCCTATGCGTCGTCACAGTTCGACCGCGCGATGCAGGCGCAGCGCCAGCCCGGCTCCTCCTTCAAGCCCTTCGTCTATGCCACCGCGCTGGACAATGGCTACACCCCCGCCAGCAAGGTGCTGGATGCGCCCTTCGAGATGGACCAGGGCCCGGGCCTGGGCATCTGGCGGCCGGACAATTTCGAAAAGGGCGAATTCCTGGGCGACACCACTTTGCGCCGCGGGTTGGAATTGTCGCGCAACGTCATGACGGTGCGCCTGGCGCACGACCTGGGCATGCACCAGGTGGTGAAACTGCCGCTGCGCATGGGCGTCTATGACAAGCTGCCGACGCTCTTGGCCAATTCGCTGGGCTCCTATGAGACCACCCTGATCCGCATGGTCACCGGCTATTCGGAATTCGCCAATGGCGGCAAGAAGATCAGCGCCTCGCTGGTGGACCGCATCCAGGACCGCTACGGCAAGACCATCTGGCGGCATGACGAGCGCAAGTGCGAGGGCTGCAACGATGCCAACTGGCACGGCCAGGAAGAGCCGCTGTTGTCCGACAACCGCGAACAGATCATCGACCCGCGCACGGCTTATCAGATCGTCTCCATGCTGCAGGGCGTGGTTCAGCGCGGCACCGCCGCCTATTCGGTGGGCGCGCAGATTCCCAAGCCCTTGGCCGGCAAGACCGGCACCTCGCAGGAC
>JACCXK010000060.1 GCA_013697055.1 Alphaproteobacteria bacterium
GCGCAGACCGCGCTGGCCAACGGCCGCGCCAAGCTGGAGCAGCGGCTAGCGCGCTGGCTGTTGATGGCGCATGACCGCATGACCACCGACGCGGTGCCGCTGACCCATGAATTCCTGGCGGTGATGCTGGGCGTGCGCCGCGCCGGCGTCACCGTGGCGATCCATGGCTTCGAGCGCAAAGGCCTGGTGACGACGCGGCGCGGCCAGTTGACCATCGTCAATCGCGCCGGGATCGAGCAGATCGCCGGCAGTTTCTATGGCACGCCGGAATCCGAACTGAAGCGCCTGCTCGAACACAAATAAGACTCGCCTTCCGGGCTTGGTACATGGTTTGTTCTCGCCATGCTGCTCCTTCAATTCCACGATTGGTTCGCCGCGCGCGGCTGGACCGCGCGGGCCCATCAGCTGGCGCTGGTGGACCATGCCGAACGGGGGGAAAGTGTGCTGCTGGTGGCCCCGACCGGCGGCGGCAAGACCTTGGCCGGCTTCCTTCCCAGCCTGATCGACCTGGCCGGCAAGCCAAAGAGGGCCCGTAAACGCGGGCTGCACACGCTCTATATCTCGCCTCTGAAGGCGCTGGCGGTGGACGTGGCGCGCAATCTCGATGCCCCCGTTGCCGAGATGGCGCTGCCGGTGACGGTGGAGACCCGCACCGGCGATACCTCCGCGGCGCGGCGCCAGCGCCAGCGCCACAGCCCGCCCGATATCTTGCTGACCACGCCCGAACAGTTGAGCCTGCTTACGGCCCATCCGCGCGCGCCTCAGATGTTCGAGAATTTGCGCACCGTGGTGCTGGACGAACTGCATGCCCTGTACAATTCCAAGCGCGGCGACCTGTTGGCGCTGGGCCTGGCGCGTCTCTCGACTTTGGCGCCGGACCATCGCCGCGTCGGCCTGTCGGCGACGGTGAAGGACCCCGCGCCGCTGCAGCGCTTTTTGGTGCCGCAGCCGGCGCAAGGTGAGGCGCTGTCGGCGTTGGTGATTGCCGCGGGCGGCGCAAAACCCAGCATCGAGATCAGCACGTCTGATTCCTATGTGCCCTGGGCCGGTCATTTGGCGCGCCATGCCATGCTGGACGTGATGCTGGCGATCCAGTCGGCCAAGACGGCGCTGGTCTTCGTCAACACCCGCAGCCAGGCGGAACGCACCTTCCAGGAATTGTGGGCGATCAACGACAACAATCTCCCCATCGCCCTGCATCACGGTTCTTTGGCATTGGAACAGCGCCGCAAGGTGGAAGCGGCCATGGCCAAGGGCAGTCTGCGCGCCGTGGTCTGTACTTCGACGCTTGACCTCGGCATCGACTGGGGCGCAGTGGACAAGGTGATCTGCATCGGCGCGCCCAAGGGCGCCGCGAGGCTGGTGCAGCGCATCGGCCGCGCCAATCACCGGCTGGACGAGCCCAGCACCGCGCTGCTGGTGCCGGCCAACCGCTTCGAAGTGCTGGAATGCAATGCCGCCCGCGATGCGGTGCTGGCGGGCGAGCTGGACGGCGAGCGGCTGAAGGCCGGCGGGCTGGACGTGCTGGCACAACATATCCTGGGCACGGCCTGCGCCGCGCCGTTCGATCCCGCCGCCCTGTTTGCCGAAGTGAGGGCCGCGTCGCCTTACGCCCATCTCACCCGCGAAGACTTCAACGCCGTGGTGGATTTTGTCGCCACCGGCGGCTATGCGCTCAAGGCCTATGATCGCTATGCGCGGCTGCGCAAAACGGAAGACGGCAAGCTGCGGTTGGCGCATCCGCGGCTGGCCCAGGAATACCGCCTCAATGCCGGGGTGATCGTGGAAGATCCGATGGTGGAGGTGCGGCTGCAGTCGCGCGGCAAGCCGGCCGGGGCAGGCGGGCGCAAGCTGGGCGAGCTTGAGGAATATTTCATCGAGCAACTTTCCCCCGGCGACACCTTCGTCTTTGCCGGCCAGGTGGTGCGTTTCGAGGGCCTGCGCGAGACCGGCGCCTATGTCACCAAGACCAACGATCCGGACGCGGAAATCCCCAGCTACAATGGCGGCAAGTTTCCGCTTTCGACGTTCCTGGCCCAGCGGGTGCGCGAAATGGTGTCCGCGCCCGAGCGCTGGCACTCATTGCCGGAGCCGGTGCAGGAATGGCTGAAGATCCAGGAATGGCGCAGCGTGATCCCCAAGCCCGGCCAGCTTCTGGTCGAGACGTTTCCGCGCGGCAACCGCCAGTATCTCGCCTGCTATCCCTTCGAAGGTCGGCTGGCGCACCAGACATTAGGGATGCTGCTGACACGGCGGCTGGAACGCTTGAAGCTGCATCCCATCGGTTTTGTCGCCAACGAATATGCCCTGGCGGTGTGGGCGGCCAAGGATATGGGCGGCGCCGACATGGATGCGCTGTTCGACCAGGACATGCTGGGTGACGACCTGGACAGCTGGCTGGCCGAGTCCAACATGTACAAGCGCACCTTCCGCAATTGCGCCATCATTGCCGGGCTGATTCAGCGCCGCTTTCCCGGCAAGGAAAAGACCGGCCGGCAGGTGACATTTTCTTCAGACCTTATTTACGACGTTCTCAGGGAACATGAACCCGACCATGTGTTGTTGCGCGCTACCTACCAGGATGCGGGAACCGGTCTGTTGGACATTGCCCGTTTGGGCGACATGCTGGCGCGGGTGAAAAAGCGGATTGTGACTCGGCGGCTGGACCGGGTGTCGCCGCTGGCGGTGCCGGCCCTGCTGGAGATCGACCGCCAGATGGTTGCGGGCGCGGTGGACGAGGCTATTCTGCGGGACAATGAAGACTCCCTGATCCGGGATGCGATGCGTGTGGACTGAATGACCGACCTGTTGATCGATGTGAATGGCGAGACGGTGCTGTTGGATTCCTGTGGCGCCGCGTTCCTGCCGGCCCAATCCACCCTGGTGTTCGCGGACCTGCATTTCGAAAAGGGCAGTTCCTATGCCCGGGGCCGCCAGTATCTGCCGCCTTACGACACCATCAATACCTTGCTGCGGATGGCGCGCGCCGTCGCCCGCCACCAGCCGGCGCGGGTGATCGCGCTGGGCGATTCCTTCCACGACCGCGACGCCGGCGACCGCATGGGGCCGGAGGAACGCGGGTTGCTGGATACCATGAGCCGCGGCGCCCGCTTTACCTGGATCGCGGGCAACCACGACCCCAACCCGCCGGACTGGCTGGAGGGCGATGTCACCGATTGCATCCGTGTCGGTGGGCTGGTGTTCCGCCATGAACCGGTAGCGGCCTTCGAGGCCGGCGAAGTGGCGGGGCATCTGCACCCTTGCGCCAGTGTCAGCAAATGGGGCCGCAGCGTGCGCCGCCGCTGCTTTGTCAGTGACGGCCTGCGGATGATCCTGCCATCCTTCGGCGCCTATACCGGCGGGCTGGACGTGGGCGAGGCCGCCATCGCCACGCTGTTCGCGGGGCCGTTCCACGCCTATATGCTGGGTCAAACGCGGGTCTATGCCATCCCACGGCGTATCGCGGTTTGACTTTGGCGGCGCGTCCCGGTCCTGTTAGGGCCGCGGGGCATCATGAAAATCCTTCTCTCCTTCGCCACGCTGGTGGCTTTGACGGGCCCGGTCCTGGCCGCGCCTTACGAGGTGGCGGAAAAGGACATCGCCACCTTGCAGGCCGACATGGCGGCGGGCCGGATCAGCGCCGCCGAACTGGTGCGGGCCTATCTCGCCCGCATTGACGCGCTGGACCGGAATGGACCGCAACTCCACGCCGTCATCGCCGTCAATCCCAATGCTGTTGTCGACGCGGCGGCGCTGGACGCCGAACGCAAGGCCAAGGGTGCGCGGGGACCGCTGCACGGCATCCCCATCCTGGTGAAGGACAATATCGAAACCGCCGATCCCATGCCCACCACGGCGGGGTCCCTGGCGCTGGCGAACAATGTCACGCACCGCGACGCAGCCCTGGTGGTGCGGCTCAGGGCGGCGGGCGCGGTGATCCTGGGCAAGACCAATCTCAGCGAATGGGCGAACTTCCGCTCCAACTATTCCATCTGGGGCTGGTCGGGTGTGGGCGGGCTGGTGAAGAACCCCTATGTGCTGGACCGCAATGCTTGCGGCTCCTCCTCTGGCAGCGGCGCCGCGGTCGCGGCCAGCCTCGCCGCCGCCGCCATCGGCACCGAGACCAACGGCTCGCTGGTCTGTCCCGGCTCGTTCAACGGCATCGTGTCCTTCAAGCCGACGGTGGGGCTTGTGTCGCGCACGCATGTCGTGCCGATTTCCCATACCCAGGACACCGCCGGGCCGATGGCGCGTACGGTCGCCGATGCGGCGGCGGTGCTGAATGCCATGTCCGGCAGCGATCCGGTCGACATGGCGACCGCAAGCGCCGACAGCCGGAAGGCCGATTTCGCGGCCCTGTCCGGCGCATCGCTCAAGGGCAAGCGGTTGGGTGTGATCACCGCCGCTCCCGGCGCCTTTCCCGCCGAGACGGCCTTACTGCTGGCCCGCGCGTTGGATGTGTTGAAGGCGCAGGGCGCCGATATCGTGGAAATCAACGATTTCACGCCGCCGCCGGAAATCTCGGCCGACGAGAAGCTGGTGCTGCAATATGAATTCAAGGCCGGTCTCAACGCCTATCTCGCCAGCCTGCCGGCGGGCATGGTCCGCAGCCTCTCCGATCTGATCGCCTTCAACGCCGCCTCGCCGCGCGAAACGGTGTTGTTCGGCCAGAACATCCTGACCGAGTCCCAGGCGCGCGGTGATCTGGGCGATCCCGATTATGTCCATGCGCGCGATGAACTCAAAAGCCTGACCACCGGCGCGCTGGATGATCTGTTCAGGCGGCTGCGGCTGGATGCTGTGATCCGTCCCACCAACGGCCCGGCCGTGCTGACCGATAGGGTGCGCAGCGCCGGTTACGGCAGCCCCGATTCTGCCAGCCTGCCGGCGGAAGCGGGTTATCCGCACCTGACCGTGCCCATGGGCTATGACCATGGCTTGCCGGTGGGGCTGTCCTTCATCGGTCCGGCCTGGTCGGATGCCTCCATCCTGGCGCTGGGCCATGGCTTCGAGCAGGCGACCCGGCTGCGCAAACCTCCGGCGTTCCTGCCGTCGCTGGAGACAGACGCGGGGAGCGCCTTCGCGCCGGCGCACGAATGAAAAAGGGCGGCCCGAGAGCCGCCCCATTTCGTCACGCGAATGACGGCAGGATCAGAAGGTGACCCAGACGCCGCTCTTGTAATAGCCGCGGCCCTCATGGGTGTCGCGATAATGGCGACGGTCATCCCACTTCTGGTGGAAATACCAGTCGTCATTGTGATTGACATAGCCGGTGCCCGGATAGCGGTACTGGCGTTCGGTATGCCAGCAATCGCCTTCGCTGTTGCAGACCATGCGGGCCGAAGCCGTTTCGGTGGTGGCGACCAAAGCGCCGGTCGCCATGAACATAGTGATGGCAGCGGCTGAAACAGCCGTTTTCAAAAATAGCATGTTGGGAAATCTCCAATAAGAGGAAGTCGTCGTGCTGAGTTAACACCATCAGCAAGGTTCGGTTCCGCACCTCAGCGATCTAAGCTGCCGTGCGGGACACAAATGTCGGGTGGGTGACGGAAACGCGCATGCCGCCGGGGCCGCTGACGGTTTCGACTTGCGCATCCAGTTGTTGCGCCAACGCCTTGACCAGGCTGGTGCCCAGCCCGCCCTTGGCGGTGGGAGCACTGTCCGCGCCGCGTCCGATGCCATTATCGGACACCGAAAGCTTCCAGTCGGTGCCGTTCACCTCATAATCGACCTTGACCGAGGCGTCCTTGTCCGGGTCCGGAAAGGCGTATTTCAGGGCATTGATGACCAGCTCGGTTACGATCAGGCCCAGGCTGACGGCATCGGCCGAGATCACATGGCCTTGGTCGGCGGTGACGGTGAGCTTGGCGGGCCGGCTTTCGCCGATCATGGATTCGGCCAGCGACTCGCAAAGCTTGGACAGATAAGGCGCGATATCGACCACATCGGCGCGCGCCGAACTGTGCAGATGCTGCTGCACCGCCGCCACCGACATGACTCTGCGGTGCGCGTCTTGCAGATGCTGGCGGGTCTCTTCGGAACTCACGGCCCGCGCCTTGAGCATCAGGATGCTGGCGATGATCTGCAGGCTGTTGACGATGCGGTGCTGCATCTCGGCCAGCAGCACTTCTTTTTGCTGGCGAAGCTCGTCGGTGCGAAGCTGAAGCTGCGCCTTTTCGTGCTCGATGGCGCGCCGTTCGGTGATGTCCTCGAAGCCCAGCAGGATCAGGGCGTGGCCGGCGTCGGTGCCCAGCACTTTGCGGGCATGCAGCAGGAACTTGCGCGCGCCGATGCGGGGGAATTCCTGTTCGACCATGAAGCCTTCCACCGCCGTCTGGTCGACTAGCGAGCGTTCCAACAGGGTGTGCAGGGCCGGAATGTCCCAGCCGCCCTTGTCCAGGGTGAACAGCAGCTGGCCCGGCGTATCCGCAGGGCTGATCTGGAAGCTTTTGTGGAAGGAGTTGCTCGCCACCAGGATGGTCAGGGTGTTGTCCAGAACAAGCAGCGGTTCGCGCACCGTCTCCACCACGATCTGCGCGAGCGAGCGGGCGTCTTCGATTTTGTCGAAGAGCATCGTCATGGCCACATTGTCCTTATGGGATCGACGCCAGGCTCCTGATGCGCGCATAGCAACGCACGCCAGACAGGCGCCCAATTGATAAATGAATTCAACGCCTGCTAGTGCCGAAGCACCGTTTCATGCACGGCTTTGACGATAGTTGTCGGCAGGTAAGGCTTTTTAACAAAGATGGAGGCGCCGGCCTTGCTGGCTTCCGCGGCGCTGGCATTGCCGGACACCACAATCGAGCGGATGGCGGGATTGTTGAGCTGCACCCATGTCACCAGCGCCAGACCGTCCATGCGGACATCCGTCAGCAAAATGCTGATCTCGGCATGGCGCGCCAGGACATCGAGGGCTTCCGCACTGTTCTGGGCTTCCAGCACCCAGTAGCCGGCATCCTCAAGGATTGCGACCGCTGCCATGCGGATCAGGGATTCGTCTTCGACAACCAGGATTGTCAGGGGATTTGCCATTTGACACATGCCATTGATAAGCCCCCGCACCCCCATCAGTTCCATTTTCTCTGGCGTTTCAATTATTTACGACCAGTAAAGACGTTGGTAAGTGGTGCTGACGGCAGACAAATCCGGCGCGGTGCAACTGTTGCGTCAACGCGGAGTTTCCGTGATGTCGAGGCCCTTCCCCGCTTCGGCATTTCAAGGAAAGCCCGGCGCCTGTCCCCCAGCCCGGGCTTTTTCTTTGCCGGAAGGAATGCCATTGGCGTCCAAGATCGACAGAAACCGCCGTATGATGGCCGACTTTGTGGCCGGTCACAGTTTGGAGCAGTTGGGCGCCGATCATGCGCTCACATTGTTGCGGGTTCTGGCCGTCCTGACCGACGAGAAGAACCGGCGCGGCGTCAGTACCGACCCCTTTTATCGCAGCTTGCGACGGGCTTAGACGGCCGGGCTATTTGGCCCGCAACGCCTGGGTTACCGCCCCGCGCGCGGCCTGAAGCGACGGCAGCAGCCCGCCCAGAACCGCCAGCGCGATTCCCCATGCCAGTCCGACAGCCACCATCGGTGGCGTCACGGCTAGGATGAAGACATCCGAGCCGAAGCCGCTCATCACGCCGTCATACAGGGCCCAGGCGATAGCGGCGCCGATCAGAGCGCCGGCGACGGACAGCACAGTTCCTTCCAGCAGCACCGACAAGGCGATGGGAAAGCCGCGATAGCCCAGCGCTCTTAAGGTCGCAATCTCGCGGCCGCGCGATTCCACGGCGGTGTACATGGAGTTGAAACAGCCGAACAGCGCGCCCAGTCCCAGGATGGCGGCCACGCCATAGACGATAACCC
>JACCXK010000137.1 GCA_013697055.1 Alphaproteobacteria bacterium
GCAGCCAGACTTCAAAGCCGATATGGGAATCGCTGGTGGGCGTGGCGGGCGCTGCACCTCTCCACCATCGCCGCCAAAAAGACCATCGCCGCCTATTACGGCAAGCCGGCGGTGAAGAATTATTTCATCTCCTGCTCGGCCGGCAGCCATCACGCCCTGATGGAAGCGACGCGCTTTCCCGCCGACTATGACGGCATGGTCGGCGGCGCGGCGCCCTACAAATGGACGTCGCTGATGCTGGGCCATACCTGGAATGCCCAGCCGGCGCTGAAAGATCCCAGCGCGTTGACGCGCGAAAGCGTCGTGATCCTGCACAAGGCCATGATCAAAACCTGCGACAAGCTTGATGGGTTGGAAGACAGCCTGATCGCCGATCCACGCCGCTGCACCACCGATCCGGTGCAGTTCCAGTGCAGCGAGACGCAAAAATCCGAATGCCTGACCCCGGTTCAAGTGGAAGCAGCGCGTCACATTTATTCCGGCGCAAAAAAATCCGACGGCACCCAACTGATGCCCGGCCAGGTGCGCGGTAGCGAGCTGGGCTGGTACAACCAAAGCGGCGGCGCGACGCCGGGTGGCTCGAGCTGGGATTTCTGGCGCCAGGCGGTGTTCCAGGATCCCGACTTCAAGAACGTCAATTTCGACTTCGACAAGGATACCGAGCGGGCGCTGGCGACCAAGTTCGCAGGAAAAACGCTGGGCGAGGTCTATGACCAGACGGCGAACCTGGACGCCTATCGCGCCCGCGGCGGCAAGTTCATCTTCTTCCAGGGCTGGGCGGATTCGACCATCACCCCGATGATGGATGTGGAGTTTTACGCCCTCATCGTGGCGCGCTATAGCCAGGCCAAGGCTGACGACTTTTTCCGCTTCTTTCCGCTGACGGGCATGGGCCATTGCAGCGGCGGCGAAGGCTTCTCCCATATCGGCGGCGCGACGGGCGTGCCGCTGCAGAACGACGCCAACCACGACATGGTGCGGGCGCTGGAAGCCTGGGTGACCCGGAACGAAGCCCCTTCGGCCTTTATCGGGGCGCATGTGAATGATGACAAAAAAGTCACCGCCACGCGGCCGATCTGCCGCTATCCGCTGGAGGCGCGCTACAGCGGCCATGGTAACATGTTGGAAGCCGCCAACTTCACCTGCCGCCCGCCTCTCTAGGCGGTCCCGCGACCTTTTGGCCGGGTTGCAATGGCGCGGGCCGATGCCTATCTGCCGTTCATGATGATTGGCACTGTCAGGAATCCCCGGTTTTTGCTGTTCAGCGCGCTGTTCGCCGCCGGACTGATGCCGGCCTTTTTGGGCGCATTCGCCTAGGGATTTTAACCTGCCGAGGCGCTAAACTCCGGTCATGGCGCACGATCACAGTTTGCATCCGCACGGACACGCGCACGGTCATGACCACGGCCATGCGCACGATCAAGCCCCGGCCGGCGCGCATGATCATGGCATCTGGACGCGTGATCACGTCTTCCTGGGCAGCGGCCATTCCAGCGCCGAGACCCGCGCCAAATGGGCCGCCATCGTCACCGCCGTCTTTATGATCGTGGAGATCGTCTGCGGCCTTGCCTACCACTCCATGGCGCTCTTGGCAGACGGCGCACACATGGCGACCCATGTGGGGGCGCTGGGGCTTGCGGCCGGCGCCTATTGGCTGGCGCGGCGTCATTCGGGAAGCGGCCGCTTTACTTTTGGTTCGGGAAAGTTCGGAGACCTGGCGGCTTTTTCCAGCGCCATCATTCTGGGCATCACCGCGCTGGTCGTGGCGGTGGAGTCGATCCAACGCATCGTCACCCCTGCGACCGTTCAATATGGCGACGCGCTGCTGATCGCCTGCATCGGCCTTGGCGTCAACCTGGTCAGCGCCCTGATCCTCAAGGACAATCATTCCCACAGTCATGGCGACCATTCCCATGGCCATGACAACAATATGCGCGCCGCCTATGTGCATGTGCTGGCGGATGCGGCCACATCGGTGCTGGCGATCATCGCGCTGGCAGCCGGCTATTATTACGGGCTTGGGATACTCGATCCCATCAGCGGCCTTGTCGGTGCATTTGTCATCGCCTCCTGGTCCTATGGCTTGATCCGCGACAGCGCCATGGTGCTCTTGGATGCCGATGCCGATCCCAAACAGTCCGACGACATCCGCGCCTTCCTGGAAAGCGAGCTCAAGGCCCGCATTCCCGATCTGCATCTGTGGCGGCTGGGCCCGGGCCATCGCGGCTTGATCGTGTCGCTGATCTCGCCCGACGCGATCAGCGCCGAGACCGTCAAGGCCACCCTGCGCCGCCAGTATCCGGACCTCTCCCATGTCACAGTCGAAGTCGCGGTCTGCGACGGCTGCACATGAAATTCTGGAAGAAAAAACGCGCCCAAGTCGAGAACGCGGTTGACGAAGTGGCCGTCACCGCCACCGAGTTGGCCGAAAAGACCCTGACCATCGGGGCCGGCGGCGTGCTGCTCATGCTGGGTGCGGCGGCGGTGGGCGCAGCAGCGGCCTATGTCGCCAACCAGACGTATCAAAAGAAAAAGGCCGCCTCGAAGGCGGCCCGTTCCAAATCCGATAAATAACCCGATTAGCGGGGAATCAGGCCTTCGCGCTGCATGCGCTTGCGCTGCAGCTTGCGGTAGCGGCGCACGGCTTCGGCGCGCTCGCGGGCGCGCTTTTCGCTGGGCTTCTCATAGGCGCCGCGCAGCTTCATCTCCCGGAAGATGCCTTCACGCTGCATCTTCTTCTTCAGCGCCTTGAGCGCCTGGTCGATGTTGTTGTCGCGGACGATGATCTGCAAAGCGGGCTCCGGGTCGGGAATTCAAGAGGCGCGGGTGATAGCAGACGGGATTTTGCCTGTCTACCCGCGCAAATTAACGCTCCCCGGCCTTGGCCCGATCCTTTTCGAGGGCCATATTTCAGGGCATGGCTATCCTGAAAATCGCCCGCATGGGCCATCCCGTCTTGGCCACCCCGGCCCAGGCCGTTTCCGACCCCAAAAGTCCGGAAATTCGCCGCTTGGTCAATGACATGATCGAAACTATGATGGATGCCAACGGAGCTGGTCTGGCTGCCCCCCAAGTCCATGTTCCCCTGCGGGTGGTGATCTTCCAGGCCCCCGGCGAGCGCTCCGACCCCGGATTGGACGAAGACGAGCGGTTCGACCATGCCGCCCCCCTGACCGTACTGATCAACCCGGAAATCGCCGTTATGGACCCCACCCCCGAAGGCGGCTGGGAGGGCTGCCTGTCGGTGCCGGGCCTGCGCGGCTGGGTCGAGCGGCCGGCCCATATCCGCTATCGCGGCTTCGGCCTGGATGGGCAGATGATCGAGCGAGAGGCGCGCGGCTTTCATGCCCGGGTGGTGCAGCATGAATGCGATCACCTGGACGGGCGGCTCTACACCTCGCGGATGGGCGACCTGTCGCGGCTGATCTTTGAATCGGAAATCCGTCACTTCCAACAGGCAGGCTGATGCGATGAGCGACGAACCCAAGAACCCGTTGCGTAAAAAAGCAGCCCAGAAAACCGAGGCGCCCAAAGCGGACGCACCGAAGCCGGAGCGCATGGACGACCAGACCGCGCGCGAAGCGGTGCTGGCCGCCGCCCTGCCCCATGCCGCCTTTGATGGCTTCACCGACAGCGTGTTGCAGAAGGCCGCGATGGAAGCCGGCGTGAAGGATGTGGCGCGACTATTCGAAAACGGTCCCGTCAGCCTGATCGAATTTTATTCCACCTGGGCGGATGCCCAGATGGAAGCCAAACTGGCGGTGACGGATTTGAAGGCAATGAAAATCCGCGAACGCATCGCGGCCGCGGTGAAGGCGCGGCTGGCGGTCTTGCGGCCCCACAAGGAAGCAGCGCGGCGCGCCGCGGCGCTGCTGTCACTGCCCATGAACGCGGCCCTGGGCGCCAAGCTGCTCTATCGCACCGTGGACGCGATGTGGCGCGCCGCCGGCGACACCTCCACCGATTTCAACTTCTACACCAAGCGCGGCATCCTGGCCGGGGTCTACGGCTCCACCGCCATGCGCTGGTTCAACGATACGGGCGAGGATGAGAAGGCCACTGACGAGTTCCTCGCCGCCCGCATTGAGAATGTGATGCAGTTCGAGAAGTTCAAAGCCAAGGCCAAGGACGCGCTTGCGAACTTCCCGGCTTTTGCGAACTTCACCGGGCCGAAAACCAAGTAACGAATGTCATTCCCGGCCGAGCGCAGCAACGCTGCGCGAGGGGAAGGGAACCCAGGTGGGGCGACCGGATCTAGTTTGGCCACCTGGGTCCCCTTCCCTCAGCGCGCCTATGGCGCGCTTCGCCGGGGATGACAGTTAGAGAAGCTCTGCGATCTGCACCGCGTTCAAGGCCGCGCCCTTCAAGAGCTGATCGCCGGCCACGAACATGGCGACGGAATGTCCGCTGGGATCGCTGACATCCTTGCGGATGCGGCCCACCAGAATATCGCCCTGGCCGGATGCATCGAGCGGCATGGGGAAATAATTTCTTGCCCGGTCATCCACGATCTTTACGCCCGGCGCCTGGGACAGGATGGCGCGCACCTCGTCTTCGGTGATGGGGTTCTCGCATTCGAAGGTGATGGACTCGCTATGGGCGCGCAGCACCGGCACGCGGATGCAGGTGACGCCGACGCGGATCTGCTCGTCCTCGAAGATCTTCTTCGTCTCCTTGATGACCTTGGTCTCTTCGTCATTGTAGCCGGTATCGGGGTCGATGGCGGTGTTGTGGCTGAAAACGTTGAAGGCGTAAGGGTGCGGCATCACTTTCGGCGTGAAGGGCTTGCCGTCCAGGAAGGCGCGGGTGCCGTCTTCCAATTCCTGCATCGCCGCCGCACCGGCGCCCGACGCCGCCTGGTAGGTGGAGATGATGACGCGCTTGATGCGGTTCTTCTGGTGGATGGGCCAGAGCGGCACCAGCGCGGTGATGGCCGAGCAATTGGGATTGGCGATGATGCCCTTGTGGTCGGCGATGCGGCGGGCATTGATCTCCGGGATCACCAGCGGCACACCAACGTCCATGCGGAAGGCGGAGCTGTTGTCCACCACCACGGTCCCGGCCTTCACGGCCGCCGGCGCGAACGTCTTGGAAATGCTGCCGCCGGCCGAGAACAGGGCAATGTCGACACCGTTGAACGCGTCTTCGGTCAATTCCTGGATGGTCAATTCCTGGCCGCGAAAGCTCTGCTTCTGGCCGGCCGAACGCGCCGAGGCCAGCAGCTTGAGCGAGGCCAGCGGCAGCCCACGGCTTTCAATGCAGCCGACGAATTCGCGGCCTACCGCACCGGTGGCGCCCACGATTGCTACGTTCTTGTTCTTCACTGGTCATCTCCTTCAAGCAATAAAAAAGCCCCGTCCGGTCTGGAGCGGGGCTTGGGTCTTCGGCGTGGCGTTTGTTTAAGCGCGCGCGATCCCAGCCCCATTAGGCTTGGTGGTCTTGCCAGTCTTCTCTTTCAAAGAAGTGCGCTTGGTCTTCAAGGTGTTCACGGCAGGGCTTTCAGTTCAGCGTCCATCGCGGCCAGCTTTTCCGGCGTCACGACGTCGGGCAAATACTGCACAACATCCGGCAGGGTCAAGTCCAACCCCTCATTGAACTGCGGATGATTGATCACCTCGGGGAAATATTTGAGGAAAATCGCCTTGGTGACGGGGTTGGCGGCCAGCTCGCCCATCTTGGTGGTCTGCACCGAATATTTCGCGGCGGGGGCGGTCGGCGCCGGTGCCGTGGGGGCTTGGGCATAAGCCGGCGCGGCAGCCAAAAGGACAAGGGCGGTCAGCAGAGATTTCATGGCATTCTCCCTTCCAGACGGGTGATGTGCCCCATCTTGCGGCCCGGACGGGCTTCTTTCTTGCCATAGAGATGCAGCGCCCCGCTTTTGGCAAGGCTTTCCCAGGCATCGGCCTCATGCCCGATGACGTTTTCCATCACCGCATCGGCGTGACGCGCAGGATCGCCCAACGGCCAGCCGGCCACGGCGCGGATATGCTGCTCGAACTGCGAACAGGCGCAGGCCTCGATGGTCCAATGGCCGCTGTTATGGACGCGCGGCGCGATCTCGTTGACCAACAGCGCGCCGTCCTTGCCCACAAAAAGTTCGACCGCCAGCACGCCGACATAATCCAGCGCGTCGGCGATGGTCTTGGCCATGGCCTTGGCGTCGTTCACTTGGGCGGCGCTGAGGCGTGACGGCACGGTGGAGCGGCGCAGGATATGGTGTTCGTGTTCATTCTCCGGCGGATCGAAGGCAGCAAAAGCGCCGTCGGCGCCGCGCGCCGCCACCACCGAAACTTCGCAGGAAAAATCGACAAAGCCTTCCAGGATGGACGGCGCGTTCTTGAAAGAGCTGAACGCCTTCACCGCTTCGTCGGCGGATGCCACTTTCGCCTGGCCCTTGCCGTCATAGCCGAAGCGGCGGGTCTTCAAGATGCCGCGCCCGTCTAGCTTGGCGAACGCCGTGCGCGCCTGATCCGCTGACGTCACATCGAAAAAGGGTGCCGTCTTCAGCCCCAGCTTTTCGACAAAGCTTTTTTCCGTCAACCGGTCCTGGGTCATCGCCAGGGCATGGGCGCCGGGGTTCACCGGCACGCGCTCGGCCAGAAGGGCGATGGCATGGGCGGGAAGATTCTCGAACTCGAATGTCACCGCATCGCAGACCTCCGCGAAACTGGCCAGCATCTCCAGATCGTCATACGGCGCATCCATCGCCTGTTCCGTGACCTGGAAGGCCGGCGCGTCCGGCGTGTCGTTGTAGATGCAGGTCTGCAATCCCAATCGGGCCGCCGCCATGGCCAGCATGCGGCCCAGCTGGCCGCCGCCGACAATGCCTATGGTGCCGCCCGGGGGAACGGGGTGATCCAATTTCTTCATTTCGGTTTCTTGGCGACCGACCTGGTCTGCTTGTCGCGCCAGGCATCCAGCCGCTTCTTCACGCCCAGATCCGAAAGGCCAATGATCGCGGCGGCATGCAGCGCCGCATTCTTGGCGCCGGCTTCGCCGATGGCAAAGGTTGCCACCGGCACGCCGCCCGGCATCTGGGCGATGGAGAGCAGCGAATCCAGCCCCTTCAAGGCGCGGCTTTCCACCGGCACGCCCAACACCGGCAAGGTGGTCATGCTGGCGACCATGCCCGGCAGATGCGCCGCGCCGCCGGCGCCGGCGATGATCACCTTGATGCCGCGCGCTTCGGCTTCCCTGGCATAGGCCGCCATGCGGTCGGGGGTGCGGTGGGCGGACACGATGCCGGTTTCATGGGAGACCCCCAGCGCCTCCAGCATGTGACTGGCGCCTCTCATGGTCGCCCAATCGGACAGGCTGCCCATGATGATGCCCACCTCTGCCCTTTTGGGGGACGGTCTGGCGGCTTTGCTTCGGGTTGCCATGGGGATGCTCCAGCGAAGCGGCGCAGTATAGGCAGCAAAAAGCCCAAGGAAAGAGCCGTTTTAAGACTCGTTAACCATTCCTTGAGAAGGATAAACGCATTCTTAAACCCGCGGCCGGTAGCTTTGCCCGGCCAGAAGGCGAATCCGCGATGAAAGTCGAACGCAACAGCCCCTCCCGGCCGACACGCTCGGTGGCCCAGGCCGCTTATGCCCGCCGGGTCGAAGCCACCGATAGCCTGGGCGGTGCGGATTCGCTGGCGCCCGCGGCCAGCGTGCTGGGTATTCCCGAGGCCGAGTTCACGCCCAAGGTGCGAGACGCCATCATGGGGTTGATGAGCGAAGTGGACAGCCTGCGCCGCGAGCTCAGCCAGACCCGCGACCGGCTGGACGAGGTGGAAAAGACCGCCGACCAGGACGGCATGCTGCCACTGCTCAACCGCCGCGCCTTTGTGCGCGAGCTGACGCGCTACATCGCCTTCACTGGCCGCTACAACACGCCGGCCTCGCTGATCTATTTCGATCTCAATCACCTCAAGCGCACCAACGACACCCATGGCCATGCCGCAGGCGACGCGGTGCTGTCGCATTTCGCCGATGTGCTGCAGGCGCATGTGCGCGACAGCGATTGCGTGGGGCGGCTGGGCGGCGATGAGTTCGGCGTACTGCTCTCCCACGCCAACCAGGAACAGGCCTTGAAGAAGGCCGACATCCTGGCGGCGGCGCTGGAAAATTCGCCGACCAACTGGAACGGCCATGCCATTCCCATCAGCTTCGCCTATGGCGCATTCGAGCTGAAAGCGGGCGATAATCCCGACACTGCCATGGCGCGCGCAGACCAGGCGATGTATGCGCAGAAGAAGAGCCAGCGCGCGGCTGCCGAGTAGCGGCTATTGCGCCACCCGGTCCATCGCGTGTGCGACGGCGTCCGCTTTTTCCATTTCGGGCGTATAGGCTTCGATCTTCTGGACATTGCAGCTGCGCCCCAGGCCGCCGAAATCGGTATCGCGCCGCGACACCAGGCTGTCGCCCCTTTCCACACAGGCCAGGCGTGATTGTTCCATGGTCTGGAATCCCAGCCGGCTGGTGTCGTCCAGCGCGCGGCAGGCGCCGGCAAAGCTGACCAGGAACTTCTGCTTGGCGTGATCGGTGACGATTACCGCGCGATTGCCCAGACGGGGCTGGAACGCGGCGGTTTGGGTGCGCTGCAGGCAAACCGGCGCGGCCATCGCCGAGACAGTGGAAAGCACCAAAAAGACAAGGGCCGCGT
This sequence comes from Alphaproteobacteria bacterium, assembly GCA_013697055.1. Classification (GTDB taxonomy): domain Bacteria; phylum Pseudomonadota; class Alphaproteobacteria; order Micropepsales; family Micropepsaceae; genus Rhizomicrobium. The sequence goes on from JACCXK010000137.1 coordinate 8,650, forward strand.
TGCGCATCTTCCCGATACGCAAACACAACCCTTACGGATCAAAACCCGAAAACCTCCTATTCGTCATGGCCCGCTTTATGCGGGCCATCCATACGGTAACAAGGTCATGGATGGCCCGGACAGTCGCTAGCGACAGCGTAGCGACGGGTCATGACGAAAGTGGTTAGGCCATCGCCTTCTTCAAATTCTCGTCAACCTTGTCGAGGAAACCTTCGGTGGTCAGCCACTTCTGGTCCGGGCCGACCAGCAGCGCCAGATCCTTGGTCATGAAGCCCTGCTCGACGGTGTCGACGCAGACCTTCTCCATGGTCAGCGAGAACTTGGCCAGCTTGTCGTTGCCATCCAGCTTGGCGCGATGGGCCAGCCCGCGCGTCCAGGCGAAGATCGAGGCGATGGCGTTGGTCGAGGTCGCCTTGCCCTTCTGATGCTCGCGGTAATGGCGGGTCACCGTGCCGTGCGCGGCTTCGGCTTCCACGGTCTTGCCGTCGGGGGTCATCAGCACGCTGGTCATCAGGCCCAGGCTGCCAAACCCCTGCGCCACGGTGTCGGATTGCACGTCACCGTCGTAATTCTTGCACGCCCAGACATAGCCGCCGCTCCACTTCATTGCGGAAGCCACCATGTCGTCGATCAAACGGTGCTCATAGGTGATCCCCTCGGCCTTGAACTTGTCGGCGAACTCCGCATCGAACACCTCCTGGAACAGGTCCTTGAAGCGGCCGTCATAGCCCTTGAGGATGGTGTTCTTGGTCGACAGGTACAGCGGATATTTGCGGCCCAGCGCATAATTCATCGAGGCGCGGGCGAAATCCCGGATGGAATCATCCAGATTGTACATCGCCATGGCGACGCCGCTGCTGGGCGCCTTGAACACTTCATGCTCGATGGTCTTGCCGTCATCGCCGACGAATTTGATGGAGAGGGTGCCGGCGCTGGGGAACTTGAAGTCGGTCGCCTTGTACTGGTCGCCAAAGGCATGGCGGCCGATCACGATGGGCTGGGTCCAGCCGGGCACCAGGCGCGGCACATTCTTGCAGATGATCGGCTCGCGGAAAATCACCCCGCCCAGGATGTTGCGGATGGTGCCGTTGGGCGACTTCCACATTTTCTTGAGCTTGAATTCCTCCACCCGGGCCTCATCGGGGGTGATGGTGGCGCATTTCACGCCCACGCCATGCTTCTTGATCGCCTCGGCGCTATCGATGGTCACCTGGTCGTTGGTGGCGTCGCGGTTCTCGACGGAAAGGTCATAATAGAGCAGGTCGATATCCAGATAGGGCAGGACCAGCTTCTTCTTGATCAGGTCCCAGATGATGCGGGTCATCTCGTCGCCGTCCAGCTCGACCACCGGATTGGCAACCTTGATCTTTTCCATCTCGTATTTCCTCGAAATTTGATGCGGGAGGGGATATAGCGGGCGCAGTTAAACCAACAAAACCGCACCCGTCAAAGCGCCAAATGATCCCACCCGCCGTCATCCTTTCCCACACCCAGATGGGCGAAAATGTCGGGTCCGCCGCCCGGGCGATGAAGAATTTCGGGCTGACGGACCTGCGCCTGATCGCGCCCAAGATGGAATGGCCCAATGACCGGGCCCAGATGCTGGCCAGCGGTGCGGGCGACATCCTGGAGCGAACCCGGATCCATGGCGATGCCAAGGCCGCGCTGGCCGATTGCCAGCTGGTGCTGGCAACCACGGCGCGGGGCCGGGATGTGACGCGCGAAGTGCTGACGGCACAGGCCGCGGCGCAGCGGTTGCGCCAGGCGTCGGAAGCGGGCGTGAAGACCGCCATCCTGTTCGGCGGCGAACGGGCCGGCCTGGACAATGACGAAATTTCCCTGTGCGACGCGCTGATCACCATTCCCACCGCGCCGCTGCCGCGGACCAAGGACACCGAGCTCAAGGCCTCATCCCTCAACCTGGGCCAGGCTGTCCTGCTGATGGGCTATGAATGGCTGAAGTCGGCTGACACCACGCCGGCCGTGCGCATCCGGGAGCGCATTGCGGTGCCTGCCAGCCGCAAGGAATTGGTGGAGCTGTTCGAACATCTTGAAAAGGAACTGGATGCCGCCGCATTCTTCTTCCCGGCCGAGAAGCGGGGCGCCATGGTGCGCAACATCCGCGCCATGATATTGCGCTCCGGCCTGACCGACCAGCAGGCCCGCACCATTCGCGGCATGATCGTCGCCCTGGTGCGCAACAAGTATAGAGGCCAGACGTGAGCGCCCTTCCTGTTATCGGTCTTGTCCTGGTTGCCGCGCTGGCCATCGCCTTCGCGGTGGTGCCGCTGCTGCGGATGAAAGACCTGAAGCGCCGTTGGCTGATATTGAGCGGGATCGCAATTGCGATGATCGCGATTGGCGGCGGCGTTTATTTCCTGCTGGGAAAGCCGCACATGGCGCAGCGCGAGGCCGCTGGCATCAACACCCGCGAGATCAATGGCCTGATCCCCTTCCTGATCAAGCGCGTTCACGAACATCCCGAAGATGCGCGCGCCTGGCGCTACCTGGGTCAGGCCTACATGACCGCCAACGATCCGCGCAATGCCGCCAAGGCGCTGACGAAAGTCATCGCCTTGACCGGCAAGGGCGATGCGCAGCTGGATGCGGCGTATGGCGAAGCGCTGGTGCTGGGCAGCGGCAGCGATGTGCCGCAGGAAGCGGCAGACGCCTTCGCCGCGGCGCTGGCGGTCGATCCGCACAACGCGCCGGCGCGGTTTTATCTGGGTCTTTACAAGGCCAGCCACAATGATCGCGCCGGCGCCATTGCGCTGTGGCAAAGCCTGCTGGCCGACACGCCGACCGCCACGCCGCTGCACCAGATGCTGGTGGACCGCATCGCGATCTTGACCTCGCAAGGTCCGGGCGGCGCCCCCAATCCGCGCGCCATGGTGGACATGCTGGCGGCGCGATTGAAGGCCGATCCCAATGACGCGCTGGGCTGGGTGCGCCTGATGCGCGCCTATACGGTGCTGGGCGAAAAGGAAAAGGCGCAAGCTGCACTGGTGAGTGCCCGCAAGGCCTTTGCCGATAACAAGGACGCCCAGACCGCGTTCACCACCGCGGCCAAGGCGCTGAAGCTTCAATAACACTCACCATGGCCGGCCTCCGAGCCGGCCATCCAGAGCAACAAACACCGACGCTTGTTGCCCTGGATGGGCGGGTCGAGCCCGCCCATGGAGAATTGGGTCAGTAAGGCATCTTGCGCTTGGTATAGAGCCGGTCGGCCTGAGACCTTTCTTCGGTCGATGGTCCCATGCGCCGTCCCTCGTCGATCTCCTGTTGCGGCGTTGCGCCGGGAGGGCCGTTGCCCAGCCATTGGACCTTGTTTGCCTTGGCCGCAAGACGGATGCGTTCCAGGTCTTCCTCCAACCGCTTGGAGGCCGGCAGCGCGGCGCGCTGCGCCTGTGTGAGGTCGCCCCGGATCGCATCCCAGCCCAGATGCGACCAGCCATTGTCGGATGGACCGGGCTCGGCAAAGGCAAGGCCGCGCACTGCCATCAACTGTTCCGCCGCCATGGCGGAGCGGCGATTCTCCAGCTTGAAGCCCATGCTGATCTCGCCCTTGGGATTGTGCGGCCAGGTATCGGCAAGACGCAGATACTCGGCATTGCTGACGCCCCAGATATGCGAGGCGAAAGACTGGCTGCCCGCACCGCGCACGCCTTCGATGGGAAGTTCGGGCACGCCGGGCCAGGTCCATTTGTAGCGACCGCCCGCGATGGCGATCTCGGCGGCCTCCGGCGATTCCATTTCGCAGATCAGCACGCCATGGGCGCCCGCCGCCAGCGACTGGTGGATCTGCCAGACATTGGCGCGCATCGACGGGCCGTCAAAGCCCCAGGCCGGCAAGGTGACGAACACCATGGGCGTGCGATGACCCGACGGCGTCGGTCCGCCATCCACCAGTCCCTGCATGAAGTTGCGCAGGCCATCGAAGCTGAAGCTGTCATTCTCCATCTCATAGTTGATGGCATCGCACCAGGTCTTGGCCATGCGCTTGCCTTCCTCATAGGTGTCCGGCGCGCCGGAGGCGCCGAACTCCGCATAGGCGACAACCTGGTTGTCTTCCCACAGCTCGATCGCCTTGTTGATGCGGCGCGGCTTGTAGTTGGGATCGACGGAGGCAACCATCGGCAGGGTGCGGGCCCAGTTGGCCTTGAAGCCATAACCCTTGCTGGCGGTGCCGATATAATGCGGGCTGTCCAGCATGGAGCGGCCGGTGGCCTTGGGAACGCCCGGCGGATAACCGTCAGGCGCGGCGCGTCCCTGCGCAATTGCACCGGTGGCGGCGACAGCGCCGGCGCTGACCATGCCGAAGCCTCTCAGAAAATCACGCTTCTTGATGTGTTTGATGTCCATTGCGTTCCCCAGTTGTTGTTTGAGGAAAGCCTGTCACTTCCCTCGCGCGCTGTCAGCCGGATTTATACGCTGCGGTGCAGCACCAAGGCTGCGCACCAGTTCCTCCAGCGCGCATGTGGCGCGTTCCACCGCGTCGCCGTCGCGGCCGCGCACCACCAGTTGCGCCCCAAAAGGCTTGTCGGCGCCCTCGCGATAGAAGGGATAGGAGCCAATGGAAACATCCTTGTTGTCCTTTTGCACCTGGGCCAGGCCCGGTGCGATGACACCTTCGGGGACATTGGCCTCCACCGTCACGCTCTGCACCGAGGGCCCGCGCGGCAGTTCCGGCGCGATGGCCTCCAGCATGACGCGCATCACCATCGGCACCCCCGCCATCACATAGACATTGTCGATATGAAAACCCGGCGCGCCCGACACGCTGTTGGCGACCAAAGCGGCGCCGTGGGGAATGCGGGCCATGCGCTTGCGCATGTCATTGAACTCGCCGGGGGGATAGCGCGCTTCCAGCAGGGCATAGGCCTCCGGGTGATAGCCGATGCCCACGCCAAATGCCTTGGCCACCGCATCGGCGGTGATGTCGTCATGGGTGGGGCCAATGCCGCCGGTGGTGAAGACAAAGTCATAGGCCCCGCGCAAGGCGTTCAGGGCAGCGACGATCTCAGCCTCCGCATCGCCCACCACCCGAACCTCCTTCAGGTCGATGCCCAGCGCCGTCAGGAAACGGGCGATATGGTTGGTATTGGTGTCCTGGGTGCGCCCGGACAGGATTTCGTCGCCGATCACCAGGACTGCCGCGCTTTTCGTCATAGGTTCCTGTTTGGCTTTGGCGTTCAGACCATTATATTGGCCCGGCATGACCATCCTACCCCAGTCCGAGATTTTTGAGGCCGTCCGCAAGGCCCATTTTGCCGTGACCCTGCATCAGGCATCCGATTTCGAGGGCATGCGCAGGGCCGGCCGGCTGGCGGCCGAGGTGCTGGACCTGATGGTGCCCCTGGTGAAACCGGGCGTCACCACGGCCGCCCTGGACAAGGTGGCCTATGATACCATCATCGCCCATGGCGCCATCCCGGCCTGCCTGGGCTATCGCGGCTATCGCCACACCGTCTGCACCTCCATCAATCATGTGGTCTGTCACGGCATCCCCAATGACAAGCCGCTGCGCGACGGCGACATCGTGAACATCGACGTCACCGTGATCCTGGATGGCTGGCACGGCGACACCAGCCGCATGTATCCGGTGGGCGAAGTGAAGCGCAAAGCCGAGCGGCTGGTCGAGATCACCTATGACTCCATGATGCGCGGCATCGCGGCGGTGAAGCCGGGCGCCACCACCGGCGACATCGGCCATGCCATCCAGAGCTTCGCCGAAGGCCAGGAGAAGTGCGCCGTGGTGCGCGATTTCTGCGGCCATGGGTTGGGCAAGGTGTTCCATGCCCTGCCCAACATCGTGCATTACGGCAAGCCCGGACACGGCATCGCCCTTAAACCGGGCATGTTCTTCACCATCGAGCCCATGATCAACCTGGGCGGCTATGGCGTGAAGGTGCTGGCCGATGGCTGGACCGCGGTGACCCGCGACCGTTCGCTATCGGCGCAGTTCGAGCATTCCTGCGGCGTGACGGAAACGGGCGTGGAGATCTTCACCCTGTCGCCCAAAGGCTTGGACAAACCGCCTTATCTCTGACGGGGACGGCGTGGGGGATTCAACCGACAGTGGAACGGCCGGTCATCGCCAGCGGCTGCGTACGCGGTTTCTCAGGGGCGGCGCCGACGCCATGCCCGACTACGAATTGCTGGAAATGACCTTGTTCGCCGCCGTGCCCCGGCGCGACACCAAGCCCCTGGCCAAGGCCCTGCTGGCGCGCTTCGGCACCTTCGCCGAAGTGATCGCCGCCCCGCCGGCGCGGCTTATGGAAGTCAAAGGCGTGGGCGACAGCATCGTGCAGCATCTGAAGATCGTGGAAGCCGCCGCGCATCGTTCGGCCAAGACCCAGGTGATCGGCCGCCCTGTCCTGTCGTCTTGGACGACGCTGCTGGATTATTGCACCGCCGCCATGGCGCGGGTGACCAACGAGGAATTCCGCGTGTTGTTCCTGGACCGCAAGAATGTGCTGATCGCCGATGAGGTGCAGAATCGCGGCACCGTGGATCACACGCCGGTCTATCCGCGCGAGATCGTCAAGCGCGCCCTGGAGCTGTCGGCCTCCTCCGTCATCCTGGTGCACAACCATCCCAGCGGCGATCCCACCCCGTCCAAGGCCGACATCGCCATGACCCGCGAAGTGGCCACCGCCGCCAAGGCGCTGGGCATTGCCGTGCATGACCATCTGGTGATCGGCCGCGGCGGCCATGCCAGCTTCAAGTCGCTGGGTCTTCTTTAGCGGGCGAAAAACCACCACACCGCGGCCAGCGCGATCACCGCCAGCGCGATGGAAAGCGTCAGCACGGTGGTGACGCCCTTGACGTTGACGGCCTCGCGCGCTTCGGTTGCGGTTTCAATGATCTTGTCGCCGTCTTTTTCCACGCGCTGCTCCTGAAAAATACCGCTTCGGCAAGGATGTCACCTCCCCTACCCGCGCACAAGCAGAGGCTTTACGGCAGGCCTTGGCCGGGCCTTGGCCCGGCCCTTTGCGCGAATCTGTCATCCGCGCTAGAAGCAGCGGCAGTCCAGCAATGGTTTCTCCATGATCCCCCGCTATGCCCGCGAACAGATGGTTTCGATCTGGTCGCCCGAAAGCAAATTCCGCATCTGGTTCGAAATCGAGGCGCATGCCACCGACGCGCTGGCCGAGCTGGGGGTGGTGCCGAAAGACGCCGCCGCAAAGGTCTGGGAAAAAGGCAAGAACGCCAAGTTCGATGTGGCGCGCATCGATGAGATCGAGCGCGAGGTCAAGCATGACGTCATCGCCTTCCTGACGCATCTCTCGGAAATCGTCGGACCCGAAGCACGCTTTGTGCACCAGGGCATGACGTCATCCGACGTGCTGGACACCTGCCTGAATGTGCAGCTGGCCCGCGCCGCCGACCTGCTGATCGCCGATACTGACGCCCTGCTGGCGGCGCTGAAGAAGCGCGCCCTGGAATACAAGATGACGCCGACCATTGGGCGTAGCCATGGCATTCATGCCGAACCCACCACCTTCGGCGTCAAGCTGGCCACCTATTATGCCGAGTTCACCAGAGCCCGCGCCCGGCTGGTGACGGCGCGCGCCGAGATCGCCACCTGCGCCATTTCCGGCGCGGTCGGCACTTTCGCCAATATCGATCCACGCGTCGAAGAACATGTCGCCAAGGCGATGGGGCTTTCGGTAGAGCCGGTGTCCACGCAAGTCATTCCGCGCGACCGCCATGCCGCCTATTTCGCGACGCTGGGTGTCGTCGCATCGTCACTGGAACGGTTGGCGGTGGAAATCCGTCACTTGCAGCGCACCGAAGTGCTGGAGGCAGAGGAATATTTCTCGCCCGGGCAGAAGGGCTCCAGCGCCATGCCGCACAAGCGCAACCCGGTGCTGACCGAAAACGTCACGGGCCTGGCCCGCATGGTGCGCAGCTATGCGCTGCCTGCCATGGAGAATGTGGCGCTGTGGCATGAGCGGGATATCTCGCACTCCTCGGTCGAGCGCTACATCGGTCCCGACGCCACCATCACCCTGGATTTCGCGCTGGCCCGCATGACCGGGGTGATCGAGAAGCTTCTGGTCTATCCCGAACGGATGCAGAAGAACCTGGATGCCACCCACGGCCTGGTACACAGCCAGCGGGTGCTGCTGGCCCTGACCCAGGCGGGCCTGCCGCGCGAGGACAGCTATCGCCTCGTCCAGCGCAACGCCATGCGGGCCTGGAATGGCGAAGGCAATCTGCTGGACCTGTTGAAGGCCGATCCCGACGTCTCCAAGGCGCTGCCGGCGGCCCAGCTCGAAGCCATGTTCGACCTCGGCTATCACCTGAGCCGCGTGGACACAATCTTCCGGCGGGTGTTCGGCTAGGCCGTCAGCGCCTTCACAGCGGCGGCCAGCTCTTCGGTCATTTTGGCGCGGATCGCGGTGTCGGACACCGAGACGTCCAGTTCACTGCGCAGTTTGCGGAACACATCCGCGTCGCCGGCTTCCTGGAAATCGGCGGCAATGACGCTGTCGGCCATGTCTTCGGCGGCCTGGCCGGTCAGGCCCTTTTGCCCCGCGACCCAAAGGCCCAGCGCGCGATTTCGCCGCGCTTCCACCTTGAAGCGCAGTTCGGCGTCATGCGCCCACTTGCCTTCAAAGCCCTTGCGGCGGTCATCCATGCCGTTGGACATCTGCAACTCCCTGTAAATAAATGCTTTTCCACACAGTGCCCCACCATCTTAGCAACATTGCGACATGTTCCCATATGGATGTGGGTATGCACCGCAAAACATTGCCGCAGCCAAGCCCAATCCGGTAAGTTCAGCCTCCATGGGCCGCGAGGCGTTAGCCGCCCTTTTTCGAGGACAACAGCCATGAAACGCCGCCGCGTCATCTACGAAGGCAAGGCCAAGATCCTTTACGAAGGCACCGAGCCGGGCACCGTGATCCAGTATTTCAAGGACGACGCCACCGCCGGCAATGGCGCCAAGAAGGATACCATCGAGGGCAAGGGCGTCCTCAACAACCGCATCAGCGAATATCTGATGACCCAGCTGGCGGGGATCGGCGTGCCGACCCATTTCGTGCGCCGGTTGAACATGCGCGAGCAGCTGATCAAGGAAGTCGAGATCATTCCCCTGGAAGTGGTGGTGCGCAACGTCGCCGCCGGCTCCATGTCCAAGCGCTTGGGCATCGAAGAAGGCACCGCCCTGCCCCGCTCCATCATCGAATATTACTACAAGAATGACGGGCTGAACGATCCTTGGGTCAGCGAAGAACACATCACCGCCTTCGGCTGGGCCAGCCCGCAAGACCTGGACGACATGGTCAACCTGACCATCCGGGTCAACGACTTCCTCTCCGGGTTGTTCCTGGGCGCCGGCATCAAGCTGGTGGACTTCAAGCTGGAGTTCGGCCGGCTGTGGGAAAATGACTATATGCGCATCGTGCTGGCCGACGAGATCAGCCCCGACAATTGCCGGTTGTGGGACGTCATCACCAACGAGAAGATGGACAAGGACCGTTTCCGCCGCGACATGGGCGGCGTGATCGAAGCCTATAGCGAAGTCGCAAAGCGCTTGGGAATCATGCCCGAATCGGTGCAAGGCGAGAACAAAGGTCCCGTCCTCGTACAGTGAGTCCTGCCGTGAAAGCCCGCGTCTTCATTACCCTGAAAAATGGCGTCCTGGATCCTCAAGGCAAGGCCATCGGCCATGCCCTGAACGGGCTGGGCTTCGGCTCTGTCGGCGAAGTGCGCCAGGGCAAGGTGATCGACCTGGAATTGTCGGGCAGCGATCAGGCCAAGGCGAAAGACGAGCTCAAGGCGATGTGCGAAAAGCTGCTCGCCAACACCGTAGTCGAAAAATACGAGATCGAACTGAAGCCATGAAGTCTGCGGTTATCGTGTTCCCCGCTTCCAACTGCGACCGTGACGCCAAGGTGGCGCTGGAGCAGATGACGGGCAAGACGCCCGCCATGGTCTGGCACCAGGACAGCGAGCTGCCGGACGTGGACCTGGTGGTGCTGCCAGGCGGTTTTTCCTATGGCGATTATCTGCGCTGCGGCGCCATGGCCAGCCAGTCGGCGGTGATGCGCTCGGTCAAGGCGCATGCCGACAAGGGCGGCATGGTGCTGGGCGTCTGCAACGGCTTCCAGGTGCTGACCGAAAGCCACATGCTGCCCGGTGCCCTGATGCGCAATGCCGCGCTAAAATTCGTCTGCAAGCCGGTGGGCCTGGAAGTGCAGGAAACACAGTCCGGCTTTACCCGCAAATATGAGAGTGGCCAGCGCGTCACCTTTCCGGTGGCCCATGGCGAAGGCAGCTATTTCGCCGATGAAGAGACGCTGGACCGCTTGGAAGGCGAAAACCGCGTCGCCTTCCGCTATGCCAAGGGCGAAAATCCCAATGGCGCGGCCCGCGACATCGCCGGAATCCTCAGCGAAAAACGCAATGTGCTGGGCCTGATGCCCCATCCCGAGCGGGTGGTGGATGACGTGTTGGGCGGCACCGACGGCCGCGGGCTTTTCCAAAGCCTGATCGAAGCCCTTTCTTGAGACACGCATGACCAAGATCACGCCTGCCATGGTCAAAGAACATGGCCTGTCCGAATCCGAATATCAGAAGATTCTCGATCTGATGGGCCGCGAACCGTCTTTCGTCGAGCTGGGCATCTTCAGCGTGATGTGGTCCGAGCATTGCTCCTACAAGTCCACGCGCGCCCATCTGAAAAAGCTGCCGACCAAGGCGCCCTGGGTTATCCAGGGTCCGGGCGAGAATGCCGGTGTGATCGATATCGGCGACGGCGACGCCGCCATCTTCAAGATGGAAAGCCACAATCATCCCAGCTTCATCGAACCCTATCAGGGCGCGGCGACCGGCGTGGGCGGCATCATGCGCGATGTCTTCACCATGGGCGCGCGCCCCATCGCCATGATGAACGCGCTGCGTTTCGGCGAGCCGTCGCACCCCAAGACCCGCCACCTGGTGTCGGGTGTGGTGTCGGGCATCGGCGGCTATGGCAACTGCATGGGCGTGCCCACCGTGGGCGGGGAAGTCAATTTCCATCCCAGCTACAATGGCAACATCCTGGTCAATGCCATGTGCGTCGGCCTCGCGCGCCAAGACAAAATCTTCCTGTCGGCCGCCAAGGGCGCCGGCAATCCCGTGGTTTATGTCGGCTCCAAGACCGGCCGTGACGGCATCCACGGCGCCACCATGGCCTCGGCCGAATTCGATGATGCGTCCGAGGAAAAGCGCCCCACCGTCCAGGTTGGCGATCCCTTCACCGAAAAGCTGCTCTTGGAAGCCTGCCTGGAATTGATGGCGACCGACGCCATTATTGCGATCCAGGACATGGGCGCGGCCGGCCTCACCTCCTCCTCCGCCGAGATGGGCGACAAGGGCGGCAGCGGCATCGAGCTCGATCTGGACAAGGTGCCTCAGCGCGAAACCAACATGACCGCCTATGAGATGATGCTGTCGGAAAGCCAGGAGCGCATGCTGGCGGTGCTGAGGCCCGGCCGCGAAGCCCAGGCCGAAGCCATCTTCAAGAAGTGGGAGCTGGACTTCGCCGTCATCGGCATCACCACCGACACCAGCCGGCTGGTGGTCAAGCACAAGGGCAAGGTCGAAGCCGACATGCCGATCACTGCCTTGTCGGATGCCGCCCCGATCTATGAACGCCCCTACACCGAGCGCGAGGCGCAGACCGGCGAACCAGCTTACGACAAGTCCAAGCCCGTGCTGGCCTCGCTGAAAGCCATCCTCGCCTCGCCCGACATGGCGTCGCGCCGCTGGGTGTGGGAGCAATACGACCACACCGTGATGGCCGACACGGTGCAGGTACCGGGCGGCGATGCCGCGGTGGTGCGCATCCATGGCACCCAGAAGGCGCTGGCCATCACCACCGACGTGACGCCGCGCTATTGCAGGCCCGATCCCTTTGAAGGCGGCAAGCAGGCGGTGGCGGAAGCCTGGCGCAACCTGACCGCGGTGGGCGCGTTGCCGCTGGCGGTCACCGACAACCTGAATTACGGCAATCCACAAAAGCCCGAGATCATGTGGGAAATCGTGGCCGGCATCGACGGCATCGGCGCCGCCTGCCGGGCGCTGGACTTCCCCGTCATCGGCGGCAATTGCTCGCTGTACAACGAGACCAACGGCGAAGGCATCCTGCCCACCCCCGCCATCGGCGCCGTCGGCCTGATGAAGGACGTCACCAAAATGGCGACGGTGGCGTTCAAGCGCGCCGGCGATGTGGTCATTCTGATCGGGGAGACCAAGGGCCATCTGGGCCAATCCATCTATCTGCGCGAGATCGAAGGCCAGGAAGAAGGCGCCGCGCCCAAGGTGGACCTGGGCACCGAAAAGAAGCACGGCGATTTCGTGCGCGGGCTGATCGAAGCCGGCCGGGTGGATACGGTGCATGACGTCTCCGACGGCGGCCTCTTGGTGGCGATCGCCGAAATGGCGATGCCGCGCGGTATCGGCGCCTCGGTCGGCATGGCCGGCTTGGCCGAAGCCATTCCCTTCTGGTTCGGCGAGGACCAGGCGCGCTATTGTCTAGCCGCGCCCTTTGCCGAGGCCGAGAAGATCGTCGCTGAAGCCCGCGCCGCCTTCATCACCGTCGCCGAGCTGGGCAAGACCGGCGGCGACAAGCTCACGCTGGACAACAAGGACAGTGTGGCCATAACGGATCTGAAAGCCGGCTTCGAAAGCTGGTTTCCCAATTTCATGGCGGGCGAAGAAATCCCGGTCACGAATTAACTTACGAACCAAGGATCGACGTCATGGGCATGAAGGGCACGGAAATCGAGAAGTTCATCAAGGACGCGTTTCCCGACGCGGACATCGAGATGAAGGACCTGGCCGGTGACGACAATCACTGGGCCGCCGTGGTCAAATCATCCGCCTTCAAGGGCAAATCCAGAGTCGCCCAGCACCAGATGGTCTATGCCGCCCTGAAGGGCAATATGGGCGGGGTGCTGCATGCCTTGCAGCTCACCACCATCGCCAAGGACTGAGCCAAATCTCTCCAGCGGCGTTTAGGACCCATGCGTCTTCTCCTCATCGCCGCCCTTGCTCTCCTGGCCGCCGCGCCTGCTGCGGCCGTGCCGGCATCCCCTGCGCCCGTGCGCCCCACCCTGACCACCGACAGCGGCCTGACCTACAGCGAATGGCTGCCCAGGGGATTTGCGCTCCATCATCATGACGTGCCGCTGATTCTGTTCAGCCATGGCTTTGGTGGCTGCGCCCAGCAGTCGCGCACCCTGACCCAGGCGCTGGCCGATGCCGGCTATGCCGTTCTGGCGCCCAACCACCAGGACAAGGGCTGCGAGCGCTACACCACCGGCATGGCGGCCGGCATGTGGAAGATGATGACTGGGCAAGGGCCAGACAAGCCGTTCAGCAAGGACGCCGAATGGGACGCCGGCACCGAGGTCAGCCGTGCCAGGACACCAAAGCCCTGCTGGATTTCGTCCTGAGCCATGAGCCTTACAAAAGCGCGCTCGATCCGGAGCGCGTCGGCCTGATGGGCCATTCGCTGGGCGGCTATACCGTGCTGGGGCTGGCGGGGGCGTGGCCGGAATGGCGTGACCCGCGCTTCAAGGCGGTGCTGGCGCTGGCGCCCTATTCCTTGCCTTTCATGACCAAGGAGACGCTGGGCAAGATCGGGATCCCCACCATGTATATGGGCGGCACCGGCGACATGCTGATAAGCGCCGAGACGGTGGCGCAAAGCTATGCCATGACGCCAGCCCCCAAATATCTGGTGATCCTGAATGGCGCCGGGCATTTTTCCTTCACCGAACTTAACATGACGCATCAGGCGACCATCGCGGCCTATGCCGCGGGCTTCTTCGACCGCACGCTGAAGGAAAAGCCGGCGCCAAGGCTGGACCAGCCCGCCGGCAGCCAGGTCGCGCAATATGAGCACAGCCCCTAAAGCGCAATCCGGAAAATCGGAATCGATTTTCCGGTAGATGGCGCGACAAACCAAAAATCCAGACAAGATCCGATTTCAAAGAAATCGGATCTTGTCTAGAACAGGTCGCCCCATTCCCGCTTGCGCACCATGCGGTACGCATCCTTGTCACGCGACGCCACGAACTGCGCCCGCAGGCCGGTTTCATCACACAGCTTGAACGTCAGGCCGGGCTTTGTTTCCAGCGGCGGTGCCAGAATAAGGGCGCCGCTGCTGACCTTGTCTCTTGTCACCACAACATAGGCATAACGCTCGTCCTCGAACGGCACGTTCGCGCCCTTGAGCAGCATGTGATCGCGGCTACGCGGCAGGCGCTGGGAAAAATGGCACCAGTCATCGCCCGAGATGGGGCAGTTGTTGTCGTGGGTGCACGGCGCGGCGACATGCGCGCCGTCCGCGATCAGTGCGGTGCGCGCGGCGCGGATGCGGGCAAAACCATCCGGCGTGCCGGGCTCGACCAGCGCCAGCACCCGCGCACCCGAGGCCCACAAATGCCGCGCGGTTGCCGCCGCCGAAGCTTCCGGCAATTCGGCCAGCACATAGCTGGCGACGGTGAGATCGGCTTGCGGCTTGTCTGCGCCCAGATCGCCACCGACGATGTCCGCTCGCGCCAACAGACCGCCATCGGCCAGCTTGCGCGCGAGCGCGCGCAGCGCCGGATTGTGATCCAGCATGGTGACGGTTTCGATCCCCGGCCATTGCGTCACCGCCGCCCAGCTTGCCGCGCCGGTACCGGCGCCGACGTCCAGCAGGCTGGCAGGGGCAAAATCCGGCATTACTTCAGCCAGGCGCGCAAACACCGCGGCGCAGGCCGCAGTGGTGGCCGGCATGCGCGCCACGGCATAGGCCGCCGCATCGGCCGGGGTGACGATGGCTTGGCTCGTGGCGCCCTTGCGGTAGCCGGCCGACTGTTTGCGCGCGGCTGCGACCATGTCCGCGCGCGGCACCCCTTCCAGCAGGGCCGCGATGGCAGTGGTTAAAGCGGGCGGCAGTTGCATCAAAATCCAGCGGAAACGGGGGTTTCCGGGCCGTCTTGACCCATTGCCACACCGTGCTTAGATCATACTTGAGTTTCAGCGAGAGTTCCCAAATGTCCGATGTCCAGGCCCGTATTGCCGACGAAGTGAAAAGCAGCGACGTGCTGCTGTTCATGAAGGGCACTCCCGGCTTTCCCCAGTGCGGCTTCTCGGCCGTGACGGTGCAGATCCTGTCCCACATCGGCGTCAAGTTCAAAGCCATCAATGTGCTGGAAGACCCCGAAATCCGCGACGGCATCAAGGCCTATTCCAACTGGCCGACCATCCCCCAGCTTTATGTGAAGGGCGAGTTTGTCGGCGGCTGCGACATCATCAAGGAAATGTTCGAGCAGGAAGAGCTGGTGCCCTTCCTGGAGCAGCATGGCGTGGCGCTGGAAAGCGCTTAATTTTGACCCCCATCCGTCGCAACTCGGGTTTGCTCCGCAAACACCTCGTTGCGCCGTTCGGCCATCTTGGCCGATGGCCTCACTCCCCCTCCAGCGGCTTCGCCGCGAAGGGGAAGGTATCTTTCGGATGCGGAATGCCTCGCTCGAGCCTAGACGCCTCCGCCATGCGCCAATAAAAAGCCCGCCATTTCTGGCGGGCTTTTTCTTTGTCTTTTTGGCCGATCAGCGCGAGTAAAATTCGACGATCAGATGCGGCTCCATCTGCACGGCGTAGGGAACGTCCGCCAGCTTGGGGGTGCGCAGCAGCTTGACCGACTTGGCTTCGCTGACTTCCAGGAAGTCCGGCGTGTCGCGTTCGGCGCTCTTGGAAGCTTCCAACACCAGCGCCATTTCGCGGGCCTTGGGACCCAGCTCGATCGTGTCCTTTTCGGTCACATGGTACGAGGCGATGGTGACGCGGCGGCCATTGACCTTGACGTGGCCGTGGCTGACCAGCTGGCGGGCGGCGAACGGGGTCGGCACGAACTTGGCGCGATAGACCACCGTATCCAGGCGGGTCTCCAACAGGCCAATCATGTTCTCGCCGGTGTCGCCGGGGCGGCGGGCGGCGTCAGTGTAGTACTTGCGGAACTGGCGCTCGGTGATGTTACCGTAATAGCCCTTGAGCTTCTGCTTGGCCTGCAGCTGGGTGCCATAGTCGCTGAGCTTCTTGGCGCGGCGCTGGCCGTGCTGGCCCGGACCATAGGAGCGCTTGTTGACCGGGCTCTTGGGACGGCCCCAGATATTCTCGCCCATGCGGCGGTCGAGCTTGTACTTGGAATTTTGGCGCTTGCTCATCAGTCCTGCTTTTCGAATTTGGGTCCGGCAGGGTGCCGGAAAGGCGCGCACTATATGCAGCGACTTCCTTATGTCAAACGCATGCAACCACAGGTTTAGTATGCAATATCTTGCTTAGTATTATCAATGGCTTGTGCCATTATCACGCGCACAATTTTTCCGTTGCCACGCAAATGTTTACGCCGACCTGCGGAACCGGGGCCGCCACCTTGGGTTTTCTCAGGGCATGGCGTTTCTCATCAAATACATCAAGGACGGCGCGTTCGTAGCCACCGAGCCTTGCGCCGGGACCCTGGACGAAGCCACCAAATCGGCCACCACCGGGGTGAAAGTGCATCGGGCCGAAGTGGCCGCCGTCATGGACGCCAAGGATCTCGATGGCGCCCCCAAGGCGCTGGTGACGGCGGATTGAAGGACGCGCGGTCCCGTCCTAGGCTTGCCGCATGAGACCCACGGCGCTGCTGTCCCCTGTCCCGCAATGCGCGCGCGCCGCAATCGCCTCTCCCATGCGATTACGATAGAGCTTCACAACACGGCCCCGTGGCGGAACTGGTAGACGCACCGGACTTAAAATACAGATACGTGATGATACATCAGTTCAGAACCACTCACTTAGCTGTCCGCAGTGTCACTACCCGATGACTACCCGATGAGCCACGGCGTTCCTCAGTTAAACGTACTTGAAAAATTTGCGACGACCATCCGTAGCGAATGGGATCGGCAGCCGAAGGATGCGTTCAAACTCGCCGCACTTTGTAGGAGGGCCCAAGCTGCAGTTCCCCTCCATGAACGGGCATTACTTATTGCGAAAATTGGCATCGACAAGTCTACCTTTTCGAAGCTTGTAAATATCGACCTCGACGAGCGGTTAAAGGTCGTCTGGGTCCGGGCGACGCTTCCGAACCATTATCCTACGTTGGACTGCATCAGGCGCTTTACGGACTACCAGCTCGCGGCCGCGCTTGATGACGGGATAATAACGCAGGAAACGCGCACCTGAGACTGAACGGGGACCGTGCTCGCAAGGGGTTTGTCCAATACCAATGGTACTACACCTCAGGGCAGAGAGCCTTTCAGAAAGGCCCTAGAACGCTCGAGGCACTGTTCGCTGCCTGATGGATGCGTCGCGGCCTTCCGTCGGTTGACCGCGTCTCTTCCAAGTCGCTGAGGGGCCGGCATAAGCTGTTTGACATTGTGAATTTACCCGAAAGGGTTCGTGCTCCAATCTGGAGCATGCAAACGACCGCCTTGGGATGCCAGAAGCGGTTCCTCCCAGCCCGCGAGCAAAAATCCTCCCTGGCCCAAGCCTTGGCATAATACTGTTTGCTTTGGGTCATAAGCGGACATTCCGCCCCGGCACCTGAATGTCCGCTTTACCCCCAAAGCGGTCATTCGTTCGAGGGCAGCCCAATGGCTGCTTCTGACCCAAAGCGGACACTCGTTCCTCCGACGCCTGAAGAGGAGCCCCCGTACAAGTTTCCTGGTCCCTTCTGCCACCAAAGGTGCTGTTTGGAACAATCCCAAGGCAGCGGCGTTGATGTTCTAGCGGTTCTAGTGACGGAGACGGAGCTGCCAAATAAACAACGTCTTCTATATCGTCGGTCTTATAGTCATAGTCCCAGTTGTGCTCGGTTATTTTGGGCTCCGCTGAGCTGGGCAGCCGTGAGAATTTTCAATCTTAGGAGAGAGATTTGGCTATTGCGAAGGTAATTGAAGTCATCGCCAGTTCCCCGAAGGGGTTTGAAGATGCGGTGTCAAAGGGGATTGCGAAGGCATCCGAGACTGTCACCGGAATCGAAGGTGCTTGGGTTAAGGAAATGAAGGTCGTCGTGAACAAGGGTAAAGTTACCGCATGGCGAGTGATCCTCTCCATCACCTTTATTGTTGAATAGCGAGCGTCTGGCCTATCGGTTTAAATCGATATAAACCGAAGCGCGTTGGGCCCTTTAGCGCATCGAATAGCTGCGCATGGCCTTCTGCGCTGGCACCGCAGCGTCCCTAAAGGCGCAAAGCAGTTCTCTTCACTAGTGAAAACTGAAATGCCTGGCTCACCAACCTTGAGCTCGAGCCCGGTCTTACCCTGACAAAATATCAGGTTGACCTAATTGGAAGATTACTGGAGCGCGCCCTGGGGCTTGGCTAAGACCCATGGCCAGGGTTTGCAGTCACTGATAATCTACCGCGGCCCCTTAGAGGGCTAAAAAAAATAACGGGGTGGAATCAGAATGGATGCTCAAGGTCTTCTTATTTGGTTGGTTATTGGTGCAGTTGCCGGCTGGCTCGCAGGCACATTGGTGAAAGGCGGCGGGTTCGGACTCGTTGGCGACATTATCGTGGGTATCGTCGGTGCCTTCATTGGCGGATTCCTCGCGGGCGCACTTCATATCAGCATTGGCAGCGGAATAATTTCATCGATCCTTACTGCCACCGTCGGTGCGGTTCTGTTGATCCTTTTGGTGCGGATGATAAAGCGGGAATGAGGACAGGCCTTGTTACATGGAGGCTAGTTAGAGACTCTGGAGAAAGGCCCAGGTTTATCGCTGGGTCTTTTTCTTTTGTACGCGCAGCTAAAGAAAGATCATGACCAAAGAAGAACGTGTGGGGCTGCGCTGGACTGACCAGTGCGCCGTATTCGCTCCAGCAGCGACTCGACCTAAGCCATAGCGCGGCAAAATTATAGAGTCCTGACGAATGTCCGCTTTTGGCGCAAAGCAGACATTGGTACAGCCAGGCCTGAATGGCCGATCCTGGCCCAAAGCATACATTCGGGAGATGGCAGAGGTCAAAAACTGGCAAGTCGGCTGATGCGACGAGACCGAGGAGGGCGCTTGAGTTACACTAATCTCATGGAAAGCAACGCGCCCCTCTGGCTCCCCCGCCAACAGTCCGAAGACTGCGCGCATGCGCGTGCCTATCTCGGTCTGCTCTTTGCGCCGCGCGCCGCTGTAGCGCTGGCAAAAGCGCTGGGTAAAGCTCCAGTCACCCTCCATGCAGCCAAGGATATTGTCCGTGCTGCACGGCTGGCTCCGCTGCGAGCCACCAACGCCAAGGTCGCCGCGAACCTCAGGAAGATCGCCAAGGGCAAGAAGTTGCCGCCTATCCTGCTGGTGCGGGGGCGACGCCACACTGGATCTGCCCCTCATCGTGGCCGACGGTATGCACCGCCTATCCGCAGCTTGGTATGCTGATGAGACTTCGGCAGTTGCCTGCTGTCTGGTGGGCAGACCTTAGAGCTAAGTCCTTCGCATGCCGTGCCGGCGTAAGCATAGGCTTTGGTTTCTGAGTACGGCAAATCAATGTAAGGGTCCCGCATCTATCGCCGCGGGGCCATTTTCTTGCGGTAATGTCCGTGGACTCGGTGCTGTCAAGCGAATATTCTGGTTCAGAGAATTATCAAATTGTGAGGTAATATGCGTTTTGGGATTTTCGCTTTACTGGCGGTAAGCGCCACTCTTTGCGGTGGTGTTTTCGCCGCACCGATGCCTCCTGGCACCACTGCGGTCTGTAAAGACGGTAGCTATTCATCCGCTGCCTCGAAACGCGGCGCCTGCAGCAGTCACAAAGGGGTTGGCCAATGGATGGGCCCAACAGAAACTGCTGCACCAGCGCCCGTTGCATCCGCGCCCGAACCTGCACCCGGCCGTTCACCGATCATGCCCATGCCTTCCAAAAGCGCTCCCATGTCTTCTGCCATGACAGGAAGCGGTCAAGTGTGGGTGAACACCAAGTCTAAGGTCTATCATTGCCAAGGTGATCGCTGGTTTGGCAAAACCAAGGCGGGAAACTACATGACAGAGGCTGCTGCAGTTTCTGCCGGCGACAGGCCCGATCACGGTAGGGCCTGTCACTAAAAGCAGGGTTCACTATTATCCTGCGATAGGCCCTAGCGTAGGCGGTGGGGCCTTTTGCGTTTTGGCTGTTGGAAAATCCTTCCTGCGTCCCTAAAAGGACCGACCACTCTGTCATGTTGAGTTCATCCCTGATTTGCTCAAGGTTGGACATTCTGCGGGGTTCCGACATCTAGGACGAACTGCCGGGCGAAATGCGTTTCAAACCATCTTTTCCGCCTCGTCGGGGGACGGGAGCCGCCCCTGAGGCGTGAGCTGGTCTACCACCTCCGGCAGTTTCGCACTCAAACCAGACATCAAGTCCTGTTTGGACATTCCCGTTTGCTCTAGGAGCCACTGGACACGTTCCGGGCCCAGCGCTTCTTCCAGCTGAGCAGGCCCGATTGCTTTATTAGGCCCAGACTCAATCCAGCTACTGGCCGTTTCGCCATGACCGTTGCTTTGGAAACGCTTAAGAAGGTCGCCAAGCCCGCCACTCAGAATTGCGCCAAGACCACCGCCTGCTAGCAGACCACCTAGACCGCCGCTCCCTAGGCCCGCGCCGGACAGGATACCTGCCAGCGGCCCCATGCCGGGGTTTTGCGTGTTTCCGCTGGAAGTTAGATCAGGGTGATTCCTACCAAGCATATCCGCTAAGCGCCCCTGCCCTCTAAATGTGCGATATGCAAGCACGCCCATCAAAGCCAACATTAGCGGCGAGATACCGCTTCGCTGGTTTCCCGACGAGCCAAGAATATCAAGTAAGCCCATATGAACGCCTCCGTGTTAGGTCGATAAGGTCAGGTTTAGTCCCGCAGTGAAGCAGGGACATGCCCACCATTCTCAGATAGCTTCTTCCATACGGCTTTCTGCAAGGCGATGTTTTGTTCGGCCGAGCCGTCAGCACCGGCATGGACATCAAGTTCCTTAGCCAAATCTTTGCGAGCGGACAGGCTTGAATCCAGGTCGAGCATTTTCAGAAGATCAACAATTGAAGTCTGCCAGTTACCGCCTCCGCCCTTTTTAGCGGCCAACTCTGTCAAGACCTTCTCCACATCGACCGGCTGGTTCGGGTTGGCTGGTTCAGCGGGCTTGGCACCAGAAGAGATCGGGTGCTGGGGAGTTGCGGGGGACTGCACCGGACTCGTTCCAGAGGGCGGCAACTGCGTTCCTCCAATACTAAAGATCTTGCTCAGTATTGTGCCGAAAATGCTCATCGGGGTTCCTTTGATGTCTCGGGCGTGAACGTTTTTCCAACACAAATGTTCCATACAGATAACGGAATGACGAACCCAAAGCGTAACTCTGCCGCGCCTTTGATTTTGCGGAAATCAGGTCATGAGCTGCTAGCGGACGGGCGCAATGCGATGATTGTCATTGCGGGTTTTAACGCTTTAAGCACGGTTCAGGACTGGACAGAACAATCGAAATTGAACTGCCCACGCGGGTACACTCAAAACTTCTCTTGGCGCAAGGCAAATGAGGCGTCGGAAGTGATTAGAGCTAGGCCTGTAGGAACTAACGTGACTCTCGTAGGTCACAGCTTGGGTGGCGGTCATGCGCAGCTAATCGCCCAGGAGCTTCCCGCGGGCTCGATACATACCCTGATCACAGTCGCATCATTTGTCCCCAACACCGTAAATTCTCACACTGTGCAGGGCAAAGTTGGCCACTGGCTCAATATTCTATCTGCTCCATTTTGGTCGGATAGATTGCTCGACTTCGCCGGAACTTTAATAGGCTGGCATAACCAGGGTATTGTCTGTGGCGCCTCAAATTACCGCAGCGAGTTTCCACATCACGATTTCTATCGAATGATGCAGTCGGTAGCAATATTGCCTAAGTTCAAACCGGTGCTCGATCTCTGAGTAGTGGCCTGCCTTGCAGTGAATGTCCGCTTTTGGCGCAAAGCGGACATTGGGTTGTCCGGGCCTGAATGGCCGCTTAAAGCGGACATTCCCGACTATTCTAGGAGTCCAAGGCTGAGAAGACATATGTTTCCCTTTGGTCACTGCTTCAGCTGCTGCAATCCGGAGATTGCGGGGTAGGAGCCGGGGTTACCGTTGGGACAGCGGCGACCGTGAAGCTGATCGAGGAATTGCAGGCGGCCTAAGCCTCCCGAAGGGCACGATAATAAGGGTCTGGACTAAGTGCGCGCCTGTGTCTCTCGCCAGTCAGGATCGAGCCGATAGACGTTTCGGATAACCCATAGTCCTGAGCTAATTGCTGGATTGCCCGCCCAGCTTCGTAGGCAGCAAGCATCTTGCGGTTTCGCAGTGCATTATTCGGCATCACACGCCCCCCGCCAAGAGTTTACTGAGGACCGGGGAAAAATCTAGCGGGGTGCAGAAATGTTGGACGCCGCTGGCCTGCAACCGAACTGCATCATTGCTACCGTGGGTTTATGAGCGCTCGAGACACCAAGCCAGCATTGAGCTGAACAGGAGGAATAGCCGCTTTCGATGCAAACGCGGAAATTGCCACCCGCTAACCTAACCCTTTGACCAGTTGCGCCATTCGTTGGTGACCAGTGTCAGTGTCAGGGTATCGAACAGCGCTAGTCCTAGGACCCAGATCGACCAGTGTTTCGATAGGTGAAAGCCAAAGAAAGCTATGAATCCCAACAAGATTGCACTGGCGACGGGAAACACCCAGCGGCCACGCCCGCGCAGCAATACTGCGGTAATGGTCATCTTAAGGGCACCATGCATAAATAGATAGAAGATCACGAAATAGCCCCGCGTCTGACTGAGCGCCGCGGCACCTTGCAGCACCAGCTGGGCCGTGTGGGTGTGACCACCTTCATAAAGATCTAGATCAATGACCCGCAGTGCCAGGACATACAATCGCTGCGGCCCGAATATGGCGATGATCGCCCCGCTGCAGAATTCGAGCAGGCCAAACAGGCCCTTGATGATGATTGTGATCAGATAAGCGGTATGAAGCTGGGTACTGCGCGAGATCATACCCCTTATACATCACGATGGCCCGCCGGTGACTAGTGACCCGCTGGACCTGACGGTCGTCGGACCGTCCGGCGGTTCAGCACCGGCGAATGACCGCTATTGCGGATGAGCGAATATTGCAGCGCATACGCGTTCTAGAGGACGAATCTGATTGGATTATGTAATATCGTTAGCACCCGGACTTTTGGCAAATCAATGCTGCCTCCGTTCACAACAGGTTCAGGCGCGGCTTGCCAAAGTGTGCTCCCTCAAAAGAAGCTTTACTTAAAACGCGGGAGCCTTAGACAATGATGACTCTGGTGAAGACGGTTGCAGCTGGCGGCTTGACCATCCTTGCAATGACACATCCATCCGGCGCAGCCAATGTGAAACCAGCGCTTTACACAGCGGCTCAGGCGGAACATGGCGCAAGCGTGTACCAACAGTCTTGCGCAGCGTGCCACGGCAACTTGCTGGAAGGCGTGGCCGCTCCAGCCCTAAAAGGCCTAGGCTTTAATGAGATGGCCAAAGCTCAAAGTCTTACGGTAGATGGGCTGCTGATGGTGGTGGCCAACACTATGCCCCAGTCCGATCCCGGGTCTCTCAAACCGGACCAGGTTAATGCAGTGGTGGCCTATATACTGCAGCAGAACAGCTATCCCGCGGGAGCCACGGCCCTTACGGCAGACACTGCTGCGCAGGCACATATCAGTATGAGGACGGGGTTGAAGAACGAAGGCCAAGTCCGGAAGGCAGACATCCGTGACGACAAAGGAGGGGTGCCTAAAGAGGATGGCGCGATAGTTGCGAGACCAAAAGCTAAGGTGCATCGCAGAGCGAAGCACGCACGGTAAGCCCCATTATCTTCCAGACTCTCGACACGACACCATGCGCGCGGGGCCAGAATGTCAGCTTTTGGCGCAAAGCAGACATTGGGCTGACCTGGGGCGGAATGACGGCTCGTGATCGAAAGCGGACATTCGGTTCTGCAGCTCCCGTGCGGGACCTCTAAGTGTCCTTAAGTGTCCTTTTCCCATTCCGTGCGTTTACACCTCGGACAATTTCAAAGGAAACTCCATGAAACACGCGCAGAAACTGCTTATGTTAGGTGTCGGCGCAGCCCTAATCGGCTTTAGCGGCGCTATCGTTCCCAGCATCGCTGCTGAAACGCGAGCCGAGGAAAAGGCGGAGCAGCAGACATTCAACAACCGGGAAAGCGCTGAACAGAAGGCCTTCGATGCCAAGGAGGCGAAAGAACGCGCGGCCTTTAAGGGAACGGGCAAGGAAGCCCGAGCCTTTGACAAGGAAGAACGCGCCGAGCGCAAGGCCTTCAATAAGGAGGAGAGATCGGAGCGTAAGGACATGAATAAAGAAGAGAAGAACGAAAAGCACTGACGAAGATTACTTCTTTCTTTGAAAAAGGCCCGCTAAAATTGCCAGCGGGCTTTTTTCTTTCGTTAGAGCCGAAAACCTTAGAATTCAATTCGCGCGCGGGACCAATTCGATTAACCTCGAAAAATGTTTGCAGTAGTTAGTACCCGATACCGATTGAGGGGAATGAAGCTGCCGCCGCAAGGCTCGCTTGCGCCGAATAGGCAGAGACGTGCGCTGTCGCGTTCGTGTTCAAGCTAGTTCTGCTATCTTCGTCAACGGAAACGCTGGCGGTCGAAAGGCTGGTGAGCATCGAAAGTACTGCAAGCATTGCAGTGGCGAGAGAGACAACTTTGATGTGTTGGAACATTATCCACCCCAGTTCAAATCGCCGGCTTAGCCTATTTCTTAGCCATGAACCCGCTATATAAACGGTGCCTGCAATTTTAAAGATTGCATGGAATTTCGGACCATTTTTGAACAAACTCCGTCGGAAGGCCGGCAAGCGTGTAGAGCGACTTATCGGATGCCCTATAGACCTACATCACTCACCGCCCGAATGGTCGCTGTTGGCGCAAAGCGGACATTGGCTGGCAGCCTCTCGAACTCGAAGGCTAGGCCACTCCCGGACCGCGAAAAGCGAACCGATGTCCCGTCCCAGACCTCAAATCAGCGTTTGCAATTTGTTAACCATATTCCCTGAGAGTGGCGTGCTGTTTGTTTGGGACTGGGGGCTTCCATATTGGGGAGCTCTGTCATGCCTACCGTTCTCAGCCTCGCATCGAAACAACTCCCATCCGACGGTGTTGATTTCCAGCAGGTCTTCGAAATCCTCCCTGATCCGGCTGTTATCGTATCGCCGGACAAGAGGATCTCTGCCTGCAATCGGAACTTCAGAGAGCGCTTTCCTGTTTTGCTCGAAGACCGATTTGTTGAAACACTCCATCAGCAATTTTCTACCGGCGAAGTCATCGGTGAAATTGCGGCCCTGTCTTATGTGGAGCCTAAAAGGCAGTCTATCGCAGGCGGGAAAACCTGGCCCGCCCTCCAGCCCAGGATAACCTTGCTGCCATCCGGCGGGCTGTTCATTGTCTTCAAGCCGCTAAACACCGACGAACTCGACTATGTGCGGGAAATAGGCGCACTCAGGGAGCAACTCAGGCTGTCGCAAGAGCGCATGCATTCCGCCCTAGCTGCAGTAGCGAACTGTAAGAGAAATTTTGCCGATGCCGGCCATGAATTGAGAACGCCGCTCAATGCGATTGTGGGCTTCTCGGACATGATGCGTCAGCAGACATTCGGTCCAATGGGGGACGAGCGATATCAACGTTATACCGAAATTATTCATTCCAGCGGTGAGAGACTGTTGAACGCGATCAACGACGTTCTCGACTTCGCCAAGCTCGATGCGGGTAAACTGGAACTTCAGGTCGAGCAGGTAGAGGCTTTAGAGGTAGTAGTCGACAGCGTGCGGGAGCTCGAATGTCTGGCCACCAAATCGCGAATTGGTGTCAGCGTTCACGTTTGCGATAGCGTTTCCATTATCATGGCGGACAAAGTCCGCCTGCGCCAAATGCTTACAAACCTGCTGTCCAACGCCCTCAAATTCACACCGGAGGGCGGTGAGATAAGCATTGATATGTTTAAGCGGCGCGGAAAAGTGGCCATCTCGGTGTCAGATACGGGGATCGGGATGCGAGACGCTGACCTGCCAACCGTCATGCAGGCATTCGGCCAAGTAAAAACGCCATCCAAAATCAGTCAAAAAGGCACGGGATTGGGGCTGCCCCTGACCAAAGAACTGGCAGTACTTCATGGCGGCGGTATCGAGATAGAGAGCGTGGTTGGATTCGGGACAACAGTGACAATTATGCTGCCGATTGAAGGTCCAACCGCCCAACAAGAAACACTGTATCAAGACATTTCAGTCACCAGCGCTTCCTCGCAGACCGCACATTAAAATCTCATGTTGTTTGGATCATTCCTGAAGATTGCCAGCTTCACTCTCAATGCAGGATTGGTATTCTTGTTGATGCCGCAAGAGCCGCGGCTGGGGCTTGATCACAATCAATTGTCAATCTGGAGAAGATTGCGGAGCTCAGTGTTTGAAGATCTGCACAAAGTCAAAACAGATCTGGAATGTTCTAGGAGCCCCCCCTTCAGAAAGGAAGGTGGCACCGGTCAGCGACAAAACCATGCCTCAACTATACCGACCAGCGGCGGTTCGGGCGCAATGAGTGCGCAGGAGAATCATTCTACCGGCGATAGAACCATGCCCCACTTGCCTAAGAGCGTTTTGGGTTTGAGGATGGCTCGCATATGACGGCGAATTTTAAAAGTAGGGTGACTAGTTCATGGCGGGTATGAAGCGAGGCCGGCCAGCCAAAGAATATGATGTCAAATTCTACGTTACCTGGAACCAGGTCCGCCGCGCTTTCGATGTCAGGCGGGATGGCGTACCCACCGGTGGATTTGCTCAGGACAAAATCACAGCGATCGGACTAGCGATCGTAGAAGCACAGCGAGTAGTGGTAAAAGGCAATACAGCCTGCGTCTACGCCTACAACCAGGACGGAAATCGGATAGTGGAGTGGGCTTCTGGCGACGCCCCTTCATAATCGGTTAGAATGGTTGAATGCCGGGACCTTTGATTAAGCCGCCCGGGAGCTGGCATAGCCGGTCAAATAACACTAGTTTGGCATGACCGCTTTTGGCGCAAAGCAGACACTGGGCTAGCGCTGGCGGAATCGCATCTCCTGACCCATAGCTGACGTTCCTTGCCGCAATCAAATCGCCTAGTGAAGCTCGACAATTTCCAGTTGAGCCCCCCTCTGTTATATCAGTAAGCCAGAGGCTTGAGTTACAGCTGCCTTGTACGCGGGCACTGTTACAGTTAGCTGAATCCTGAGATTGCGAGGTTTTCGGTCCGGGGCTAGTGTCTGACGATGGACGACAGCCACGCCAGCAGCGACGCCTACATCAATGGGTACAAAGACGGCTGGCGATCCGTTCCTCGTAGCGGAACGCCTCCCCAGGTTCCAGGGTTCGTTTCCCCGCACTTTCTAGTGGAAGGGAAATCCCACTATGAATCCGGCTATGAGCGCGGGCGGACCGCAGCAGGAGGTAGCCCAAATGCCTGAAGTCCCCCAAGGCCCCACGCCGCTGCCGCCCGATGTGATCGGTAGCGCAAAGATGACCAGCTTCGAAAACTCGCTCCGGTGGAACGTCATTGGCAGGGTTATCATTGCGGTGTTCGTGATAGCAGCATTTTGGTATTCCCACGTCTGACGCACCCAAACGCCAGCCTTGAACGCTACGATGACAGGGCGCGGAGAAAGGCCCCTTGTACCGGTGTTATGGGTCCAAACTGGCCGCATCTTGAATGACCGCTTTTGGCGCAAAGCGGACATTGGGCTGCCTAGGCCGGAATGACTGCTTTTGACCCAAAGCGGACATTAGGACGAAATGCGAGGGGAAGTCCGCACCGAGACCGTGCGATGCGCGAGTGGCCATGAAATCTGCGCCGAATTGCCTGGAAAGCAACCGCGACAAGATCCGAGTAACCAAATAATTGCAGCTAAAATTCAGAAGGACGTGCGACTTTTTGAACCCCGTACAACTTTGCTATCGCATCAAAAATATCCACAATTTCCTCTGCGATGCTCAGTGCTTCGTCGTCATGCATCAACGCCGCCGTCGCAGCCACGTTCCCCTCTCCAAACTTAGCAGGAATGCACGTCAGTCGTTCGCGCACCGCATGTACTCGGCGCAAAATATCAGGGGTAACGTTCTCACGGTTAAGGAGGCACAAACTAGATGTAAAAGCAGCGCCGATCCGTATTTGAAGACGTTCACTACCGGTCGCCATCCTGCGCACCGCCAGATAACTTTTCTCCCATGCATAGGCGAGACTAAAGGTTGGCAAAGTTACGTCTAACAATGGGTTCTTTCCCGCTGTGCCGGCAGAAACGGCGAGAGCGTCAACTACCTTGGGCAGCGTTGTGGTGCTGTAGACCACCTAAAGCCCAAAAGATACCCATTACTTTAGGGCATCGCGTATCAAGCTGACGACATTGTCCACGTTATAAGGCTTGGGAAAGAAAGGATAACCCGGCGCAAGCTGTGAAGTTGTTTCGGCCTTACCGGTATTGCCGGACGCAAGGAAGACTGGAATTTTCGGATACTTATCGCGCATCCAGAGCGCAAGCTGGAAGCCGTCCATCTTACCGGGCATCCGTATATCAGTAAGCACTAGATCGATTGTCAGCTCACCCTGCTCCAATATTTCGGCGGCTTCATCACCGCTGCCGGCTTCAACTACTTCGAAACCTGCTGACTCCAGAACCTCCGCAAGCACAAGACGAATAAGCACTTCGTCTTCAACTATCAAAATCCGGGACAAGCTCGCCTCCGTAGACCCAACATGTATCGAAGCTGTTAAGAACGGCGGGAACGGGTAAGCGTTCCGAAGGGCGTAGGTCGCCATGCGTTTGAATTTGTTGTTAAACCCACAATCAAAAGTTTCGGCTTCGCGCGTTCCTGTCAGGCAGTAAAAGTGACACAGAACTCCGAGCCGCGCCCTTTGCTCCGTGGATTGGCAGTAAATTCGCCGCCGAGTTGTTTGGCTAGCAATCCAACGACCTTCATACCTAGTCCGGTTTTCGCCGTTTTGGGGTCAAACCCAGAGGGTAGTCCGCCGCCATGATCACTCACTGTAAGTATCCGTTGACTGCCCCTGATATGATACGACACGGCAATTGTGCCGTCGCCATGCTTTGCCGCGTTTGTAACCAGTTCGTTTACAATGAGGCCAACTGACTGCATCGTTTTCGCGGAAACCTCCTCATCGTCTCCCTCAACGACAATGGTTTTTCCTAGAACTCCCGACAGATCTTCACACAAGCGCCTTATAAATGCGAGGCAGTCGTTGCCATCGCCGACAATGCCCGCTGAAAAATGTCGATGAACGCGGGCAACCGTGGCGACGCGATTGGCTGCAACCTCAAGTTGGTGTGCAGCGTCGTTTCCTGGTGAACGACTTTGCATCGCCAGCATACTGGATACGAACTGAAGGCTGTTCATGACACGGTGGTCAATCTCCTGCGCTAAAGTCTGCGCTTGAGCCACTGCGGTTCGCGCGGAGAGCCGAAGCTCCAGCTGATCCATGACAATCGACGCAAGGTCGGTGAGATCATCTATTTGGCCTTGGTCGATAGTCCGGGGCTGCTTGTCGATTACACACAGCGTTCCAAGGTTAAAGCCATCGCTCGTTTGCAAGGGGACACCAGCATAAAAGCGCAGCCCAAAATCGCCCGCAACAAGGGGATTGGCGAGCGAGCGGATATCGGTGCTGGCGTCTTCAAGAATGTGCGGGTCTTGCGTGAGGATGGCAGACGCGCAGAGCCCAGGCTTGCGGTCAATCTGCTCCACCGGCAATCCATGATGCGATTTGAACCAGATACGGTCGGTGTCTACGACGCTGATTATCGCGATAGGTACGTTGAAGCGGCGTGCTGCTAGAGCGGTTATGCGATCAAAAGCGCCGTCTGGCGGCGTATCGAGGATATCGTAACGCCGTACCGCCATCATCCGCTGGGGCTCATTGATTGGAATGATGGCGTTCATCTTGTCCTCTTCGCCCGTAAGGCGTGCAGACTAAGCCATCTGGGCAAAATATCTCAAGCCGCGATTGCCCCCCTAGTTGGCCACAGGAATCATGGATCGTGAACCTCTTAGGGGCACTCTCTGCTATTCCTTCCATGCAAGGCCGGCCATACGGACGGTTCCGTACGGTTGGCATGAACCGTTGATCAGAAGTGGAACGGTCGGCTTCCGGAATGGTCGCCGGAGTTGGGGCGATCCAAAATGCGCATTGCGAACTCCGCTTTTGGTGGAAGGACGTTGGCCTTACCAGAGCGGAAAGCCGCTTCTGACCCAAAGCGGACGTTGCTATTGCGATGACGGCCTGGAGGTAGGCGAAGATAAGCTTCGCCGAGCGACCTCGGCTTTTTGCTCCCACTCTGTCAGGGAGAGCCGGTCAGTATGCTTTCCTTGCCAGCGACGGTGGTGGCTCTCAATTTATCTACGGCGTTCTGCAGGCTCTCGCTCGCAGATGCAGCCGTGAATCCCTGAACGATCCCTTCCTGTTTGATATCATCGAACACCTTCTCGGCGCGCTCACCGGCCTGGCTCGCAATATCACGGATCTGGTCCTTCACCTTAGCAGCGGCGGCTCCCGCCAGTTCCTGCTCGACGGCCGTAGAGGCAAACATGGACGCAATTCCAGCCCCGATACCAGCGCCTACAATGCCTAAGAGGAGCGGCTGCGCTTCCAAGGTTACGGCGAAGTTCTTCTGTACGGAATTTCCGATCTGCCGCCCAACCTGGACGCCCGTGCGGGAGGCTTCCACTTTCGCCGACATAGCGGTATCGACGGCGCCTTCGACGCCCGCCTTGGCAGCGTCGCTGGCGTACTGCACCGCTTCATCGACCTTGCCAGCCACCTTGGCGGCAGCAGCCCCGGCACCTTCCGACGCACTCCGGAAACCGTCGGTGACAAACCGAGCCGCGCCCGGCAACGCATTTGAAAATGAAGCGATTTTCGTCTCGCCAAAGACCATCCATAGAATTCCGAGGCCAAGAAACCCCGCAGCAACGGGATTTTCGCGAATGGCGTTGTTCAACTGCTTCACGAAGGCGCCGCTAGTATTTGTGTTTGTAGCGATTGTCATTTGGCGAGGTTCCTTGCTGCGGCAACGTCCTGACTGAGCTGCTGCATGGTGTTCTTCAATTTGAGCCTTTTGGGGTTCAGCCGGCCTAAGCCGGTAACCAGAAATGCCGCGCTCAAAGCGCCTCCGACCACGGCGGATATGAGATAGGACAACGGCTCGGAGATTCCCATCTGGGAAAGCCACGTCGCCAAGGCAAGTAGCACCATGGCAACAGCCGGAATCATCAAAACCCCGGCAACGACCAGCAATGCCGCGCCCCTTCCAGCCTCGTCTATCTTTTTGGACAACTCCGCCTGGGCAAGGCGCACCTCTGTTACAACCAGATGCCCCAGTTGATCGACCACATCGCCGAACAGGGCGGAAATTGACTTGCTGTCGGTGGGTAACATTGCGCGCCTTCCTGGTTTACGATTGAGCAGGCGAGTTTATCGTGTCCGCCGTGACCTGAGCGGATGACGGAGGCGCACTTTTCAGGAAGCGCAACGCCGCAAAACCCAGGACAACGGCACCGCCGAAAAACAGCGCGGGTTGCCGCCGGGCAACATCTTCGACTTCTGTGATCAGCTCCCGCACATCGCGTTGACGTACGGCCTTGGCCACGGTGCTAAGCTCGCTGCCCGCCCGCCGGATGTAGCGCGCCGCCTGAGGGACGTCAGCCTCGAACTCTCCCGCCGCGCGATGGATCGCGTGGGCCACCTTGTCGAGATATTCGGCGCCAACATTTTTCTGCTCACTGACGGCCGACTTCACCTTTTCGGTCGTGTCGTCAAGGATATCCTTCGCAGCATTTCCGATTTCGTCTGCTTCCTGCTTGGCGGCTTTGGTAACGGAATCCGCGACGGTCGATGCTGTCTGTTTCAAGTCGCTGCCGACCTGCCGTGCCTGCTCTGCCAGGCTCGCATTCGAGTCACCGCGCGAGGGGCCGTTATCAAATGACGTGTCCGAGATGGTCATGAAAATTCTCCGTTAATTCAAGTTGGTAGGTGAAGCATCTGAGGCGAGTTCCGTCCCGGCGCCGTTCCCGAGCGCTGTCGTCAGGCCTTTATCCACGACCGCCTTGACCGCGACCGCCGTACCTTCGATCGTTTTAGAAAGCCCTTCGGTTGAGAGGCCTTCGCGAGCGGCGGCGGCGGCGATATCTCCCACAATGCCTGCGGCGGTGTCCTTAGCGCGCTCCACGCCCTGCGCGACCGCGCCGCGCGCGGAATCTTTGACGTCTTCGCTGGTTTCGCCGAACATTCTGTTTTCCGCTTCGGATATGGGAATAGATGCGGCAATGAACGCGCCCACCGCCAATGCAAGACCGCCGGCTACGAGCGGGTTTTTGTCGATTAGATCCTCGATGGCTGTCTTGGAGCGGACGGCTACCCGGGCGCCCGCGTCACCGAGATCAGACACGCTTGCAGATACCTTGTCCAAGGCCTCCGCAGAGGTTTCCTTCACGCTGCGACCCGCTTGGTTTGCCGTTCCCGTCGCAGAATCCAGGAGGTCTTGCGCCTTGTCGCTGACGGTATCCTTCATAGCGTTGACGCTGGCGACCATCGTGCCTTCGGCGTCTTTCACCGATTGGGCCAGATCATTCGCCTTGTCGCTGACCGCTTGGGAAAGCTTTCCGTTGTTCTGTCTTGATAGCAAGACGCCGCCGCCGATGAGCAGCAACGGTACCGGGATGGATTTCAAAATGCCCCACAAGGGGTAAGCGACCGCGGCCCCGATGGCGACAGCCTGGAGGGGGTTATCGTGTGCCTTGCGCTGGATGGACGAGAGAATCTGACTGCTTTCTTCGCGCACGAAGCCCTTGAACTCCTCCTTGATATGGGACGGCGACAGACGATCTTTCAGATCGTCGATGGTGCCGGCGACCTTGCTGTTCAGCTCCAGCACCGAAGTCTCAAGGCCCTCGCGGGTGATCTCCGCCTCCCGGCTAAGCTGCCTTACCGAGTTCCCATTCTCTGAGATCATGCCAACAACTCCTCGGTCACGACTATGCTGAGATTGCCCGATATGGAACACATCGCTCGGGAAAACGTTCCGGGCGCGAAGCAGGTCCCTCGCGGTTCGCTTCCCTCGCGCCCTCAAGCGGAGACCCGGAGTGCAGTCACGCAATTGGGTGCAAATGCCGCTCCGCCCTCGGCCGTCGGCGGAAGGTGCGTTTATGTACTACGGCACTACGCCAGCCCGGGCCCGCCCGGATCTCTATCAGCACAGGCAATGACGAAAACATGGAATGTTGGGCCAGGTTGCTGCTCGCCGATGCAAGGACCGACATTCCAGAGCCTACGCTACGCTCGTTGGCCGACCTGGTTGGAGCCGTCTGCAATCGAGCCGGCGCCGCCATCCCAGCCGGCAGGGCCGCCAATCGAAACTCAGCCCGCAGGGCTGTCGCCGACACCCCAGCCGATTGGGCTGCAGCCGGTCTCTAAGCCAATAGCACTACCGCCGGACTCCGCTCCGAGCACGCTGCCGCCGGCTCCTGTGCCGGCCTCACTATAGCGACACGGCGTTGAGGTTGCCGTTGCACGGCGGTCACGTGACGCCCTGGCTCGCAAATCGCATGACGCGATTGGGCGCTATTATCTCGCCAGCTATTATTCTTCATTATGGCCATGATGAATTTCTATCGCATTTTTAGTTTGACGCACCAAAGAGGCCGGATTCCTTCTGGCCTTTCTAGCAACGGCGATCACGATCGAAACTCCACGCAAAATGTGTCGGACCGGCATCCTGTGTCCGTTCTAAGGCCACCCTTGCTGGGGCAGTTTGGTTCCGCGTGAATATTAGTCAGCGAGTTTGGTGGACGCCTTGCGCGGCGGACGCGCCCTTGAGCCGGGACGATTAACCTTGGGCGAACGTTTCAAATCCAACTCGCAAACGATTTCCGCTCCAGTTAGGAGAAGCACAATTGAAAGCCAAATCCATGTCAAAAAGCCCACCGCTCCGCCTAGCACTCCGTACGTACGGTCGTAACTGCCGAAATGGAGTGCGTACCATGTAAATAGCCAGGTTCCGAGGAGCCAGAAGAGGGCAGCAAAAGTGCTTCCCCAAGTAATCCAACACCACGGCGTTCGCACCCTATCTGGGCCATAGCGATAGATTACTGAGATTACTGAAGAACAAATACAAAAGCCCAGCGGCCATACCAAAATATTATAGGTCGTCTGCAGCAGCGTGCTGTGCTGGGACGCAATAAGTTTCTGAAGCGTGACACTTAAATAGATGACACCGGCTGCCAAGGTCACAACCACAACCGTCAGCAGCAACGTACCGATAGTCAGCTTTAGAAAGCCTCGTGTTTCAACAGTCTCAAACGCAATGTTCAGACCGTCTATTATGGACTTTATCCCTCCACTCGCACTCCACACCGCAACTATGAACCCCAACGCGAATGTAAGATCCAGAGCAGCCGGCTTTGTGGCAATGAGGCGCTTTAATTCGGTCGAAATAACCAAAATAGCGCCCCCCGGAAGAAATCCCGATACCATCTGCAACCCTTCGAGGAGCGAGCTACGGTCCTCGAAGAAGCTGTAAAGAGAAACCACACAGGCAATGGCAGGAAAAATCGCTAGTAGAAAGAAAAAGGTGATGCCACCTGCCACTGCCGGGATACGGTCTTCTGAAAACTCGGAGTATATCCGTTTTGCTAACGTCACAAGATTCACAGCACGGCGTGCTGTGCCTTTCCGAAGATAGACTGATGACCGAGCCCAAAAGCCGCGGATCACGGGAGCGAGGTCGTGGAGTAGAGCGCGAACTGGGCCAAGTGTGCCGCCCTTATCGAGTCTGGGGTGGCCCTTCATAATTCTTCCTCGGCAAGAAATCGCGATGGGTCGGAGGGATCATGTCGCCGGTTCAAATTTTGAGCCCAGCGAGATTCTACTGTGATGTTGTGGAAGCACTCGGCTGGACGAGGCCTTTTCCTGCACGCCATTCCTCCGCCTGTTCCCGAGTCCATCCCGCGGGCCAAGAAATGTCAGTCCCATTACTCAAGATTCTTGGCTCGGTGAAGCGGTGGCAAGAACAATAAAGATCGACATACCCTGCGATAGGGTCTGAGCACACCTGAACATCCTCTTCGGACATGCAGCCGGGTTCATGCGCGTCAGGATCGGGGTACCGCATTTTACGAGTCAGGAGATCAGTGAGTGCCAAAACAAGTACCCGGGATGAGGCTAGGAGGATATTCCAAAGCAACGCGCCGGGTGCCACTTGGTGCCTTTTCTGCCACCAGGCCGGTCTCGCCCGCCGGGTCGTGGAACCATGGCTACAACAAGGCGTTTGCAAGGCGCGCCGCAATTCAGGCGGACTTTAGAAGTTTTCAAAACTGGAGACAGAAATGCACGGAATCATTTATCTTGTAGGTCTCGTAGTCGTCGTGCTGGCAGTTCTCTCATTCATTGGAATTCACTGATGAGCGCGGTGGGAGAGACCACGGCTGCCATCCGCAGTTCTCATTTCCAATGGCCTGCGATTTTCGGTGGCGCGGTAGCTGCCGCGGGAGTCTCTTTCACCCTACATTCGTTCGCGGCAGGCGTCGGGCTGTCGGTTCTTTCCACGGCGCCGACTTGGCGGGACTCGAACGCGTTTTACTGGGTGGTTTGCGGCCTGTATCTTCTGTTCGTGTCTCTTTGTGCATTCGCGTTGGGCGGCTACATCGCCGGCCGCATGCGGTCGCCCTTAAACATTGGTTCGGCGGAGGCGGAATTCCGCGACGGAATGCACGGCCTTGTAACGTGGGGGCTTGCGATTCTAATGACAGCGGCACTAGCGCTCGGCGCGGGTGCTATTGCCTCCCAGGCGGTCGCACCCTCGGGCGGTTCTACCGGAGCCGCTCAGTCGGTCGCGGGTGAAAACATCATAGCATCTGAATTGGATGAACTGTTCCGGGCTCAGCGTCTCCCTGCAGACCTAGTTTATCGTCGCGCCGAAGCTGCGAGGATATTGTTGAAGGCCTCTAGTCATGACGGCATTCCTCGAGAGGACAAAACCTACCTTAGCGCCATGGTAGGTAGCACCACTGGCATCGGGCCCAGTGAAGCCACCGCGCGGGTGGATCGGGAAATCGAAGCTTCTACGCGAGAACTACGCCGTGCGCGGATCGCGTCAGTTTTACAAGCGTTCTTCGTCGGTGCGGCGTTGCTTGTTGGTGCGGCCGTAGCTTGGTTCACAGCTGAGGAGGGTGGCCGTGATCGAGAGGCAAACCGGTTGTTTATATGGGAAGGCTTCCCTCGTACTCGTGCCCGGTCCCAGCGGACATAGATGACAATCAGCCGCTTTTAATAGTCGTTTACGAACAGTCGCTGTCTATTGTGGTGATGCATTGATCCACTCGTTTATTTTGATTCAAGTGTTTAATCAGATCGGTTTAGAAGGCCCGCTGGCGCGGGAGAATTATGATTGAGCGACACCGGATTAGATAATGAAACTTGCTGGAAGTCCGCAGCTTAGGCCACGCCATGCTATAGGAGGCCAATCCGTCACATGCGTGATCAATGGATCGGCTAGGTCGAACGGCGCTTCCGAAGCGAAACAGCGGGTTGTTGAGCTATTCAGGTTACGCGGTCGGGAGGTCAACGTAGTGTTGGCTGAAAACGGAAGTGACATTCCAGAAATCGTAAGGCGCGCCATATCGGAACGCAGCACCGTTGTTGTGGCAGCCGGCGGCGACGGCACCGTCAATGCAGTGGCTTCAGTCGTGCTGGGTAGCCATGCTGCATTGGGTGTGTTGCCGCTCGGTACGCTCAATCACTTCGCCAAAGACTTGGGCATCCCCATGGATTTAGAGGAGGCGGTCGAAACCGTGATAAACGGGTCCACCATCCATGTGGACGTGGGCAAAGTGAATGAGAGTATCTTTCTAAACAACTCCAGTCTCGGCCTTTATCCCGCCATCGTACGCCACCGAGAAGACATCCAGAAAAAGGGCCATGGGAAATGGTGGGCCTTTGCGGTTGCGACCGTACAAGTGCTCCGGCGGTATCAACGGCTCTACGTACGATGGAAAATAGAGGGCAAGCCAGAGGTCAGCGAAGAGACCCCGTTTGTTTTCATAGGAAATAATCAATACGAAGTCTGCGGCTTGCGGATTGGGAAAAGGGACTGTGTAGATGCGGGAAAACTGTGGGTATACCGCGCACCCCAGGCAAGCCGGTCATCACTGCTTCGTCTAGCCATCGACGCATTCCGAGGAAAGTTCGATACGCGCGAACTAGCGACCTTTGCCACCGATACGTTGAGCATCCGGACGCAGAAGAACCATGTACACGTGGCCACGGACGGCGAAGTCCAAACCATGCGAGGTACATTAAACTATTCTATCCTTCCGAAGGGTCTAAGTGTCATCGTCCCTCAGACGCGAGTTTCTAAACCGGGTTAGGCGGTCCTATTGCGAACAATCGCGCATATCTCTGACCTCCATTTCGGGCGCGTAAATTGCGCCATACTTCCTGCACTCACTGCTGTAATCAACGCTGTGCGGCCGGACGTTGTTGCAGTTTCTGGCGATTTGACACAGCGCGCGCGTTCCAAGGAGTTTGGAGCTGCGCGCGAATTCTTGGCCACTCTTCCCGAGCCGCAGATAGTGGTGCCAGGCAACCATGATGTCCCGTTGTACGATATTTTTAGACGTTGGTGGTCACCACTTAAGAGATATCGCAAATATATCAGCGACGACCTAGAACCGTTTTTCGCCGATGAAGAGATCGCCGTATTAGGCGTCAACACAGCACGATCATTCACGTTCAAAAACGGTCGCATCAACGCAATACAGGTGGCGAACAGCTGCAATCGCCTTGGTAAAGGGGCCCAGAATGGCGTCCGCATCCTTGTTACCCATCACCCATTCGGTGTGGAGGAACGGGGCGGCGCAGATATTGTTGGGCGAGCCGATATGGCAATGACTGAGTTCGCGCGATGCCGCATCGACGTGATCCTGACCGGACATCTTCATGTCAGCGGCATCAGCAGTAGTGCAGCCCATTATGCTCTGCCTGGCTATTCCGCCCTCTTCATTCACGCTGGTACGGCGACTTCGGTTCGTCAGCGCGGCGAAGTGAACGCCTGGAATCTCATACACATAGATGGCGAAGCGATTTCGGTCGACTGTTTTGTCTGGGACGCGACCCATCAGAAATTCACAATCACAAAAACCTCTAACTTCAGACGAGGCCCAGAAGGCTGGTCTGAAGCTTGATGAATCGGCGGCGCAAGGATATGTGCAATAAAGACGCTCGTCCTTTATCTGTTGTCGTCCCGGCTCTAGCCCTCACAGCGTTTGTCGTCCTTGCAGAAGCGGTTATGCGCGGCGCCACCGTGCAATGGGACAATGCGGCTCGTGCCCTAGTTCATGAAGCGGCGGGGCCGCATCTAACTTCTTTGGCTACAACCGTAAGTAATTTCGGCAGGCTTTTCGTATTAATTCCTGCGACCGCGGCCGTCGTCGGCTGGCTTCTATGGGTTAGGTGGAACTCGTCTGCCATAGCTCTAGGGACGACGATGAGTGGTGCCCTCTTGCTAAATTGGGTACTCAAAGCCGCCGTCCACCGCGCTCGTCCAGTGGCCTATTTCGGTACGGATCCAGAGTCCTTGAGCTTTCCCAGCGGCCATGTCTTCTTTGCTGTGTCATTTTACGGAGCAATCTGCCTGGTTCTCGCCAGCCACCGGAAGCTCACGCCACTTGTTACTATCCTCAGCACGCTGCTCGTTGGGACGGTAGCCTGGTCACGGGTCTACCTAGGCGTTCACTATCCCACAGACGTTGCAGCGGGCTTGCTCGTCGGCGTCTTCTGGCTCGGCGTGCTGGCTGTTTCCGGCCTGTTCTCAGAGTGAAGTTCCCACAGACTCTGAGTGAGGGATACCAGTTCTGGAGCGCTGGAACGTCCGGGTCTCACCACGGAACTTGTCGTTCGAGACCTTAAACCGCGGGCCTCGGCAATAGGACCGGCGTCTGTGAGCATATCGAGTTAGGTTCGCATCAAATCCAGGTTGTCGCACTGGCAAAAGCGTTGGGAGTGACGGTCAGCCAAATCTTTGCGACAAACGCAATCTTCGTAGCAACGCGCGGTTCTGACGAACTTAGCGCTTTGGACGTACCCCGTCTCTGGTCTCAGTGTTGGAAAGTGCATCGACGATTTCTTGCTGAAATGCAGCCGCAAATGATCATTGGGCTCGGTAATGGTGAGATGAGCGCATTTGCCTTGTTAAAATCCGTTGCAAGCGCTTGGACAGAGATTCCAAACCCAAACCGCGAGCCCAAGAGGCAATGGAAAGCGGGCCATGCGACTTTACCCTTATTTGACGGAGAAGCGTTGTCAGTTCGCATTGTGGGATTACCTCATCCCAGCAAGTCGCGCATTTTCGGAAGCTTGGTGGAAAACTTTAAGGCGTACGAAGCCACGGTAAATGAGCGAGTTTGAAAGTTGACACGCAACGACAC
The DNA here is from genome assembly GCA_013697055.1 of Alphaproteobacteria bacterium. Classification (GTDB taxonomy): domain Bacteria; phylum Pseudomonadota; class Alphaproteobacteria; order Micropepsales; family Micropepsaceae; genus Rhizomicrobium. The sequence goes on from JACCXK010000137.1 coordinate 48,169, forward strand.
CTACCTTGCAACACACCCCCTCCTCCGCACCTATTTGTATTAACTTTAAAGGACCACACGATGGCTATTGTTCTTTCACTTATCATTGCGGTAGTAGGTTTCGGCTTCGCAATGGCTTTTATCTTCGGACCGAAGGCGCCCGTCAGAAGTGATGTAGAGAATGTCACGGGCAAGAAACTCTCTCCCTACACTGCTGGTCTGCTGCATCGTCGTTTTGGTGGATGGGAACGAGCTGATCCGCATGCAAAAGCGGGAATTGTTCCAGCGCCAGCGTGATCGTGAGAAGGAAGCGAGTCGGCGTTTTGCTGAGCATATGGATCGCACCTTGAATAGCGATCCGCGCGATAAATGATCCGTTTTAAGGCCTGAATGTGTTGCGAGAAAAGGCATAAGTTGCTCCTTTCTCCGACGCATTTCTCGGTCTATAAAGATGCTCTGCGGGCATGGCGGAATGGTAGACGCACCGGACTTATGCAATTGAGTGCCCTTGGGGAAACCCTTGGAGTAGAACTGCCCAAATTCGGGGAACCCTTCACTGGCAATCCCGAGCCAAGCCCAGCAATGGGAAGGTGTAGAGACTAGACGGGCAGCACCTAAAGCGGAGACGCTACGGTGAAGGGATAGTCCAGACCACGAACGCCATCAGGCGGCGGCGAAAGTCGAAGTGGTATGAAAATCCGTTGGGCCGCAAGGCCTGTGCCAGTTCAAGTCTGGCTGCCCGTAGATCACAATGGTGCCTTCGCTCGGACGGCCCCCCATAAATTCAGCCATTTAAAATGACCCGCGGAAGTCACACTTCCGTCGACATGACCCGGCGCGCCGCGCCGCTGGGATGCGCGCCAATAACGGGTCAGTGCGGGTCCAGTGTCCGAATATTATTGCAGCTCCCGTTGGCGGGAACACCGTTCGGGTCCCGATAGTGGGCCCCTTGTGTGTATTGCAGGGTAAGATGGCCGCGCGCAAATTATCTATTCGAAAGACCACAACAATCGAGGCTTCGAAAATTTCAGCGTTTCCCATGAGCTGGGCCATTATTTCTTGCCAGGGCATCCTGAGGAAATTCAGCGCCAGGGGGGTACCCATCTCTCGCGCGCGAACTTCACCGAAGCATCTTCTATCGAGCTCGAGGCCGACCATTTCGCCGCTGGTCTTTTGCTACCGTCTAAACTTACAACCAAGTTTCTCGACCGCCACCAAGTGGGGCTCGAAGGCATTATCGCGCTTGCCGCCAAGGCTGAATGTTCACATACGGCCGCAGCGATTGCCGCTGCAGAATGTGCGAGCTATCCGATCGCGGTGATTATGAGCCGGGACGCGTCCATCGCGTACGCGTTTTTGTCGGATAAGTTTAAGTCCCTTGGGCAGTTGGCGTTCCTCCAAAAAGGAAGTCCTTTGCCGAATGGCTTAACTCGGACATTCAACGCCACGCCTGCCAAGGTGCAGGCCGGCGAGCGAGCATGCGGGCAGACTCACATTGGCGAGTGGTTTGGCGGCCCGAGCGGCATCGCGCTCGACGAAGAGTTGATTGGCCTCGGAAACTACGGGTTCACGCTCACCGTCCTATCAACCGAAGACCCCGCGCCTGCCTCGGATGAAGAAGAGGACGAAGACGCCGACCTTGAAACGTCCTGGACCCCCAAATTCGCATATGGACGCTAGTGTGTTTCGCGCTCATCGCACAGGACAAGAGCTAACAAGTCACGATGCGAAATAACCCAAGCATCCATGTTGCAACCATCACAACGGAGACTACCCGGTTTGACTACCCGACAATTGACCGTTGCCAGAAATAATCTTCTAGTCAGCCGCTTAAGGCCCAGACGAACCTGTACTTAAAATCCGTTGTTCCGAAAGGGACGTGTCTGTTCGACTCAGACTGGGGCCACCACGCCTAGCTTTTCTTGAGAGCGCAGCGAACTAGAAAAGCTGGTGCCTGACCGAGCGGTTCACCGCGAGGGAAGACCGCGCGCTCATGGCGGCCCCGGTCTGAGTCTTTAGATTGTCCGTCCTCGCCCCTTCGGGCCTGCGGGCGGACGGGGCCGGGGCCACATTCTTATTCACGCAAACCCGCGTGAACAAGAATGGTGCCAAGCCGGCCCACCGGTGGCCTAGCGACAGCGTAGGCTACGCGGAATAAGGGCCGGCGCGGCAGGAAACCTCGCTCAGCCATTGGCCCAGCCCTAATTGCGCACTCCGCTAGCGTTACCGCGTTAACCGTCACCCCTCGAAAATGTTGATTCTGCGCGCGGTTGCTCCACGAGTCGCGGCATGAGCACCACCAAGCATTTCCTCGCGGCCTTAACCATCATCGGCAGCGCCCTGTGCGCGGCTCCGGCGATGGCGATTCCCTACACGCCCGTCACCGTGTCCAACGTCCAGGTCAACTGGGCCCAGGGCATGGGCACCAACTCCAACGTTGGCGGCATCTATTATGCGGGCCCCATCACCTTCACGATCGGCGGCCTGCCGGTCACCGTCTGGTGCGATGATTTCGACAACGCCGTCTATATCGGCAGCGCCGTCCAGTATTTCCAGACCGACGCAGCCGGCGCGAACGCCTATCTGATCACCCCGTCGCTGACATTGTCGCAGCAGAGCACGCTCGACCACCAGATCGCCGGCCTGGCGTACAAGGGCTCGATGCTGGCCAAGGCCAACGCCCTGACGTCTGCGACGGGCGCGCAATTCCAGATGGCGATCTGGGAGCTTCAGAATCCCAGCCTGATCAACACCGACTTCGCCTTCCAGGCGGCGGTGACCGCGCTGATCGGGCAGGCCTCGACCTATTACACCGACATGCTGCAGGCCGGATATGACTATGGGCAGCTGGTCTCGCCGGGCTGCGGCCAGGATCCCGCGACCCTGACCCATACCAGCGCCTGCCAGACGCAGGGCCAGATCCTGGTGCGCTACGTTCCCGAACCCGTCAGCCTGTCGCTGTTTGGCGCAGGCCTCGCCGGCGCAGCCGCACTGCGCCGCCGCCGCAAGACAAGCAGAATCGCTTAACGCTCCATCAGCGCGACTTGCAGCATCGCCCGCGCATAGGCGGTGTGATAGGCCCAGGCCGCCGCCGCGTTGGTCTTGAGATCGCGGTCCACGTCCAGCCCGCGCGCATGCTCCGGGAAGATCATGTATTTGTATTTGGCCGCCACCAGCGCCTTCATCACCGCCAGCATGTTGTTGTCGCCATTGTCGGGATAGACCTCGGTGTAATCCTGGCGCGGCACCCGCAGGCGCACATTGCGGTAATGGACATGGCCAATCTGGTCGCGCTGGCCGAAATAGCGCGCCACCTCCACCGGGTTTTCGCCCAGCTCGCGGGTCACGCCGCAATCGAAGATGAGGCAGTTGGCGGGCGATTTGCGGATATCCGCCATCCGCTTCCAGCCGGCCAGGGTGGACATGATCTGGGGCGAGCCGGCGCTGATGGGCACGGGCGGATCGTTGGGATGCAGCGCCAGGCGCACGCTGGACGCTTCCGCCACCGGCACCACCGCATCGAGGAAATATTTGAGATTGGCCCAGGTGGTTTCGGCCTCCTGCACCACCTCGTCTTCGCCCGGCTTGACGCCCTGCATGCGCGCATAATCCACCGACTCCACCCCGGCATCGCCGCGCGTGGGATCGGGATGGTCGTAATAGGCTTCGTTGGCGCGATGGACATAGAAATTATATTCGACAATGGGAATGCCGGCGGCCGACGCGGCGCGGATGGAAGCCTCCACATCCTCGATCGCCTTGTCGCGACCGGTGCGCCCATAAATGATGTCGCGCATGCCGGCGCCCGCCGACCCCGACCAGGGCAGGCCGATATCACCGGCCTTGAGGCCGTTATCGGCAAGGGTCTTGACCTTGGCCTTCAAGGTATCTGCATTCCAGGGATAGCCGCTGCCGTTCAGAATGATGTGGGTGAGGCCGAGCTGGGTATAGCGCCGGATGCCCGCCGGATTGATCTCCGAATCCGCAATAGGCCCCAGGCAAATGTGCGGCGTGTCGGGCCCTTCGCTCGGCATGCCCTTGCCCGCCTCCGGCCAGGCGGCAAGCGCCGGCGTCGCCAGCGCAGCGCCAGAAGCACCTAACAGCGCGCGGCGGTTGATGATGGTCATGCGAGCCCTCCCGACAATTTATGAAAGCTTAAGTCAGATCGACTTTGCGTAAAACCTCTTGTTCGGTGTCCTCAAGCATAGGAACCCCGCACTCTTCCAAATATCTCGCAATCGCGTCGTAGTATTCAGGAGATCGGGTGGGATCCGACGGATCTCCTAAAGGCACATAAATGACCATGCCCTGGCGCGCGCGGGTGAGCAGCACACGATAGGCATTCGCCAGATATCTTCTATCTCGCCCAGCTTTTACATTCTGCCAACGCGTCCCCTTAAAGGCTCGATAGACCCAGCCACCCCTCTGGCGCGAAAAATCAGCGTCCCAGCACACGCCAATCCAGTCCAGCTCTAGGCCCTGAACCGCAAATTCTGTTGCAGCGTCCTCCAAATAGAATGAAGACCGCACGTCATGCCGTGAATTCAGGAACCAGATGGGCGCATCAAACGGCGCTTTCACAAAAAGCCCTTCAGGCTTCAGGCGCAGCGCTCCCGCAGAGGCTACTAGTCCATATCGTTCCGAACCCCGCGCTTTGGCACGCAGCCACATGCGTGCGGATTCGAGATCGCGCGTCAGAACGATAGGATATGTTTTTCTGATCGATTGGTAAGTGGCACTTGCAGCGCCTGCATCTCCCGCAATCAGATCATTAACAAACTGCGACAACTTCTCAGCACGAAATGAACGGATGGCTGTTGCCAAGTGCAAATCACTGTCTACCTGATGATCCAGAGATGAGATCATGCCGCGAAGGTCTTTGCCCCAGTGATAATCGGGCTGCAACAGCTGATCGGATGTAAAGACTTTCCATTTGGGATAGCGCTGAGATAGCGCAAGGAACCATTCCGACAGCCCCGCCTCCCCCGCATAGATTTCCTGGCCGCCACCCACAAGGCAAACGATCGCGCACCACCCCGGATGGCGGTTCATCACGCCAATCAGAAATTCCGGCTCCGAAACATCAAACTCTTTATCACCTCTGCGATCGCGCATGAATTTAGAGATTTTGTCACGATCCCAGGCACGTTGTGCCTCATCAAAAACAACCGTCATTTCATGTGGTGGTGTCGGAGACTGTCGATAGTGATCTCGAAAGTGATGAATATTTTGGATGAAGGATTTCACCTTGCGGCGCGCATCGCTGATTTTAATCCGGGCACCATTCTTATCTCGTCTCTGGCTTTGATCTTTCGCAAGAGCTTCCCGCAGGACATCGACCAACGGTCCATTTCCTGAGAGAAACACGGCATTCTCGCCTGAAGGCAATTGCCTGCGCTGCGTAACCAAATTTAGGCCTGCGAGAGTTTTGCCAGCGCCAGGCACGCCCGTGATGAAACAAATGACTTTCTCCCCACTGCTCTTGGCCGCCTCTATAATCTGATTCAACCGGTCTGTCGTAACCCCGAGATTTTTCCTTCCTGAAGTGGAAGTGATTATTTCTTCAACTTTGTGAGATTTATAAAGAGCTTGCGCTGCTTCGACGATGGTTGGTGTTGGCTTATAAGCGCTATTCATCCACGCCAGAGGGTCAAGCGAGGACTGTTTACGATGACTTCGCACCACTGACGATAATAGCTCGCCAAGTCGATCGCCCACGGAAAGAATCGGAGGGGACACTTCGTCTTCCCAAAGTGGCAATTGAATGGGCTTTGGCTTTGCATCAGTGGATACGACGACGGGCACAATGATGCGATCATGGCTAGCGGAATGGAAATTCTTCAGATCGAGCGCGTAATCTGTAACTTGCTCAATGGCAGCAGACGTAAAACGTTCGGCTCCAACCTTGAACTCTATTACGAAAACGATGCCGTCAAGCAGAACTATGGCGTCGGCTCTCTTTCCCATACGGGGAATGGAAAACTCTAAAGCGAGCCAACCTTCAGGGATGCTGCGAAGGCCCTGGCGAAGAAGCTCGATTTCCTCCAGCCACGCCATTTTTTCTGCCAGCTCCTGACTATGGCCATGATACCTGCCCAGTTCTCCGTAGATAGCGTTCAGGTCTGACCGAAGAAATTCGACGATCGGAGCATAATAATATGCCGATCTAAGCATCGACCATTCAGGCATTGAATACCGCCTCAATCAGACGCGGGCCCCGGGTCTGCATCGCATCAGCGAATTGGGCGGCGAATTCGGTGGTGGTTTCGGCGCGACTCGCTTCCACGCCATGGCCTTGCGCGATCTTGACGAAATCCAGCACCGGATCGTGCAGGTCCAGCATCGCCAGCGTCTTGAGGCCGGGATTGAGGGCGCCGACCCGGCCCAGTTCGATGTTGAGGATGTTGTAGCTGCGGTTGGCGCAGACGATGACGGTCACGTCCAGCCGCTCGCGCGCCATGGTCCAGAGCGCCGGTAACGAATACATCGCCGCACCGTCGCCGGTCACCGCGATCACCTTGCGCTGCGGGCAGGCCAGGCCTGCGCCCACCGCCATGGGCGGGGCATCGCCGATGGCACCGCCGGTCAGCAGGATCCAGTCATGCAGCGGTCCGTGCTTCAGCGAGGCCTGCAGGCCGCCGCCGGCGGTGAGGGAATCGTCCGACAGGATGGCATTGTCCGGCATCAGCCGCGCCATGATCGCGCCCATGGAAAAAGCGTCCAGCGCGCCATGCAGCGGCATGTCCGGCACCACGCGGCTCACAACACGTCCCGGCGCGCGCGCGCCCAGGCTATCTGTCAGCGCCACCAACGCGCCCACCGCGTCATCGCCCGCCTCGGCCAGGGTCAGCAGGTCGCAGCCTTCGGGCGTGACCCAACTCGGCTTGTCCGGATAGGCAAAGAAAGTGACGGGGGCCGGCGCGCCCACCAGCACGATCTGTTCCAACCCTTTCAGGAATTCGACAATGTCTTCGGCGAAATAGGGCACCCGCTCGACTTCCGGCAGGCCATGCCCACGGGTCATGCGCGGGGTGAAATAGTCATGGAACAGCCGGGCCCCCGTCGCGGCAGCGATGCGGCCCGCTGCTTCCAACCCGGCACGTTCCAAACAGCGGCCGCGCATCAACAGCGCCGTCCTTTTTCCATTCTTCAGCGCGGCGGCGACGCGGTCGATCACCGCGCTGTCCACCGCTTTGGGCGGCGTCACCGGCAACGCCCTGGCGGGCGCCACCGCCGTGTTCCAGGCGCAATCGGCGGGCAACACCAAAGTTGCGATTTGTCCCGGTGCGCTTCGTGCCGCCTGCACGCAGCGGGCGCCGTCACCCGCCACTTCGTCCGATGTCTTGCTCTGATGCAGCCAGTCCGACACCCCGCCGCAGATCGCCATGATGTCGGAGCTCAGCGGCGCTTGGCTGTATTGCGCATGGCTGGTGGCGTGATCGCCCACGATATTGACCACCGGGGTGCCTGCCTTGCGGGCGTTGTGCAAAAAGGAAATCGCATTGGCAAAACCCGGCCCCAGATGCAGCAGGGTCGCGGCCGGCGCGGCCTTCATGCGGGCATAACCATCGGCGGCGCCCGCCACCACGCCTTCAAACAGACAGAGCACGCCGCGCATCCGGGG
>JACCXK010000145.1 GCA_013697055.1 Alphaproteobacteria bacterium
GGCATACCGGCCGCCCGCTGGTGCTGCGCATGGGCGAGGATGCCCGGTTGCGCTTCAAGGTCGAGGACCTGGCGCGCGAACTGGAAGAGACACGCGACGAGGCGCTGCGCAAGCGCTTCGAGGCGGAAACCGCCAATGCTTCCAAGACCGCCTTCTTGGCCAACATGAGCCATGAACTGCGCACGCCGCTCAACGCCATTCTGGGCTTCTCCGAGATCATCGCCCAGGAATGTTTCGGCCCGGTGGGTTCGGAGCGTTATCGCGATTATGCTGGCGACATCCATTCCTCCGGCGCCCATCTTCTGTCGCTGATCAATGACCTCTTGGACGTGGCCAAGATCGAGGCCGGCCGCATGGACATCTCGCCCCATCCGCTGGATGCGGCCCGCACTTTCGACATCGCCCTGAAGCTGATCGGCACCAAGGCGCGCGAAAAGGACCAGAGCCTGGTGATCGCGATCGACGACAGCGCGCCGGAGCTTTATGCCGACGAGCGGGCGATCAAGCAGATCCTGATCAATCTTGTGTCCAATGCCGTCAAGTTCACCCCCCTGGGCGGTAAGATCGAAGTGATCGGCGGGCGCGCCGCCAATGGCGATTTCCAGATCATGGTGCGCGACAACGGCCCGGGCATCCCGCGCGACAAGCTGGACACCATCTTCACGCCCTTCAACCAGGTGGACAACCGCTTCGACCGCCAGGCCGGCGGCACGGGGCTTGGTCTGGCGCTGGTGCGGGGCCTGGCCGAACTGCATGGCGGCCGCGCCTGGCTGGAAAGCGAATTTGGCCGGGGCGCCTCGGTGTTCGTGACCTTCCCGGTCTTGCGGCCGGATTCCGCGGCGGGCTTTACGGCGAGTGCAGTGGCCTAAAGAAAAAGGCGCGGGTGAGCCGGGAACAGCCGAAGGTCCAGGTGGACCTTCGGCCCCGGCGAACGCCGCAGCATCGCGCGGTCAAGCGCGATGCGAGGCTGGGCCGCGCCGTCAAACAAAAAGGCCGGGCAACGAGCCGGGCCTTTTTGCATTCCAGTTCGATCCGATCAGACCGAATAATACATCTTGAACTCGACCGGATGCGGCGTGTGCTCGAAGGCGTACACGTCTTCCATCTTGAGATCGATATAGGCTTCGATGAAGTCCTTGTCGAACACGCCGCCCTTCAACAGGAAGCCATGGTCGGCCTTCAGACTGTCCAGCGCTTCGCGCAAGGAGCCGCAGACCTGCGGCACCTTCGCCAGCTCTTCTGGGGGCAGGGCATAGAGATCCTTGTCCATCGGGCCGCCCGGATGGATCTTGTTCTCGATACCGTCCAGGCCCGCCATCAGCATCGCGGCATAGGCGAGGTAGGGGTTCGCGCCCGGATCGGGGAAGCGAACCTCGACGCGCTTGCCGTTGGGCGAGGCCGAGTGCGGGATGCGGCAGGAGGCCGAACGGTTGCGGGCCGAATAGGCCAGCAGCACCGGGGCTTCGAAGCCGGGGATCAGTCGCTTGTAGCTGTTGGTCAAGGGGTTGGTGAAGGCGTTGAGCGCCTTGGCATGCTTGATGATGCCGCCGATGTAGAACAGGCATAGATCCGACAGATCGGCATAGCCGGAACCCGCGAACAGCGGCTTGCCGGCTTTCCAGATCGACTGGTGCACATGCATCCCCGAACCATTGTCGCCCTTGATGGGCTTGGGCATGAAGGTGGCGGTCTTGCCATAGGCCTGGGCGACCTGGTGGATCACATACTTGTAGATCTGCATGTAATCGCCGCACTTGGTCAGGGTGTTGAACTTGAAACCAAGTTCATGCTGGGCGGTGGCGACTTCGTGATGGTGCTTTTCCGGCTGGATGCCCATGTCGCGCATCACCGCCAGCATTTCGCCGCGCATGTCCTGCTCGCTGTCCACCGGGGGCACGGGGAAGTAGCCGCCCTTCACCGCGGGACGATGGCCCAGATTGCCTTCGGGATATTCGGTGCCGGTGTTGTAGGCGCCTTCCTTGGAATCCACATAATAAAAGGCCTTGTTCATCTCCACGGCAAAACGCACATCGTCGAAGATGAAGAATTCGGCTTCCGGGCCGAAATAGGTGGTGTCGCCGACGCCGGAGGAATTGACATAGGCTTCCGCCGCCTTGGCGATGGAACGCGGGCAGCGCGAATAATGCTGGCCGGTCAGGGGCTCCATCACATCGCAGATCAGGATCAGGGTGGTCTGGGCGAAGAAGGGATCGATCACCGCGGTTTCCAGATCCGGCTTCAGCAGCATGTCGGACTCGTTGATCGCCTTCCAGCCGGCGATGGACGAACCGTCGAACATGGTGCCTTCGTTCAGGAAGTCGTCATCGACCATCATCAGGTCAAAGGTCACATGCTGCCACTTGCCCTTGGGGTCGGTGAAACGCACGTCGACGTATTTGACTTCCTTCTCCTTGATCAGCTTGTGGATGTCGGCTGCAGTCGTCTTCTTGTCGGCCATAATTCAGTCTTCCCTTCAACGTTGATTACTTGATCTAATGGTCGCTCCGGCTCGCGCCGACGCTCCCGCCCCAGCGGGTCTTTCTTAGATAGCGTCCGCGCCGGTCTCGCCGGTGCGGATGCGGATGGCTTCCTCGACATTGAGGACGAAAATCTTGCCGTCGCCGATGCGGCCCGTGCGCGCAGCCTTCTGGATGGCTTCCACGGCCGCATCCTGGCGGTCCTCGTCGATGACGATCTCGATCTTCACCTTGGGCAGGAAATCCACGACATATTCGGCGCCCCGGTAGAGTTCGGTATGGCCCTTCTGGCGGCCAAAGCCCTTGGCTTCGGTCACGGTGATGCCTTGGACCCCGACTTCCTGCAGGGCCTCCTTAACTTCGTCGAGCTTGAACGGCTTGATGATGGCTTCGATCTTCTTCATGTGCTCCTCCGCGCGCCCGGATGGGCACGACGCTCCGTTAACGCTTTAGCAGGAGTTGTGCCGGTTTTTGCTGAAAAAAAGCGCAACTTGTTCAAGGACTTGAGTGAACGCCTGTTGGTGGGTTGCAAAAATAGCATATATAATAGGCATATTGCCTACTAAAGCATCAATCTCGACCGAGCATTTGCCTTTAGGAGGTCAGGCAGTGGAGGCTCGCTCGCGCGCCAAACCTCCCCTAAACATTGCCGTCATGCCCAATCCCGTCTTTTCCAGCCTGCCCACCAGCATCTTCCAGCACATGACCATGCTGGCCCTGAAACATGACGCCATCAATCTGGGGCAGGGCTTTCCCGACCAGGATGGGCCGATCGCGCTGCGCGAAGTCGCGGCCAGGCAGTTGATCGAGGGACCCAACCAGTATCCACCGTCCAAAGGCCTTGCCGTGCTGCGTCAGGCGGTGGCGGCGCATGGCGCCAAATTCTATGGGTTGAGCTACGACCCCGAGGACGAAGTGGTGATCACTTCCGGCGGCACAGAGGCGATCACCGGCGCGCTGATGGCGATGGCGGGCGTGGGCGATGAAGTGGTGATGATCGAGCCCACCTATGACTCCTACCGCCCCATGGCCGAAGGCGCCGGCGCGGTGGTCAAGGCGATCCAGCTCGGGCCGCCGCATTGGCGGCTGACCGAAGAGGCGCTGCGCGTGGTCATCAGCGCGAAGACAAAAGCCATCCTGATCAATTCGCCACACAATCCGGCGGGGCGGGTGTTCAGCGCTGCGGAGCTGGACGTGCTGGCCAAGGTGGTGACCGGCACCGAGATCGCGGTGATCTGCGACGAGGTCTATGAGCATCTGGTGTTCGATGGCCGGGCGCATGTTCCTTTTGCTTCGTTGCCGGGGATGCGCCAGCGCACGCTGCGTATCGGGTCGGCGGGAAAGATATTTTCCCTTACGGGCTGGAAAGTGGGCTGGGTGACAGGACCGCGCGAGCTGGTCAGTGTGGTGACCAAGGCGCACCAGTTTTTGACCTTCACCACCTCGCCGGCGCTGCAACTGGGCGTGGCGCATGGGTTGACCCATGAGATGGAGTTTGCGCTGGCGCTGACGGCGCGGCTGCAGAAGAACCGCGACGTGCTGGCGGCGGGATTGAGCAAGCTGGGTTTTGAAGTACAGCCTTGCGAAGGCACCTACTTCCTCACCGCCGGGATCACCAAGCTGACCAATGAAAAGGATTTCGCCTTCTGCGAGCGGCTGATCCGTGAGGCCGGCGTGGCGTTGATACCGCTGTCGGCCTTCTTCAAGAGCGGCACGCCTGACACCTTTGTGCGCTTTGCCTTCTGCAAGCAGCAGTCGCTGATCGAACAGTCGCTGGCGCGGCTGGAAAGCTATTTCGCTAAAGCATGAGCGGCGAGATCCTCACCACCGCCGAAATGGCCAGGGCCGATGCCTTTGCGGTGGACCATGGGGTGCCCTCCCTGAGGTTGATGGAAAATGCCGGACGTGCGGTGGCGGATGCGATCGGTGCGCGTTTCAAACCTTGTCCGGTGACGGTGCTGTGCGGCCCCGGCAACAATGGCGGCGACGGCTTTGTCGTGGCCCGCCATCTGGACGAGCAGGGCTTCACTGTGCGGGTGGCGCATGACGCCGACCATAAGGGCGACGCCGGCGAAATGTCGGTGCGCTGGAAGGGCGCGCGGGTGGCGCTGACCCCGGCGGCGCTGGATGGCGCGCGGCTGGTGGTGGATGGATTGTTCGGCGCCGGGCTGTCGCGGCCGCTGGAAGGCGCGGCGGCGCAAATGGTCGAAGCCTTGAACGACCTGCCGGTGGCGGCGATCGACGTGCCCAGCGGTATTTCCGGCGACACCGGCCAGCCGCTCGGCGGCGTGTACGTCACGGCGATTCTGACCGTTACTTTTTTCCGCAAGAAGCCGGGGCATTTGTTGCTGCCGGGCCGGGTGTTGTGCGGCGAGATCGTATTGGCCGATATCGGCATTCCGGCGGAAGCCGCGAACACCACGCTGCATGAGAACTCGCCTTCGTTGTGGCGCTATCCCTGGCCCAAGCCGGACGGCCACAAATATGCCCGCGGCCATTGCGTGGTGGTGAGTGGTCCGGCGCACGCCACCGGTGCGGCGCGGCTGGCGGCGCGCGCGGCATTGCGCGTGGGCGCAGGGTTGGTCAGTGTCGCGTCGCCGTCCGACGCGGTGGCGGTGAATGCCGTCCATCTGACCGCCATCATGGTCAAGCCTTTCGAAAATGCGGCTGGATTGGACGAGCTTCTGTCCGACAAGCGGCTCAATGCCGTCGTTGTGGGC
>JACCXK010000157.1 GCA_013697055.1 Alphaproteobacteria bacterium
AAGACCGGGAAAATGGCGGTGCGGCCCGAACCCGGCGTTGTGTAGCCGACGGTGGGACCGTAGATTTCTTCCTTCAGATTGACCGTCCAGGCATCGAGGCTCCACAGCCCGCCGAGTATGAACTTGAACTTGGGCGCCAGGCTGGTGAGGTTGGCGATGGAGGTCGGCGTCTGCAACGTGATGCCGGCCAGCGCCGCCGGGTTGGGCGCGGTCCGCGAGATGGAAGTCTCGCCCCAGTTCGCCGCGCCAGTCCAGTTCACAGCGCCCCAATCCCCGAAGTCGGAAAGGTAGTTGGCGGTGATGTCGACACCATGCGTCAGGGTGCTGACACCGTTGACGAACACGGAGGTGCCCGTGCTCACCACGCTGGGATCCAACACGTTGCCGTTGGCGACCAGCGCGTTACAGACCACCGTGGAGACGACCACGCCGTTGGATTTACAAGGCGCTGTGCCGGTACCGACAATGCGGTTGCCGATGGCGATCGAGTAGGCGTCAACTGTGGCGCTGAAGTTGTCCCACAGATGGGCGACAATGCCGATGCTGTAGTTGACCGAGCTTTCCGGACCCAAGGGCGTGATGCCTTCGGCCCTCGCGCCGGGAGAGTTCGGACCCAGGGTGACAGTAGCCGAGGTCGGCGCCACGTTGGTCTGGGTATAGTACTCTTCCGGCAGGGTCGGAGCGCGGAAGCCGGTTGCCAGGGTGCCGCGCACCGCGAATTCCGGCGTGATGTCGTAGCGCGCGGTGATCTTGCCAACATGGGCATCGCCAAAGTCGGTGTAATGCTCGAAGCGGCCAGCCACGTCGACCTGCAGGTCCTTGATCGGCAAGACGGCGAGGTCGAAATAGGTCGCATAGTTTTTGCGGCTGTGGGCCAGCACGGAGACCGGTCCATAGCCCGGGAAAGACGCCGCGCCGACCTTGTAGAAGGACGCCGGATCACCCTGGGTAATGGCATAGGTGTTTTCTCGGCCTTCAAAGCCCGCGGCGACGCTGAGCGGCGAGGCCAGGCCGACATCGAAGTTCTTGGTAACGTCCAGGTTGCCGGTCAATTCCGAAGCGATGAAGGAGCCATCATAGAAGTTAATGGGCGAGTTGTGTTTGTCCACAAACAGCGAGCTGTTTACCGAGTTGGCGGTACCGATCTTGTCGACATCCTTGCCGTAAGTGCCGGACAGATCCCAATTCCAGCCTTCGATCTCGCCCTTGGCGCCGAAGGTGTAGGAAAAATCATCCTCGGCCAGGGTTTCCTGCGGCTTGAAGCCGACGGTGGAGAAAATGACTTCGCCCGGGGTCGTGTATGTGCCGCCGGGGTTTTGCTGATAGCAGGCGTTCAGGCCGGTCGCCGGCGTGATGCCGGTGCCGCAACCCGGATTGGAGCTGCCCGGGGCCAGGAACTGCTGGTCGGAGAACTTCAGGGCGATGAAGCCGGACTGGTCGGGGGTACGATAACCTTCCCAAGCCTTAGCGAGGCGGCGGCCATAGCTGCCAAACGAATACAGCGTCAGGTTCGGCATGATGTTGTATTCGGAATTGTAGAACACCGTGGTCAGCTGGGATTCAGGATCACCAAAGCCATAGCCGGGACGGGGGAAGCCTGGAATCGCGGTGGCGTCGTACGGGAGTCCCGGAAGTACGTTGCCTTTGATATCAGCCACGCGGGGATCAGGACCACCGCGCGTCGAGAAGCCTCTGAAGCGCTTCTCGCCACTGATGCTCAGGAAGCCCTTGCCGCCCAGATCGAAGCCGACATTGCCGCTGAAGTCATAGGTATTGCCATCGCCCTGGTAATATTGGCCACCCGTCGCCCCGAACATGCCGCCAGTATTGTTCTTCTTCAGGATGATGTTGACGACGCCGGCGATGGCGTCGGTGCCATACTGGGCGGCCGCGCCGTCTTGCAGCACTTCGATGTGATCGATGGCGTTGGTCGGGATCAGATCAAGGTCGGTGGTAGCTGCGCCCTGAAAGGCGCCGCCCAGCACGTGGAGGTTGCCGGTGGAATGGCGGCGCTTGCCGTTCACCAGGACCAGCGTGTCGTTGGGGCTGATGCCGCGCAGGCGCGCCGAAAGCGTAAGCGCCCCGGTATCACCGCCCCGCGATTCGGCCTCGAAGGAGGGAAGCGTCTGCGACAGAGACTGAATAAGATTTGGCTGAGCCACATGGGTCAAAGCGTCGCTGCCCAGCACCGTGATCGGCGCGGCGCTGTCGGCGGCACTCATGCCAGTGACGCGCGTACCGGTGACGATCACAGTCTCGGTTGGCGCCTGCGCTGTTTCCTGCGCCATCACTGGGGCGACAGAAGCCGCCAGGACAAAAAAGGACGCGCCGAGAAAGAGTGAAGCTTTGGGCCTTGAACGGCGCGACATTAAGGAACCTCTCGCGTTGCGCCTTGCGGCGAAGTTGCTTTGGTTCCTTCCTGTTCGATCCCCCGGCTATTTTTTTGCAGTGCGATGTTGAGATGAACCTATTGTGACTTGCGCGGTCTTGTAAATACGATTCCATACCAAGAAGAAAGATTTCTGATTGCGGAGTTACGCAAGCATTACCTCCTCTTTTGATTATCTTCATTGCCTGCTGCTTATGCATAAAAACATCATTGAGCAGCAACTGGCCTGATATTTCATCGCATCGCAGTGCCGACAATAGTTTACCACTTCACGGCCGCCCGCGTTTTGAGCAAGTTGCACGCGATCCGAAGGCAGACAAATTCCGATCCCTATTCCTGCATTACCAAAATAACGCGCCGGGCTTCCGCGCGGTCCGTGAAGTGAGTACTGTCGCGTCGATATCAATGTAATTCTGATAACTTCAGGTGGATCGATGGTTATGAAAATTGACACAAAAATTTCGAAACTGGGCCGGCACATTGCAGGGTTGGCAGTTATTGTCACGGCCGGTTCGCTGGCGCCCTGTACCGCTGCTACGCCGCTGGGACCCGTGGTCCGTACCGGGGCAGAGACTGCGGCGATTTCGTCGACGGTGACCGAGCCGGCCGGCTACGAGACCATATATCTCAGCGGCATGACCGGAACCTTGCGGGCTCCGGACGGTTCTCCGCCAGGCACGCCGGGTCCCGATTCAGGCGATACCGAGACCCAGGCAACGCGCGCGCTCGGCAACATTAAGACTGCCTTGGCGTCCAAGGGGCTGGGCTTTGGCGACATCGTAATGATGCATGCCTATCTAGCGGCCGATCCGCAGTCGGGCCGCGGCGATTCAGCGGGTTGGAGCCGCGCTTATTCGAAATTTTTCGGCGTGGCCGACCAGCCCAACAAGCCTTCGCGCACCTCGATCACAGTCGTTCTTGGCAGTCCGGCCGCGAAAATCGAGATCGAGACCATTGCTGTGCGCAAACCCGCAGGGAAAAACTGAGCTTGGACTTTTGGTGAACCGTCATCACGCGAGGCTTTAGCATTAAGCCATGATCTACCACATCCAGTATTTCACGAAGGACAGCAAGCCCGCGAACCAGGTGGAATGGGATGGTGAGCAAGCCGACGTGTTGAAGGCCGCGCAGGATGGTCTTGTCGAGAACAAGGCTGATTTTGCCATTGTCTTTGACGAGGAAGGGCGGAATTTGGGAACCGTAGGGGACTTTGCTACCAATCGCCCGTGGCCGGAAGCCTGAGGCTTGCGGTCGGGACTCGTGAATTATAGCCAGAAAGCGACGATAGCGACCAGGAAGACGGCAGCCATGAATATCAAGACCGCTTTACTCGCCTTGACCGCTGTCGGCTTCCTGGCTTCGCCAACAATGGTCACAACGGCCGGCGCCGACACCATGAAAACCTGCGCGGCGACCTGGAAAAGCATGGCGCCCGCCGACAAGGCCATGACGAACCACAAGGCGTTCTTGTCGTCTTGCAGAGAGGGCGCCCCCAAGCAGATGGTTGCAGTCCGTCCCGACCAGCGGCTTGCCCCATTGCCCTGCCACGATTACTCCGACTGCACCACGCAGGAGGTAACGTCGGATCCCAAATAAGCCAATAAATTAGCGCCAGCCTGGTGTCCCGCGAGGGCGCAGCAGCGACCGGCGCTTTGGCGCGCAGGAAGCCCGGAATAACGACGACACCATTGGGACCCAGGCCGACGGACGGCGGTCCGCCTTCCAGTCTGTTTGTAACAGAGCCCCTCAGCTGATCGGAAGAGCTTTGCGTATCACCTGAACTGTCCCCGGACATAGCCAATGTCCGCTTTGGGTCAGAAGCAGACGTTGCCTGCGCCGTTGCTCGGTTAGCCAACCGCGAAACAAGTTATTGAAATATATTGGAACCGGCTTTTCAGGTTCGCCAACCTAAGTGCGTGATTTCGTTTAGATGGTAAAGTCCCTTCGGCACCGCCAACCTCCCGGCAACGTTATCGGGTCCGGCTATGTCCGCTTTGCGCCATGTGTGGACGGCTCCCCTTTGGCAAGGGCTTTCTTGATGTTCTGTCCTTCGGTCGGTGCGGCCATGTGTGCGGCCTGTTTGTGCGGCACACAGAGGCCGCTGGCCATAATGCCTTCCGCTAAGACGGGTCCCGGTCAAAAGCACGCGCTCTAGGGCGCTTTGGCGCAAATGGGTTTTCCCGTTCTCGGTGTCGACCGATGGTGCATTACATCGCGATTGCCCTTCCCAAACTCTGCCCGGTACTGCTGGCTAGGCCGCAGCTACCATGGGTTCTCTATATCGTTCCCCGGTCATCATCATGGCCCAGATCATCCTGGCCATCTTGTTGGCCAGCGCGACCGCCGCGATCTTGGGCGTGCGCCGGGCTAGCAGATGCACCAGCCATGGCCGCTTGGTTCCATGCCTCTGAGCGTAACGGATGACAGCCAGAGCCCCCGCCACCAGCAGCTGGCGCAGATACCGGTCGCCCTGCTTGGTGATGCCGCTCAGCTTCTCCTTGCCGCCGCTGGAGTTCTGGCGCGGACAAGCCCGATCCAGGCTGCCAGGTTTCTGCCGGACTTGAAGACTGTGGGGTTGGGCACTGTAGCGACCATGGCACTGGCCAGCACCGGGCCGACGCCGGGTACTTCCATGAGCCGGCAGCCCAGCTCCGTGGACCGGGCGCTCGCCCTGACCCGCCGGTCGTTCTCCAGCACTTGGCCATTGATCAGCCCGAACTGAGAGACCAGCGGCGCCAGTGAGGCACGGGCCACCGCCGGCACACGCTCATCATCCGGGTTACCCAGGATGGCGATCAATCGCTGAAGGCCATTGCGGCCCACCGGAGCCACCAGG
>JACCXK010000161.1 GCA_013697055.1 Alphaproteobacteria bacterium
CCCCCCTCGGCCGGGGAGGACAGGGAGCTTAACGCGCCGGGCGGAAGAATGTCTCCCTGGCTTCTCGCCTGCGTCACTCCGCTGTCGCGTGGCGGGTGCAGCATCCGGGTGCCGGCCGGCGTCTGGCCTGCGCCTTGCTATGAAACCTCCTGTAAAGATGCGGAGGCCGCCCGATGATCCATCATGAGCTTAACTTGCCCGCCAGCCTGTTCCTTTATGGCACGGCGCCCATCGTGGACGGGACAGTTTCCGACTGCGTACGACACTGGCAAGACAACATGAGCCAGCTTGGACAGGCCCTGTGCCGGGTGCGCGTCAACGCTCCCAAGGGGGCCTATTGGATGGCGCCCGAGGATATCCGGGACCTGGCGCACAACGCATTGCCTGCTTCCAGCAAAACTGATTATTGACCGCGATGATCAAGCCAATTGATTCGCCCGAACTGAAATGCATCGTCTATGCAGCCTGTCTTGCTGCCCTGGCACTTGTGATCAACATTCAGGAATCCGGCCCGGCCGCGTGTGCGATCATGCAAAAGCCCCTGTCGACGCGATGCGAGACCTTGTTTGGGAGCAATTTGAAATCCGAGACACCATCGGCCCCGGCGCCCGCGCGCTCTTAAGCCAACTCTCGCTTGTCCCATCAAGCAAAAAACGGCGCCCCAGGGCGCCGTTTTTCTTTGATCTGGTATCGTTTGATTGCGCCAACCCCATGGGCAAGCCTGGTCAGGCCGCGGCGGCGATCTGCTCGTACTGCCCGGTCAGGTAGTCGTCGATGTCGCCCAAGGCGCGATTGAGGTCGCCGCCGCTGATGCCTTCGATGCGGGCGTCTGCCGTCAGGCTGGAGGCCAGACGGTCGACTTCGGGCGGCAGGTTGGTCAGGCCAGGAACGCTGCGCACATTCTCAGCCACCCAGAGGGTGACGAAGGTCTCGACGGCGT
The DNA here is from genome assembly GCA_013697055.1 of Alphaproteobacteria bacterium. GTDB lineage: Bacteria > Pseudomonadota > Alphaproteobacteria > Micropepsales > Micropepsaceae > Rhizomicrobium. Next base: position 941 of record JACCXK010000161.1, read on the forward strand.
CTTTGTTTTTCACGGGCATATCCTTTTCAAATTCAATACTCAGACGGCACGACGCGCTCATACGCTGTCGCTATTCGCCTAGACCTCTTTAACGCGCACGGCCACGGTCAGGCGCGCAGTGCCGGCGCCCAGGAATGTGCCGCTGACCGGCATGGCCTGGCCCAGGTCGCGGGCCACCGCCACCGGGATCAGGTTGAAGCCGCCCATCTGGCGGTTGGTGGGATCAAAACTGATCCAGCCCGCGCCCGGCACGAACACTTCGGCCCAGGCATGGGTGGTGCTGTCGGTCTCCTGCAAGCTCGGATTGAACAGATAGCCCGACACCATGCGCGCGCCGAAGCCCAGAAAGCGCGCCGCTTCCACGAACAGCACGGCAAAGTCGCGGCAGGAGCCGCGGCCCATGTCTAAGGTGCGCGACGGCGGCTGGGTGCCTTCATCCTCGCGCACCGCATAGCTGGCGGTGCCTGTGATGCCGGCATTCAGGTCCTTCAGCAGCGCCAACGTGTCGGTGGGATTACTACGTACAAAAGCGGCGGCCCAATTTGAAAGACGCCCCATGGGATCGGGATATTGCGGCGACAGCAGCGCGCCCAGGTCGGTGCGCTCTTCCGGCGAGTAGCTGAACGGATAGTTGATGGCGCGGGCGGCGATGGGAAACACCGGCCAGGCGCTGCTGGTCAGTTCCAGGCTCACCGTGCTGTCGATCACCAGCGTGTCGGTGGGCGTATCGAACACCGCGGTGGCGATGGCGTTGCCGAACACATCCTGCGCCCAGCTGATGGTGCCGGGCGGGGTGGTGGTGATCTCATGCGACAACAATTGCAGCTCGCGGCTTTCACGCGGGCGCAGCATCAGCTTTTGCGGGCCGAGGCTGACGGCCTGGTTGTAGCGATATTCGGTGCGATGCGTGATGGCGTAGCGCGGCAAGGATCAGACGACGCGCTTTGCGCGCTTCTTGGGCGTCGCGGGCGGGGCTGTCTGCGCGGCCACGCGGGCGGCTTCGGCGTCCGCGGCTTCCTTCTCCAGGCGCAAGGCCTTGAGGCGGACGGTCTTGGCGTCGTTATAGGCGCTCTCGGCGGTGGCCTGCTGCTTCACCAACGCGGTGCGCTTTTCCCAGGCGGCGAACACGCCGTTGGCGGTGCGGGCGGCGTCTTTCTGGCGGGGTGTGGAATCGGAAATGGGATTTCTCCTTTGAAAACAAACGAGGCGGCGCTGTTACACGCCGCCTCGCCTGATAGTTTTACTTAGACCGCCGAGAGATTGGCGGCCTTGGCGCCACGCGCGTCCGGCTGAATGTCGAAGTTGACCTTCTGGCCTTCATTCAGGGTGCGCATGCCGGCCGCTTCAACGGCGGAGGCGTGCACGAACACGTCCTTGCCGCCGCCTTCCGGCGAGATAAAACCAAAACCCTTGGTGGCATTGAAAAACTTCACGGTTCCGATGGTCATAATGATTGTTCCTTTGGCATCGGGTTCCGCCCGGGCGAAATGCCAGGGCGGCCGTGGAAACAAACAGTCTGATCGAGGGAAGTTTTTCGGTGCGTCCGGCGCGCCTCCCTTGCAGGAGGGCATGTCAGAAAGACTGAAAGCGCTTCGTCTGACTTAGGACGCAAGAACCACGTAGGACCGTATATAGGCGCAAAAACCCCAATTTACAATGCAGCTAGCGACAGCGTAGCGCTGCCGCGCTAGCGGGTGGCTCGATTTATCCCATCCGAACAGCAGCTTACCGCGCCCTTGATCCAAACGTTTTCGGAACATTCGGCCGTCCCGCGCGCTGCAAACGCTTGCGTCCGCCCTTGGAGGGAATGGGCTTGGACGGGCTGTCGTCTGTCGAATAGGTAATCTCGGCGTCCAGAGTGGCGCGTGCCACGTCGCTCTGGCGGGCAAAGGGATCGTCGGCGATGGCCAGCGCGGTGGATTGCAGCCGCTTGAGTTCGTCGCGCAGCCGGGCAGCTTCCTCGAATTCCAGGTCGGCGGCGGCGGCGCGCATCTTCTTTTCGATGTCGGCGATGATCGCCTTGATGTTGTGGCCGACAAATTCGCGCCCGCCCTCGGCCATGCCCAGCGCGCCGCCCCCCACCGTGACATGGTCGCGCTCATACATGCTGCCCATGATGTCGCCGATGTTGCGCTTGACCGATTGCGGCGTGATGCCGTGCTCGGCGTTATAGGCTTCCTGCTTGCTGCGGCGGCGGTTGGTCTCGGCCATCGCCCGCTCCATCGAGCCGGTGATGCGGTCGGCATAGAGGATCACCTTGCCGTCCACATTGCGGGCGGCGCGGCCGATGGTCTGCACCAGCGAGGTCTCGCTGCGCAAGAAGCCTTCCTTGTCGGCGTCGAGTATCGCGACCAACCCGCATTCGGGAATGTCGAGGCCCTCGCGCAGCAGGTTGATGCCGATCAGCACGTCGTAGACGCCGAGCCTGAGGTCG
>JACCXK010000170.1 GCA_013697055.1 Alphaproteobacteria bacterium
GCGTCATCCGATGTGTAGAACAGGCGGTCGCCAAGAATTCCGACCCCCCGATTGGGGCCAGCCGGCGGCGGCGTTTGATTAGCCCGCGGTCCGCGCGCGCTGGCAGCGCGCTGCACCCCTAGCCCATTGGTGCGGGGTGTGCACCAGATGGCCAGGCCGGTTGCCGCATCGAGGGCGCAGACCTGGGGTCCGCCGGTGACGTACATGATCCCGTCCACCACGATTGGCTCGCCTTCCAGTCCGACACCGCCCGGGACAAATGTCCATTGCGGCTGCAACTGCTTGATGTTCTGCACGGTGATCTGCGCCAGCGCATTGTGGTGGTTGCCATCGCGCTTGCCGTTATAGGTTGACCAGTCACCGGGGCGCGGATGCATGACCGCATCGATATCGGATTGCCGGATGGGCGGAACATCGCCGCCCAGCGCGCCCGCATTTATGCCGCCCAGGGTACCCAGATAGGCCAGCAAATCCCGGCGCCCGGCGGTATTGCCATGGAATTTCGGCATACTGGACTGCTTGTCCTGAACGATGGTGGAAATCGCCTCGATGGGAATCATGCGGAACTTGCCGTCGAGCGTCTGCAAGGCGACCTCACGTTCGGTCCGCCGCCGCGCAAAGCCGCGAAGCTTCTCGCCCGATTTCAGCACGACATTCTGCATGGCCCACTGCAAGTCCGGGCAGAAGGCGTAGCCCGGGCAGATCGGCAAGGACTTCTTCCCCATCAGGGAGGTGGGATCGTCGAGCCAATGCTCCAGCTCAGCCTTGGTGGTTCGCGCCGCGATGGCGGACAAATCGGGTCCCGATGATGCGCCGCCCCCCCGGACCATGTGGCATCCCGAACATCCACCCGCGCCATGGAAATAGGCTTCGCCGGCCGCCACCTGTTCAGGAGGCGCGGATTGCAGCCCCGATATGTTCAAGGAATGAAGCCATGCGGCGAGCCTGCTGAGCTCAGCCTGGGGCAAATTCGGGAAAGGCGGCATGGCGCGCTGCCCGGTCCGGATGATGGCTTCGATGCCGCCCGCATCGAGCGTGCGCAGATGAGGATTGTCGATCAGCGCGGGGGCCCTGTCTCCGCCGCCACCATTTTCACCGTGGCAGGCCGCGCAGGTGGAATTGAAGTCGCGAACCGCCTGGGCCGCCTCGCCGGCGCTTATAACCGGAGCCGAAGCTTCCTGCGCGGAAACGTGGAAAAACAGCATCGCGGCAGCGCCGCACGCCACAAACACGGCAATCGGAGTTTTTTTCAAGGAAATCCTCATGGGGCAGATCAGCTTGGCTGCTCTGGCGCGCGTTTGATCCACTTGTACGCGGCGACGGAGTTTTTCCAAAAATACTTCTCGGCTGCCGCACGGCTTTTGCCAGAAAAATACTCCCGCACCAGGGCAACGGTGTCGGGCACTTCCGAAACCCCCACGGCGTTCGGCCAGTCGCTGCCGAACACCACGCGATCTTCGCCAAAATAGGTCATCAGCATGTCCAGGCGCTCGCGATGGGCCGCCAGCCCGGGCACGATGACGGGTGGTGGGCCCGGAGGGCGGGACTGCGCGGATTGCCCCCCGGAAGCGGGTACGGGCGGCGCCGACGGTGCGGAGCCGGGCGGGCGAACCGGATGCACGATCTCGGACAATTTCGTCCAGATGTTCTTGCGCTGCGAAATCTCTTTCAGGACCGCCTCGTACTCGGCCTCGTTTTCCGGCGAGGGATCGAACGCCGGCAGATGATCCAGCACGATGCGCAAATTAGGAACCTTGTCATTGACCCGGACGGCGGCCTGCAGCAGCGCGATATTCTGGTTCGCCGTCTCCAGCACCAGGTCGTGCTGGGCCAAGAGCTTGAGATTGTCGATGACTAGCGGATTGTCCGTCTGCTTGGGCAGGTCATATCTCCAGAGGTTGCCGTAACGGATGCCGCGGTACAGCGGATTTTTAGCAAACCGATCGAGATACTCACCGAACTCCGGCTTTTCCGCGTTCAGGTTGCCGACCGTGCCCACCATGATCGGTTCAGGCTGGATGGTTTCCAGCACCCAAAGATTGTCCTCAAGCCAAGGGCTGGCGTCGACTTCGATCACGCCCACGATACCCAAGGGCCTGGCGATCTTTGCATACATGGACGGCAAGGCAACGCCTCCGGGGAAGGCGCGGCCGCCCTTATAGGGTGCACCTTGGGGCCGGCTGCCATTAAACAGATGGATGTGACAGTCGATGATGGGGATATCGCTGACCGTAGCGGCCAGCGAAGGCGCGGCTGCCGCAATACCTGTTGCGGCCGTTCCAGCGAGGAATTTTCTTCGACTACATGTCATTGTGGGTCATCATGTCTTCATGCATGCGCGGGAATGCGCCAGCCACTTTGAACCGTCCCGGCGCGTTCCCTGTCTGTCAATGCAACTTTCCGATGCCCTCTCTCATATTGAGAGGGCCCCGCAACAGGGGCTGGCCGCCTAACGCGTCGCCCACCCGGAATGCCGCGGGCCTCTCGCCGCGCTGGGCCCGTGCCTGCATCTCAAGATAGGCGGCTTCGATGCCGCCGACAAACCGCTCCATGTCGAACACGGTTTTGCGCGCGCCCGCCAGCCGCCGGCGTATATCAGACAGACGGCCACGATCGCGGGCGAGCGACAGGGCGATGTTTTCGTATTCCCCGATCGTCGACGCGACCAGCTCTTCCAGCCCGGCATTCGCCAGAAGACCGGAGGATACTCGGGACACAAAACTTTGCCCCCTCAACGTAAGAACGGGAAGTCCGGCCCACAATGCATCGCTGGCCGTTGCATGGGCATTGTAGGGATACGTATCCAGAAACAGGTCCGCCTGGGCTTGGCGTCCAAGATGACGGGCAAAACTTTCCATCCGGCCGGCGAAATGAATGCGGTGCGGGTCGATACCGCGCGCCACCGCCTCGCCGAGGAATCGTTCATTCATGGCCGGCGTGCCATCGCGAAGCCAGAGAACACTGCCGGGCACAGACCTCAACAGCCGCGCCCAGACGTCATACATTTTCGGCCTTATCTTGTGACTGGAATTGAAGCAGCAGAAAACAAAGGCATCGGCGGGAAGCCCTATTTCTGCGCGGCTAACCGCCTCCGGCTCAGGAAGCTTGGTGTCACTTGGCCAGAAGGACCATGGCAACTGAACAATTTTTTCTGTCATTGCCGGACCCAGCTCGAAGGGCGTCACATGGCCATCCCCGATAATGTAATCGACAAATCCGGCGCCGGTGGTGCCGGCATATCCCAGATAAGTCGCTATGACGGGGGCGGGACGATATTTCAGGATCGCCGGGCGCCACCCCATTGTCTGTCCATTGAGATCAACAAGTATGTCTATTTCGGCTTCATGGATAAGCACTGCAGCCTCGCGGCTGCCGATCTGACCAATGTCGAAAAACCGGTCGCAGGCCCTGATGATACGCTGGTGCATTGCGCTATCCCCGCCTGGTCCAGTGGAAAGGCCGACGATCTCAAACTGCGCCCGGTCATGACGTTCCAGCAATCCCACCACCTGGGCGGCAACCGGATGGTCGCGGAAATCCGACGACAAATACCCGATCCGTATCTTGTCGTGAAGATAGGCCTTCGTCGCCAAGGGCGGGATGACGGCATCGCCCAATTCGGTATTCGCGAGGCTGCGCCGGGTGTTGAGTTCTGCACATCGCATCTGCAGCAATGGATCGTCGCTAAGAGCCAGGAGCGTTAATGGTGGAATCGCGGCTGAGCCATTCTGAATGGCCGAATATAACTGGGGAAGCAGCCGCTCGATTGTTTCCCAATTGCAAGCCCGCAGGGCGGCCGTTGCCAAGCATCCCAGAAAATCGCCGTGTTTCGGGTCAATCTCAAACGCCTGGGCCAGGACCTTCCCTGCCTCATCGAAGCGCTTCAGCCCTAAAAGTATGATGCCGACATTGTATAAAGCCCGTGGATCGGAGGGCCGCAGTTTCAGCACCCGCGTGGCGCTGTCCAGCCCTTCTTCGATGCGTCCCAAGGCCTGCAAGACGCCGGCCCGATTATTCCAGGCGTCGGGCAACGCGGGAAATTTTGTAACAATGTCATCGAGGATGGCCAGTGCGTCCCGCCAGCGTTGGAGTTGCGCGAGTGCGGTTGCCATATTGTACAGAGCCCCAACATGGCCCGGCTCGATCTCCACGCAGCGCGCATAGGATTCGAGCGCCTCTTCCTGACGTCGCAGCATGACCAGCGCGTTGCCGCGGCCATAGTGAACAGCGGCTACGCGCGGCGCCGCCTGCAGCGAAACGTCGAAGGCAGCCAACGCGCCGGCATAATCTCCGGCTTCTAGCTGACTTATGCCTTTACGATAAGTGTCTTCCGCGGCGCTCATCAGTTCAGGTGTAGATCCTTGAAGCCGGCATTCGTGCCGGCAATTCATATACCGTACCGCTGAACATCCCAACATTCTACTAGACCGAACCTTTGCCGCATGACCTAATAGGGGTACATGGGAAGGTGCGCACCTTCGTGCTCAAGTAAAATTCCGTGATGGAGTCGCAATGAAAAGATCTGCTGCTTTCGCTATTCTGGGGAGCGCACTTCTGGCTCAGCCCGCGATGGGCGATACGCGCGACGACGTTTACGCAGCGGCGCAGCGTTGCCGAATTCTCCAGGACGACCGGGCATGGCTGGAATGCATTTACGGAGCCCAGCAGCCGATGCGCGCAAGGTTGGGGCTGCCCCCTGCGACGGAAATTCAGCAACGCCTAGTTCCGCCCGCCGCATCGGCGGCTACCATGGCAGCCGCGCCGCAAAGAGTGCGGCCCGCATCGCAACCCCCGCCTGCGGTGCATCACCGGGCGAGTCTCATGCAAATTCTAACCGGCAGCGCCCCGCCCGTGGCGGTTTCCACCCTCGCATCCGTCCAGTATGACGGCGACGGCGCCTTTGTCGCCACCTTGCAGAACGGTCAGGTCTGGCACGAGGTCAACGGGCTCGGTGCAAAAGCCCCGCTGAAGGTCGGAGCCAGGATCACCATAACACCGGGCGCCATGGGCAGTTACAATCTGAAGGCGGGCGACGCATCCCATAGCTACAAGGTTGAGCTGAAATCGTAAGTCCGATTTGGCGATAGTCTCAGTATTTGACGACGGTGACGTCGCCGCGCCTTGTCCGTTTTTTTTAAAATCGATAATGTCGGCATGTAAGGGGACTACCTCGCATATCACCGGCCAGGGCTAGGGACGAAACAATGGCGATTTCTCATGAAGTATATTCGCTGTTTGTCGAACCGTATTTCCGGGCGAACATCGCCCGCGTCATCAGCCCGGACCAGATAAAATTCATCCAGGGCCTGAAGATGGTCAACAACATGGAGAATTCGATCTCGGAGAATCTTTATATTTTTGAGGAACCCGAACTCAAAAGCGTCAAGGACGCGATCCAGGACCTGCTGGATATTTATGCGCGCGAGGTCATGTGCATCGAGCAGAAGCTCTACGTGACCCAATCCTGGTCGCTGACTAACAATCCGGGTATCGGCATGCACGGCCATTCGCATTCCAATTCCATACTTTCAGGCTCGCTCTATTATTGCGAACTGCCCGCACCGACCGCGAGCATGGTCTTCACCCGGCACGTCAGCTACCAGCAGATCGATCTTCCGCCGGATCCCAACAAACGCAACATTTACAACACACCGATAAACCGGGTCATTCCGAAACAGAACGACGTCATTCTGTTTTCCTCGCGCCTGACCCACATGGTCGAGCCGAACACGTCGGGCCAGCAGCGGCACTCCATTGCGTTCAATACCTTCGTTAAAGGCAAATTGGGCAACTATCGCGACGTGTCGGAACTGGCACTTTAGTCCGTGCCGCATGGCGCATGTGACAGCTGCGCAGATCGGAGAAAAGACATGGCCAGCGAACCGAGCAGACGCGCGATCATGGCAGGCGCGGCAGGAACGTGCGCATTGCTCGCGGCTAGCGCGGCAGCGAAGCCTTATGCGAGTGGAAAAAATGCTGCACCTGAAATCAAGATCACCGGCATCGAAAGCTTCGATATTCAATTGCCCGAGGCGCGGGACGGCAAGGCCTTTGTGCCGAGCTATCGCGGCATGACCGCCGGGCGCAACAATGTGGTCAAGATATCCACGGACGCCGGCATCGCAGGATATTCCTTTCTCGGTGCAACGCTCCATGAAGCGCCGAATGCCGCAGCATTGCTGGTCGGCAAGAACCTGTTTGCGGTTGATGCCTATCTTCCCCAAGGCCTGTTGAACTGGCCCGCCGTCGAGGAAGCGATGTGGGACGCGATTGGCCGGGCGGCAGGCCAGCCGCTGTGCCGGCTTCTGGGCGGCGCGAAGCTTGAGACAATGCCGGTCTACCTGACGTATGTGTGGCCGGTACCGGAAGATCAGGTTCCTCCCAAGGCGCAGGCCGATCAGGCCAGGCTGGTGCGCGAGGCCGGCTTCAAAGCCATGAAGATCCAGATGATGCGCACCGACTACCGGCAGGATGTCGAAGCGACGGCGCAAATGCTCGCAGCCGGCGGGCCAGGATTTCGCGTCATGGTGGACCGCACCGCGGGCGCCAAGGGCCTTTGGATCTATGACCAGGCGCTGTCGGCCGCCAAGGCGTTGGCGGCAGCCGGTGTCTATTGGCTGGAAGAACCCTTGTCGCGCGACGACTATGAGGGACCGGCGCGACTGCGCCAGGAAGTCCCCGGTTTGATCATTACCGGCGGGGAAGGATGGAAGGGCCTGGCTGCGTTCCGCAAAAGCCTCGAACACGGCACCTATGGCATACTGCAGCCGGAGATGCGGACATGCGCCGGCCCTCTGACGATGCGCAAGATCGGAGCGATGTGCGACGCCTGGGATATTCCCATCGCGCCCCATGCGGCGACCGGCTTGGCCCTGGCGGGACGGCTTCAGGTTTCCGCCGCGATGGGATCACTGATCCAGGAAATTGGTGTGCTCGAACCCAGCGCATTTCCCTGGGACGTCTGGGATGCCTATCGGCCCATTTTGCATGGCGAAACACCCTTCCTCTTCCAAGACGGCGCCATCAAGGTGCCGCAATATCCCGGCCTTGGCCTGAATGTCGATGAGAAGGCCTTGCAGAAATATCGTGTGCCCGGTTTCGAGCGGCGCGGCACACCGGGCATTTCTCCCGTTTGATGGGAAATTAGATGGCGGGCGCGCACTGCCACGCGGCGGCCGCATATCGGTCAGAGATCGGAATGTGCAGGTGTAACGGCGAAGCGTAAGGGAGCCGCTGGATTTAGTCGATCAGCCGGTGGTGGCGGAGACGACGACAACCGGCGAGAGTGTCGTTCCTCCACCGTTCGATATGACGACGGCTGCGAGCGCAATCGCGCCGCCTGCAAGCACGCTGAGCAAAATCGTATTGTCGCCCGCTTGGGCCTGTTTCACGCCAGCAGGAGCTCCAGCGGGCAGCGGTCCTACGCTCCCAGCCAAGGCGGCGGAGGTCGATAAGGCCAACGCTACGAAGGTCGAAAGAATCCGCATTTGTCGTATCCCCTTGCTGATTTGACGATCAGTGCACGGCAATTATAAGTCAATCAAGAGATTGGCAATAGCACAGAAGCAGAAGGCCCAATCAGCTCGTCTCACTTAGTGAGAGGCCATTTCGCATTGCTTCCAATGCCGCTGCGGGGGATTGATCGGGTCTTTACGGCCCTGTTCATGGGCAGCGGTCATCGCGGTATTCACTTACTGAGAGGGCAACGCACTATCCTGGCGTGCATCGGACCGTCAATATCGCCGAAGACGGTTCTGGCCAGGTTCCAGTGATCTTCGACGATTTTCGTCATCAGTTCCTGGGGGTTCGGCGCAAAGGCGACAATGACATTCGGCTTGCAGGACTGTTGCACCTGTTCCGGCGCTCCCACGGCTTTGGCATCTTTTTCAATCCGTTCGCTCACCGCCATCTTTTCTGCCGGCTGCAGACCGATGATGAGAGGGCAGATCGGAACGGACCAGAGGGCGAGCTTGCCGGTGAGCATGGACGGCGCGGCATAGGATCGGGTGAAGCCGCGCATGGTTTCCGTGCGGGCTTGCGGCGCCTGGCCGGTCACGGTCACGGATTCGGTCTTGTTCTGCGCTGACGCAGCCAGCGGAAGCGGGAGCACAACAAGGGTGCTGACGCAGACGCGCGGTAGCGTTCTCACCCTGCCCCTCCGTCAATACTCCCTTTGGGAACTATAGCACATTCAGGAACGACTGTCCGCTGTGCGCCAAAAGCGCTCATTACTGCCATCGACTGGGCGATCCCGGCGACGACGCCTTGGCGTTATACAAAATTGACCCTCAGGGTGATGCCGATGTCGGCCGTAGCGGGCTTTTCTGCCGGCAGGCCGACACGCAGACCGCTTTCATCCTGGGTAAACTTCAGTGCTTCGTTGCGGCCCAGCATCCGCACATCCGCCGCCCTGGCGGGACGCTGCGCGCTCGCCGTCCCAAGCGCCCGTATGGTCACTTCTCCCCGCGGCCAGCCCTGGACGAAGGCGTACAGCATGGCGCCCTTGGTCGTGAAGCGGATGTCCTGCGCGCCAAGATCGGGCTGAACGCCCTCGTTGAACTGGGCTTTTGGATCGACAACCGTCGCCATGGCGGGTCCCTCACCATTGATCTTCCAGGGCCGCGAGGCGTAGATGCCCTCGGCGTTGACGGCCATCCAGTCCGTAATGCCCTGCAGGACACGCACCTCATCCCGGTCCAGTTCGCCTGATGCGGGAAGCGGAAAATTCAGCAGCAAATTCCCGTTCTTGCTGACAATATCGACAAGCAGGTCGATCACCTTCTTCGGCGTCTTGTAGGTCTGACCTCTTTTATAATGCCAATGACCGATGCAGGTATCCGTCTGCCAAGGCACCGGCGAAATCTCGCTCGATACACCGCGCTCCCGGTCCAGGACGCAAATGCCAGCCGCGCTGTCCAATCGCGACTTGCTGAAATAGACGCCTTCGGTCTGGTTGCGCGCATGTTCACGCCCGCGGCGTTATAGATCTCAGCGACCGTTCCAAGGCCATATTCGTCAAAGGGAATGCCACCATCGGTATACAGCAGATCCGGTTGATGCTGGTCGATGAGATCCTTGATGCGCCAGAAATACGTCAGTTTCCAGCTGTCGGGCGCAACACGGCCCATTTCCCTGGCCGTCGTGGCAAAGCCGGCGGGCTGGGCGCGGTAATCATGATAGAGGTCGGAAAACCTGGGATCCGAGCCATCATAGGGAATGCCGGCATACGGTCCCTTGGTGTCCGCGAGATGCGCCGGAGCAAACCAGTCGAAGCTGTTGGAAAGGTGCTCGCTGACTCCGAAGCGCAACCCGCGCTTGCGCGCCGCGGTGGCCCAAAGGCCCACAATATCCTTGCGCGGGCCGGCCGCCACGGCATTCCAGCGCGACTGATACTTTGAATTCCACATGTCGAAATTGTCGTGGTGTACGCCCATGCTGAAAAAATACTTGGCGCCCGCCTTGGCATAAAGGTCCATCAGATGCTCGGGGTCCCAGCGATCTGCGGTAAAAAGCGGGATCAGGTCCTTGTATCCCACCCGCGATTGCGGGCCGAAGCGCTTGACGTGATACTCATACTGGGGTTCGCCCTCGATATACATTCTGCGCGCATACCAATCCCCCTCGCCTACCGCTGATTGGGGCCCCCAATGCGACCAGATACCGAATTTGGCGTCCGCAAACCAATCTGGAACGATGTAGGTCTTTAAAGACTCGCGCGTGTTGGTGAAGCGGCCCGGCATCACGTCAATGCCGCCCCTGAGAGTCTGCGCGACCGACGGCGCAAATATTCCGCCCGCCGCCAACGCGGGCGCGGCGGCACCCATGAACTGGAGTGCGTTACGTCTTGTCAGTTTCAAAACTATTCCGCCTCTCGATCACGGGGCTTTCCGGCCCACCGCCTTGATTGACTTCCACGCCACAATGCATACCAGGTTTGTCGGACGGACGACTTGCCATGATACGCAGGGCCCGGCACTCGCCATGTGCGCGCCCCCACCCTCGCGCACTTACATTGCCAGCGCGTCGACCATTTCGGAAGGCCGCATCTGTCGGGCGCGCGGCCTGTTGCCGGTAGCCCCATAACCCCACGTCAGCTTCTGCCCCGTATTTCCTAGACAACTCATAATGTCCGCTATGCGCCAAAAGCGGACATCGGCCCCAAAGGCTGAGACCTCCGCGGACTCGCCTACGGGCGATGGGTAGAAATGCGCATCCTGCAAAATGCTTCAGGGCGTCGTGGGCATCACCGGCGGCTGCGGCGAGGTGAATCCGATGAAAAGCCAGTGGCTGTAGTTCGGGTTCGGTTTCCATCCCGGCCTACAGCCGCAGTCCCTCAAAAATGCCCAGAGGGTTTCTTTTGACCTCGATCTGACTTCACTATCGGTGACGCGTTTGGCGTCCCGGTCTGCCGCAAGCGCCTGCATGTTCGCCGCGTATACTTCAAACGCATCCATCTTCGTCAAGTTGATGGTCCTGGCAAAGCCGCGTTCGGCAGTCAATTGGCAGGCCTGCCACTCGGCATAGCTATTAAATTCTTTCGTGGTCCACCTGGCTTTGCAGGCGACCGTCTCCTGCTGCAGTCCCGCGGCAGCCGTTGGCATGACGGATTTGTCGTAGCCGTCCGCGCAGCCTGCTAGCATCAGCGCGAAAATGGTGATTGTCAGAATGCGGCTCATGCTTGTGCCTCCCAATATGCGATCAGCTCCACGACCTCACCATCGTAATCCCGGCCCTGAACCCTCGCAATCTCAGCATTCAGCACCGTAACGGTGCTGAAATTAGGAGGCTTTGCGGCCATAGCTTTCGCGCGTGCCCGTGCCGCCTATGTCTTGCGGCATGAAATCGTAATCTAATTCAGCTTTGGCTTATTCGTCGGTTGGTCAAAGTTTCCAAGGCGGCATATCTCTCCTGACCGCAATACCTGCAGGCTCTGCTGGTTTTCACAGACTTCATCGCTGCCGCCACGGATAACCCATGAGAAGCCATCAAATTTAAGGCCCGGACAGATGCCTTTGAGATGCTTCACCAGCGTACTCCCGCCGCGCATTTTGAAGACGAACGTTTTGCCATCTTTAGATGGCGGCGCTCTCGATATCGCGTGTTCGCACGCAAGTGTTCTTGGCCCAAGTCGGGGAAACGGACACGATTATTCCCAATATCGCGTAGATGATGGTTCTTTTCATGACCGTGTCCTCATTTACCGCGCTAAAGCCTATCCCAAATCAGCTCGGCGAGCCATCCAGCCCCGCCCAGCGGCCGGATTGCGCAATGCCTGTAGGGAAGAACGACACTCAGACTCCGGAGAGTTCCAAAATAATTGTCGGTTTATCACGGCTAACCCAGCCCTCTAGAAGCTCAGCCAGGTCCTTTTTGGCTTCTTCGGCCAGATTAGGTTTCCAATTACCCGGATGGAGCATGAAGTCATACTGCCAGCGGAGGCCGGCGTGATGAGAGAGCGGCTATCGCTGATCAGATGACAAGACTGAGAGACGGAACCGCCACCGACATTCGATGCCCGCGGACGTCATCCAAATAACTGAGTAGGGCTTTTGAGCCCCCTCCGCAGCAGCACGCCCAACCCTGCGAAAGCCCACCAAAACTATCAGCAGTTTGCGGAGCCACGCGCACAATCCAGTTATCGCCAGCCTGAATGTCCACTTTCCTCTAAAAGCGGTCATTCCGGCCCCAAGAGCCCAACGTCCGCTTTGCGCCAAAAGCGGACATTCACAACTGGGGAAGAACGATTAAGGGAAAGCGGGAAAAAGGCCCGGCCCGTCCTAGGGGGAAGCGCCGAGCCTTTACCGAATAGGGTGAGATATTCCCAGCCCGACCCGCAGTCATGTTATCAGAATGACGCACTGGCGGGTAGCACTTTAGCTCAGCCGGACGTCCGCTCGCGTCAAAAGCGGTGATCGCAGAATTTATGTTCTGTGTGGATCCTAAGTTATGGAACTTAAAATCTGAAGCCCGGTAGTGTGTTGGGTAGTGCGCTGGCGGTCAGCGGTATTCCGGTCCCGCCGCCCAGGCGACCAGGGATTTTCGTATCCCACGGGTAATAGGCGTGACTCTGTGGAGAGCATAGGCACGAAAGGCTACCAACGCCCCCCGCTGGCGCGGTGCGACATCGATCAGATGAGCAGCGCGTACTTCTAAATCGCAGCCATCGTAGGATGTCTCGTTGGACAACTGCAGGCTGATCGTCAGCTTGCGCGGTTCCTGCGCCGGGTCACGGCTGTCCCGGCCATAATCAATATGCCAGTCGAAATAGCCGGATTCCGAGTCGCTGTAGAGAGCGTATTGCAAAGTCGTGAGACAGGACAGATCGCTGCGAAAATGTTCTGCATTCAACCGAAGCACTATCTCTTCCATCTTAAGATACAGACTTTCGGCGACCTCAGATTCGCGTTCAACCCAGGCAACTCTTGTGGTGCGGATAGAATTGTATCCATCGCCCAGCACCTGCGCCGGCTCAAGTGCCAAGCCGTCGCAATAGCGTTCTAGCAAGTTCAGCTCGGCCTCGCTGAACAAACCATGCCAACCAACAGTACCGCCCTTCAACAGGAAAGGCGTACTATCGCTGATCGCTTTACGAAAGCCGGCCACCCTACCTCCATTGTATCCGCGAAAGGCAATGCGCTTTCCCCACTCTCGTTAGGCCTAGGGAAACCACTTCCGTCCGCAGCCCTCTAGACGGCGATTCGCGTCAGTGCTTTGAGCGTTTCCGGTCCTTCCAGAATAACTAGTAAGTCGTCCGTCCACCCGAGATATCAAACGTAGCCGCCGTCGAAAAGGAACACTCATCGCTGGCCAGCCAGCACACTAGGGCTGCGCTTTCTGAGGCTTCACCGAGCCGCCCCATGGGAATTTTGGAGCGCATATAATCGATCTGACTTTGCGGCAATTGCTTGAGAATTTCACTCTCAAATGTCGCCGGCGTGATGCAGTTGACCATTACTCCCTTGGTCGCCAGTTCCTTGCCGAGCGATTTGGTGAATCCGATAACGCCGGCTTTGGAGGCGGAATAGGCGCTGGCATTGGGATTGCCTTCCTTGCCCGCCACCGACGCAATATTCACGATGCGCCCATAGCCATTTTCCACCATGATCGGCGCAATCGCCCGACAGCAGAAGAAAAGGCCGTTCAAGTTCACGGCCATGACGCGCAGCCAATTTTCCACAGGAAACACGGTCACGGGAACTGTGGCGCCAGTGATGCCGGCGCTCGTGACAAGAATGTCTATTTTACCCAGAGCATCACGGCTCTTTTCTGCCGCCAGTGCCACCGCTTCTGGATCAGAAACGTCCAGCGCATGGGTATAGTCAGCGCCGACTTCAATATGCGCATTCGACAGACGCTGCGCATCTAAGTCCCAGAGCGCAACCCGTCCGCCTTCCTCTACAATGCGCTTTGCTGTATTCAAGCCCAGTCCAGAGGCGCCACCGGTGATGACCGCAGTTCGACCACGAAATCGATCTTGATACATTCGCTATTTGATCCGTCAGGCTGGATGGCATGAACTATAGAGAAAGCTTGCGCGATGCCAAAAAGGCATCGCGCAACGCGTTTCAGGCTGTTTATTTTCCAGATCCGCTTAATAGTTGAAGCGTACCCCTGCTCGAACCACACGGCCAAGGGGATCATAAACCGAAATTGATCCATCTGCAGGGGGTGGTACGTTCGTTAAATTATCAACTGCGCCATAAAGCGACACGTTGCCGTTCCACTGATACGACAGAGCCAAATCAAGGTACCCAACTGGATTTACGGTATTGGTATCGAGAAGATTGCCCTCACCAACACCCTGGGTGATTACCCCTGTGGGCGAGATGGAGGCTCGCGTGATAGTGGCAGGAAGATTTTGGACGCCGTTGGTCAGATTTGCTTCTCCATAGCCGCGCCCTGTAACGGTTCCGGACCATGGCCCCTCGCTATAAGTTGCACTCAGCCGGGCACGCGCCTTTGGTAAACCACTGCACGCATAAGAGACCGGGCTACCCAAGCAGCCAGCCTGATTGTAAGTAATGCCAATCGCAGTTTGGGTAAGACTTGCGGTATAATTTCCCGCCAGCTCCCATGCGAGAGACCCGCCAAACAAGTCCATCGAATAGTTGGCTTGAACGTCAATTCCGGTAGTTCTGATAGCCGCAGCGTTTGTCGCAAGCTGATTGACTTGGTAGGGCTTGAGTCCTCCGTTTTTGGTAGGATCAAAAAGCAACAAGGAGCAATAGCTAGTCTCGCCTTGTAAACAACGATTAATGATAGTCTGCGAGTCAGTCGAATAAATGCCACCGTGGATATTGATTGTATACCAGTCAACCGAGACTGACAGGCCGGGAATAAACTGCGGAGTCAGAACGGCACCAAACGAGAGTGTGACGGCCTTCTCCGGCTGCAGGTTTGGATTTCCGCCCTGAGCTGTTTGGGATTGATAACTGGGAGAGCCCAAAGGGTATTGTAGCTGGCTTATTCCCACGACGCCGGGAGAGGCCAAATCAGAAATCAGAGGCGCTCGAATATCCAAAGACCATGTAGCCCGCAGCTTAATGTTATCGTCGACATGGCTGGTTACCCCAAGCTTCCACGTTTGGACGAGACCACTAGTCGAATAATCTGTGACACGACCTGCCGCATTAACGTTCAAGTCTTGGACTATGTTATCTTTCAGAACAGGAAGTTCAGCTTCAATGAAACCTTCCTTCACATTGTAGGCGCCAGTATAATTCCTGAAATTGCCCGCCGCCCAGGGAGTGGTCACATTGACTGCCAATGCCTGATACTGACCCGCTTGCTCGAGGCGATATTCGCCACCGGCTACCATAGCAACCTTGCCGGCTGGAAGTGACCATGGCAACTCGCCTTGCACTGTTCCGGAGAAGACGGTCTGGTTGAGCTTTACAACTTCTCGGTTCAACAGGCCTGAAGATGAGTCTAGGCCCGGATTGACGTAACGCCGAGCGGCGCCGGATGCCACGCCATTGCCCATGATATTCAACGGCTCGCAACCGGCAGCGGCAGGATTACCCAGCAGCACCGCACGGCACACGACGCTTCCAATTGCGAGGTTCGATGTGCCCTGATTTGTTGGCGTGACTTTCACAGCATCAATTGCGAAATTATAGTTCGGGCCGTAGGAATCGTTGAAGGCGCTTTGAACTTCCCTCACCTCACTATGCTGAGCATAGAGATTCCATGACCAATCTTCTGAAAAACGCCCCTCGAGAGTAAAGACGCCGCGGGTCAACGCTCTATTCAACTTCAGGCATGGTATACCGACCGTGTCGCATACTTTGCCGTAGCTAAGAGGCGAATTTAGATCATAGTTATTTGTATTTATGGTTCCCAAGGTGATGCCCTGGGTCGGCGTCGCAGCAGTTCCGCCCAATCCCGTCGCAGTATTATAGCCGTTGGACAATACACCAAACTGGGAAGCAATAGTGGTCGGCAAGAACGCATTGTCAGCCGAGATATTGACAGTCGAGGTTCTTGTGCCGCCCGTGCTGTGCGAGGCAAACGCGCCGTAGTTCAGCTGAATAGATGCTTTGACATCGTTAGATATGTCATAGCTCACATAAGCAAATAATGTTGAATTATGATAAGGAACTGCAATCATGCTCCCGCTGGCAGCAGGAGTTGTTCTGGCAGAATTTGTGCAACCCGCATAACAGACGTTGGGGTTTATAGAACTGACAGTTCCAAAATTGAATGGAACTGCCTGTCCAGCGTTTACAAATTGCACTCCGGCCAACGAGTTGGCAGCGATACTACTTCCTGCACCACCAGCAGTATTGCCTCGTATCAACCCGCCCTGTGTGTACTGTCCTTGTCCAACGTCTCTTACGTGAATAAAGGCCGGAAGTCCGTTTGCGAAGTTCGCCCGGGGATTGGGAACAATTGTTGCGTTGCTCCACCAAGGTGCTTGGCCTAACCAAACTGGATCCGTGCTCCAAGTATGGTCACCGCTTAATATCCAGTGCGCTTTGCCCCCAGCGAAATCACCACCGGCTGAAAGCGCGGCTTTAATTTGACGGTGCTGAACAATTGTGCTGTCCCCATATTCCAGGTTTGCCTTCAAACCCGTAAACTTTTTATCCAACACAATGTTGACCACGCCAGCGACGGCGTCGGAACCATACGCCGCAGAAGCGCCCCCTGTGACCACATCGATGCGCTGAACCAGTGCTGTAGGAATAGTGCTCAGATCAACGCCGCCAGCAAAGATATTGGATGACACGACACGCTGACCGTCAAACAAAACGAGCGTTCTTGCTATGCCGAGGTTGCGCAGATTGATAACGCTCAGCGCCGCATCACCTTGGCTGAGATCCCCGGAGTTTCTGCCATTATCGGGTGTGGCGGAAACACCAACAGCCGGCAAGCTTACGATGGAATCAATCAGATTCATCTTCGCCTCGCGCTGTATCTGCTCAGCTCCGATGACAGTTACCGGTGTCGGGGCTTCGTAGCCCCCGATAGTGAGCCGCGTGCCGGAAACCACTACCGATTCAATATTCGAGGCATTGTCCGCGGTTTGGGCGATCGCCGGAAATATGCCCAAGAGCGACACGGCGCCCATCGCTGCGATCGAGCTACAACGCATCAGTTTTTGATGAAGTGTCGTCATGCGAAATTCCCCCATATTTACTCGTTGGTCGCGATGCTAGTTCGATAACTAGGTCAGCAGACTGTCGATGTATAAATTGCAGCAGGGGCCCGGTAAATGGATCGAAGTTCCTGCGGATCATTTGCCTCTCGAATAGTGAGAGACATTTTCTCGGCCGGTACGATGCGCGGCTTTCAGAGTTCGATTCATACCAGCGTCGCATTGAATGCGCGTTGTTGATCACTTACTTTCCACAACGGTCTTGCGCGGTTCCTATGGTGCATCGCAGCAAGGCAAAGAATATTGCCATTTCTGGGAGAAGACGATGGATCGCAAAACGCTTTTTGCCGCTGCATCGACTCTGGCGCTTGCGGCCTTCGTGGGCAGCGCGCAGGGCCAGGGAAAACCAGACAATCTGGATGCGGGCGGAAAGCCCTGCGCCGGCGTGCTGGATGACGAAAAGAACTGCCTCGACCCGTCGATCACGCGCAACACGGCCGATCGTCCGTATCGAGGAAGGACGTACGACGCCAAGACCTACCAACCTAGCCAGATGCCGCATTTCGTGCGCAAGGGCCAAGAGCTGATTTATATCGCGACGCCAGGCGGGTTGTCCGACGATGAAGATTCCGGAGTCTATAACGGCGAAGGGATTATCGTTTTGAATCCCGCCGCCAATTATGCCTTCGTCAAGCGTATTCCGGTACAAAACCTCCCGGCCTCGATGAAGCCGGAAGAGGTTAGCGCCATGATGATCTCGCCGGCGACCAACTACGCTTACATTTCCACTCGCGGGCACTTGATTGCGCTCGACCTGGCCACCGACAAAGTTGTCTGGAGCAAGACTTACGATCCGATCAACACGTGCTGCGAGCGCGGTGCGGTCACGCCCGATGGACTTACGCTGGAAGTTGGTTCCAATTTGCAGAACTATCATCGCGTCATTGACGCCAGAACGGGCGACCTGAAGGGCATCATTCCCACGCCGCAAAGCCCCAATAACCACAATATGGTGATGTCGCCAGACGGGAAGACCGTGTTCAATGCGCCCAACGGTGTGACCCTCACCGTGGCGTCGATGGAAACCATGAAGCCGATTAAGACCATCACGTTCAGTGACCATGTGAGGCCGCTTGTGATCAATTGGGATGCGAGCCGCATCTACGCCAACCTGAACAATCTGCTGGGTTTCGAGATTGCAGACGTGAAGTCCGGGAAAGTGATCAAGCGCGTGGAGGTCCCCGGTGAAATGTGGAAGGCGAAATGGGCCGATCCCAATCAGGTGTTTTTCGGGCATGGTGCGCCGATGCACGCCATCGGTCTGACGCCTGACGAAAGCGAGCTTTGGATCGGCGACGCCATCAATAACCAGCTTCTGGTGTTCGACAATGAAGGCCAGGACAATTGGAAGTTGAATATGACCAAAGCCCTCAAGCTGGATCATCCCGCGGACTGGATCACCATGGGCCTGGACGGAAAGCGCGCTTTCCTGTCGTCCGGTGACGTGGTGGACGTGAAGACGCACAAGGTCGTGGGCAAGTTGCGCGATGAGTATGGCCACCTCATCCACAGCGAGAAATTCCTGGACGTCCAGTTCGACGACAAGGGTCATGTGACCAGGGTGGTGAACCAGTTCGCCAACGGCGTTCCGGAGGCGGTCAAACGGCGAACGGCCTCCAAATAGAAAATCGGCCATCACTGACGTTCGCCGCGTCTATTTTCCGGGCACATTCCCGTTCCAGCATCCAAGTGCCCGATTGAGCGGGGACTGGAGCGGTGTATTCAAAACCGGATCAGCCGGATCGTTGTCAGATGGTCAAACAGGATCAAGTGGGAGACACGCTTGGCCAACTGGCCGCTGCGTTGCAGGCGGGGAAGGCGCGGCTGAGGCATTGGACTGCTTGCGCAGACATGTTGGAGCGCACCGGCGATGCCGATACGGGGCAGACAATCCTGAAGGCAATTCAGCTCACCCGCAGCCGGTTGTCATATATGCCTCCCCAGATTCGATCCGCATATCTGGCACAGTCTGAGGCGCCTCTCGACTTGATTGAAGTCCTGATCGGAATCGGCGCACCACAGGTGGCTGTTGACCTGCTCCTACGCCTTACTGGGGTTTATGGCGACAGCGCCGACTTCCATTTTCAGCTCGGCAGTGCCTATGCCATGTCGGGAGATAACCCGCGGGCGATCGCCTCCTTCAAGGTGGCGCTGTTGCGCGACGCAGACCACGCCGACGCCCATCTTCGACTGGCGTACCTCTTGGCCGAAAAGGGTGCGATCGGTGAAGCGTTTGAACACTTCATGACGCGGGCCCGAATGGCCAGCCGCAGCAAAGCGCCTGAGCACACTGGCGCGCCGCCGCACAAAGTTCGGCATGACCAGGAGCAGCGCGAATATCTGTCGGCGCTCGGCGTGCCACCAGAGGAGGTTTTTCATATAGGTGATGGTGCCCGCTTCGCGGGCCCGGTGATCAATCCGGCTCATAACGAAAACGCCGTCCTTGCGCGATGGCGCAATGCTTCGCCCCAGTTCATCATTCTGGACGATTTTCTCACCCAGCCGGCCCTCGAGAAACTGCGAGAATACTGCCTCCAATCCACGGTCTGGCACCGCATCTATGAAGCCGGTTATATCGGGGCCATCCCAGCAGACGGCTTCGCCTGCCCGCTTCTCGCACAACTTGCCGAGGAGATCTCCGCACGCTGGCCGCTCATCTTTGGTCCGCACCGCTTCAAATATCTGGGCGCTTTCAAGTATGACAGCGAGATGTCACTTGGCACCAACACTCATGCTGATCTGGCGGCGGTCAATGTCAATTTCTACGTCACCCCGAATGAAGCAAATCTGGAGCCGGAAAGCGGCGGCATGGTGATCTGGAACAAAACGATTGATACCGAGCCGTTGATGCGCAGTCTCAATAGCAGCGAAGATGCGATGCAAGAATATCTTTTCTCGCGCCATGCTGTGGCCACCAAGATCCCTCACCTCGCCAACCGGGCGGTGATCTTCAAATCCAGTCTGATCCATAAAACAGATGATTTCGAATTTAGAACTGGTTATGCGAACAAGCGCATCAATATCTCTCTTTTATACGGGGAATATGGCGCTTCCACCTGCGTTTGAAAGTCGAAGAACATGAAGGGACTTGCTTATCGAATCTCTGCTTTGCTGGGTCTGACTTTTTACCTTGTCGCCTCAAATTCTGTTGCTGCACAGGCGGCACCTGGCGAGATGGAGGCGATCACAAAGGCTTCCGACCTGGACCCCGATCCGGCCGACGGACAGGCCGTCGCCACGGTGTGCACCGCCTGTCATTCCTCCGCGCAATTTTTGACTGCGGCCCGACCATATCGGAGGTGGGAGCAGACGATGCAAGACATGCTTGATCGGGGCGCGATGGCGACAGACGAACAGCTGGACCGCATTCTCACCTATCTGGTCAAAAATATTACCATGGTCAATCTCAATAGCTCACCGGCCGATCAGTTGGCCATGACACTGCAAATTCCTGCAGCGACGGCCCAAGAGATTGTCTCAAAGCGATCTGGACGTGCTTTTACAAATATCGATGAGCTGAGAGACACCAAAGGCATCAACATGGACGTGCTGCAAAAACTGGCCGCAAAACACCTGCTCCAATTCTAATCAGTCATAATTGCCAGCCAGTCAGGCCTAGATTTGATATAGCGGCCGACGGCAAGCAAATGAGCGCTAGACCGGAATTTCTACGTGCCAGCTTACGAGCGGGCGGCAATGCGCTGTTCAAAGTCCTGGGGATCGTGCGGGGGAATGTCCGCTTTGGGTCAAAAGCGGTCATTCGACTCAGGTCGCACCAATGGCTGCTTTTGACCCAAAGCGGACATTCAGTTGGCCGCCAATCGGGTGTTTCACTAAGTGCTTGCAAGCGGCAAGACACGACGCAGAAACAGTATTTCGGTGCATCGTTGGGCTGGTTGTGATGGGAATTGTCCGCCTAAAATCGCCATTGAGTTTGGGATTTAATGAAACAGCCAGGGCAAATCCCATGGCTCACTCTGACGTGCGACGAACCACCCCTGGTATAGTAATTCTCCGCTGACACCCACTCTTCGTTCGCACTACAATTTCCATTGGGCCAAGCAATCATCGCGCAAAAACTACAGATGGAGACCGCTTTATCCATGGTGCATATCTCGCTCGCAAACAAGATTGGCAGAGGTACACGCACTCGTCATTAGACCCGGTCGAGCGCGGTGCCTGACCGCGACATCTGCGCTGTCTCTAGCACCGCGAAGCCCGGTTTAAGTCAACTGACTCCGGCCCCGCAAGGCGTTAGCTTATATATTCGGTACTCAGTAGCCGACTTTTATTCCGCCAAAGCCGACAGACGCTCGATTTAGTTCACCGAATGTGCTGCCGGCCTCACCTTTGAGAAAGCGGAAGCCAACGAACCCCTGAATCGAATCTGTAAGGGCGTAAGCTGCTCTTCCGCTCACATACGCCTCGCCGAACTTTGGATAGAGGACCGAGGAGATCTCCGCCGTAGCTGCGTCGTTGAAGCCGTGCCACGCAATACGGGTCGATACGCCATAACGGTCATCACTCATTTGCTCGGATAGTATATTGTTACTTGCGGAAAGAATCTGATCTGTCGGCACGGCAAACCTGCCCGGAGCTGTATAATGGAATGTATGCTTTAAAATAAACTGCATGTTGAGATCGACGGCGTCCATGATTTCCGTGTCAGCTCCCGCTACAAGGTAAAGGAATGAGTGTTTTATGTCGGCGCGATTTCCATCATCGTTCCCCGTTTGGGTAAGGGATGCCTCTCCGCGCAGACCGAAGCCTTGAAATGAACCCGCCGCATCTACGCCTGCGGTTTCGATACGATGATGCTGCAGCCCGATGAAGGTTGGCGTCGAAATGGCGATGTCTGGATTGCGATCTAACCCGTTTGAATAAGAGACCGACCAGTCGACTTGACCTCCACTCACGTCATAACGGATCGCTCCCTGGGACGGGACAAAACTATTAGCTCGTTGGTCACGAATACCTACCGAGGGCGGTTGGCCAAACAAGAGGGTGTTGGATAGGAACTCCGGCGACCAGATAACGTCGAGTCTCCCGAACGATCCAACCGGTACTGCTGCCCGGACTATGAAGCTTCCCAAACGCTGGTCGTCATCCGACGCAAACGGCAAGGTGTAGTTGCGCGTGGAAATGCGGTCCGTAGGGTTGAGTTTGTCAGCGCGCCCCCAAACAATGATCTGTCGTCCGGCCCTCAACTCCAGTTCGTCCAAACGCCAAGACATCCATGCTTCGCGCAACTGGAATTCTCGGCGCGATCCATAGCGAGACGCTGTGGTAGCCAGGGCCCATCCTTCCGCATGGTACTGAACTTGGTCAGAGGGCGCGTAGTCAGACCGAAGCCATAGGTTTACACCCCCTTGCGCAGCCCCGTATGCGAATCCTGGGTCGTGACTGAAAAGCGCGTTACGAAGCGAATAATCCAAAGTCGGCAATGCTACTTCTGCGCTCGCTGCGGTGGAGGCAAGTAAGCCAATCAGAACTACAGAGAAGCGCCTCATCTTGGGGCTATTGGTCCAAAGAGCGGGGCGCGAACACACTGTCGTCAATTTTCTGGCTAAGGGTGTATTTGTTGTAGTTGAGGATACTTTTATGCCCGGTTTGCTGGTTAGAAGCTTCCAAATGCATGAATTGATATTTCTTGTTCGCAACATCCATTCCCTCGACGCGAGAGGTTCGAACAGTTTTAAGGGAAAGGCCTGCATCATCCCAGTAGTCGGTTCTCAGCGGGATGCAGCTCTGCTTCTCGACCCAAAGCAACCGTTTTGAATATCCCGAACTCGTTTTGATCATTGCGTTCCGCGGGGAACTCTCGATAACCCAAGTTGGCTTTCCATCAATCACTTCTTCACGTAGATTTGTGTTGGCCCAGTCACTGGGCTGATGGCCGATAAGATCGCCGAAAGTAAGGTCTGAGCCTACGAAGCTATCCCGCTTGTTGTCTGCTACAAGCCGGCGAGTCTTTTTCAGGGCTGGGAGATATATCCACATATCATCACTTTGCCCGCCATGTTCGATAAGCAGCGTCACTGTTCCCTTGATGTCTGCGGGTGAGATAAATCGCAACAGGCGCATATTGTCGTGACCGTTCGGCTCAAGCTTGGTCGCCATGCTCAATTGACGGACCCGCTGTTGACCGGAAGAATCAATCAACGTTAGCGTTAGATCGCTCAAGGCGCCGACCACTTTTGTTGCTTGATCAGAGCAGTTCATGATCTCGTCAGCTGACGTCCCCATCGCAGCATGAGCCTGGGGCATAGCCGCTAATAACATTCCCGTGATCATTACGGTCCGACACAATCGAAGCATGATGAGCCTTCCTACAAGCGTTACCGAAACAGAAATTTTGGGCGCGTAAGCCTGAGAATAACAGGAATGAGGCTAAGGGTCACGAAGGCACTTACAAACATTGCCGACGCGATAAGCAGGGCCATCCACTGGTGCAGCCGGAAACCGAACGACAATCCCAGCACCCCATAGCCAACTGCGACCGACGTAGCGACGTACAATGATGCCATTCCCGCGCTGTCCAACGTTTTTATTAGCGCCTCATCAGGGTTGCGGCCCAACTCCTCGCGGTAACGTGACAGAAAATAAATCGCAAAATCTGCTCCGATGCCTATTACCATAGCGGAAATAAGCGAGGTGGGAATGTCCAGCGGAATGCCGAGCCAGCCTAACAGACCAAAATTGACGATCACCGCAATGACCACGGGCAATAGCACTAACAGACCCGCGACGAGTGACCGGAATAACAGCGTCGAAGCAACGAAAACCACTAATGATATTTGAAGCATATTTAGCAACTTGTCCCGCACCATCACTTCGTTTAGCGCCGCGGCTTCTGCAACCCCTCCGGCGAACCTGACGGTCGATCCCTGGGGTAGCACGGTTCCTGCGACGCTCTGAGCTCGCCTGACTATCGACAGAACGAAGGGGCTGTCATCGCGATGAACATAGACTTTGATGTTAGCTCGGCGATACTCAAAGTCCACAAAAGACGTCAGATCGGCCGTGTCCCCCGACATGCTGTAGAGCAATAAATATTGGCCTGCTATTTCACGCGATTGTGGCAGCTCATTATCGTTGTTGCTGTCACCCGCCATGGCCCGGCCCATGCGTATCAAGAAGTCGTCTATGGAAACGGTCTTACCGACGCCCGGAATCTTCTCCATGGCCTGTTGGATAGCTTGGATTCCTCTTAATATCTGAGGACGCTTGATACCGTCCGCTTCACCAGAATCTACGATGATATACAATACCTGCGTGCCGGCGAAGTTCTCGTTGATTGCGGCGTCGTCTTTCCGGATAGTTGTCCAACTAGAAAAGTATGCCTTCATTGAGTTTTCGACACGGAGCTGCGCGGCGCCGGCCAGAGCTACTAAAACGACGATTGACCAAAAGATTAGGGGTTTTCTTGTGATTGCCCAAACCGCTATTTTAGCAATGAGGGAGCTCCATAGGCCTCGGTTAGATTGCTTTGCATAACGCCACTCAGGCGGTCGGAGGCAGGATCGTAGCGCTGGCATGAAGGTAAGCTCAATTACCAACGCGCTGAGTATCCCTAGACCAGCGAATATTCCGAATGTTTGGACAGTTTTGATTTCAAAGACTATCAGAGACAGAAAGCCCGCAGCCGCCACTAATCCGGCAGCCACCATATAGCGCCCGACCTTTTCTAGTGAAAGGACAATGGCCTCTGTATTAGCGGTTAGTGCTTCAACACCGCTGCTACGAAGTGTGTAATACTCCTCGTAGTATCGTTTGAGAATTTGCACTGCATGACCGGCCGCAACAGCGAGAATGAGGATGGGCGTCGTCGCGTTAAAGACATCCAGCGGCACATGACAGGCTCCCATAATTCCAAGCACCCAAACGAGCGCTAGGATGGCGGTAGCGAGCGGCAGGATGAATCCTTGAAAGCTGCGGAACGCATTGAATAAAAGCAGCCCAATCAACATGACAGCGATAGGCACAAACACGATCATGCGTGCCGAATATCGTTCGATCTCCCCGAGATACTCAATATGGCCGCTCACATGGATTGAGACGCCGGCCGTCCGTTCGCGGTCAATGATTGGCGATACTTCCTCCAGGATATGGGCATAGCCGCGCTTATCCGGCCGAAATTCTGCAAGCACAGCGAACATCCGCCCATCACGGGAAACAATTGTCTGCTGGTATATGGGGTTTTGTGCCAGCAACTGTTTCAAGCGCTCCGGATGAGCTAACTCGCTACGAAGCGGCGTGACGTTCAAGCCTACACCTCCAGCAGAAATCGCTTTGGCGTTCCTGCTGCTCACACTTAGAAGAGTCGAGTTGGCTATTCCAGGAACGGCTTTTAACCCGTCCGTAATCCGCTGCACCTTCGCCAACACTTCCGCAATGTTCTTGGTCCCGGGGCTGGGTGCAATGGCCACCAGCAATGCGTACCTTTCGTTGAAGATGTCCTCAAGGACTGTCCGCGATGCTACAAAAGGATGTGATTGCGGAAGGATTGCGCCGGGGTCGATAATAATCCGCAGGTTCGTCGAAAAATATAGTGCGAGGAACGTGATGAGGATCGTCGCCGCAATTACAGCACGCCTGCCGGCGATTACGTGCCGCGTAATTTTACCAAGCATGGTGACCTTCAAGGGGTTAGGTTTCGTCATGTAGTCTGTGGTCCCAGCCAGATTACGATGCTAGCAAGGGTCTTGCCTGGGCACGCGGCTCAACTGCAACTCATACTGCGACCGGGCGCCGCTTCTCAAACTACACTTCGGCGTGCGGAGGAACGCTGGTGTGGACTTGGCATCATTAACTCGGGTGTTCCGAAAAGTGAGCTTGGACTGCGTCTCACGCTATCGCCCTACCAACTCTAGTTTTGCTGATTGTTGCCAATATTGAAACCCCAGTTCCGTTCCGGCAGGCAGAATGGAATAGCAAACAACTAGAGGCGCTTTCAGGTTACTTAGCTTTGAAATAGTGCCGTGTGAGGGTGCACGGCGGTGCACTCCGCTCGCACCAATGTACGCCTTGGGTCAAACGCGGTCATTCACTCCCGATCCCGCCAATGGTCGCTTCTGACCCAAAGCGGACATTCGATTCAGTGGCTGACGAGATCGCCGCCTTCTCGCCCAAAACGGAACTTTCACAACCCGGCTGAAGTGGTCGGATTAATTGACGAGCCGTCGTAGCGCGGTCCCGCCCGCCAATAATGCCTGCGCGCCGGTTAAGATAGCCGTCTTCGGAACCAACGGGTTTGCCCCGCCGTTTAAATTGTCCGCTGGGCTTCGCAGCGCCTCTGCAATGGGACAGAAATGGAAAAAAAGTGCCGCTTTTAAGGTGATGCCGCATCTTTTCGAAAAATCGAGAAAGATGCCTATTGGACGAATCTCTCCCACCCGTTCAGAGGAGCATTTCGTTATCGAAGAGATGGATCCTTGGAATATCCTCCGGGATGCTGGCTTAGCCGGCGCGCGCCCGATGATCTGATCAGGGCGGGAGCTCAAAAGAAGGATACTACGAGCTATTTGCTCTAATCCGAAAATCGAGATTCGGGTCGAATGGTTGCCGGACATTGGAACCGCCTCAGCTAGAAGTGTGATTGTTCCCCAATACGGGTTCTGACATTTGCACCATTCGGACATCCTCCTTAAGGGTGATACCGTCCCGGCATCGTCTCCCGATCTTGGGAACCCTCCATCATTAGTGATCTCACTGGACTGCCCATAGAGCGGTTGCTTTAGCGAGATATGGCGGTCGCGAGCTTAAGCATCATAAGTTTGAACGGCCAGCCTTTCGCGACAACTCGAATTTGGCTTGTTGAACGCTCGTAAGGGCCGTCATGCTAAAAACATGAGTGCGATTCCGGCCCCCATCAAAACACCGGCCCATAGAAGCGGCCTCACAATATCCATCGATTGTTTAACCTGAGCAGAAAGCAGCAATTTGGACAAAGCAATATGCTGACCGAACGGCGCTGGCCGAGTTTCGTTCCGACTAAGGCACCAAGTTGATCGCCGATATCACGCAAGCCGGACATTTGGCTGCCCGGGACGGAATGACCGCTTTGGAGAAAAGCGGACATTCCCAGCTGCAATTAAATCGCCAAGCGAAGCCCACTACCGGTTGAGCCGCACCCAAATAGTCCTGAAGTCTAAAGGCTTGAATGCTGTATGGTGCAGTTCGGGCACTGTTACAGTTTGGCTGAATCCTGAGACTGGGGGGTTTTGGGGACGGCGCTAGGGTCTGAATATGGACAACAGCCAGGCCAATAGCGACGCCTATATCAAAGGGTACAAAGACGGCTGGCGGTCCGTTCCTCGTAGTGGACCGCCCCCACAAGTCCCCGGTTTTGTTTCTCCTCAATTTCTATTGGAGGGGAAATCCCATTTATGAATCCGGCTATGAGCGCGGGCGAACCGCAGCAGGAGGTAGCCCCTAGGCGAGGCCTGACAGCCGAGCCCGAGTGACCGCTTTTGGCGCAAAGCGGACACTGGTCAGGTCAGACGGAATGGCTGCTTCTGACCCAAAGCGGACATAGGAACGCATCAGCTGAGACCCAGTCAGCCGTCTACGCGCGTATGGCTGAGCTGGCAGTGCCTTCTACTACAATTCGTTACAGTTTTCGGCTGAACCAGAGCAGCCCCGCCGACGTAACTAGGAGGCTCAATCGCGGTAGCTCCGTAACTTTCTGGGCAACCAACGGCCAACAGCAACACAGAGGGTGTCCATGCGTACAGTTCGTCTGTCCCAGCTCGCCGCCCTAATCATAGCCGGCGCCGCATTCGGCATTTCACCCGCCAATGCCGGGAAGATTTTCCAGCTGAGTGCGGCCAACGTGTCATTCGACATTCCGTCACCGCTGTTCACCAGCGACATAATCGATGGAACTTTCCAGCTTTCCGACAGCGTGACGCCGGGCGGCAGTTTCGGCCCCAGTCAGATCGAACAGTTCGCCTTCAATATCGCGGGCTATCACTTCACCCAGGCCGATCTCGACCCGCTATACCCGCCCTTTGCCATTGGCATGCTGTCGGCGGACGGGCTGTCGATTCCCTCACTGGAGTTCGGTTACAGCCTGGACCCCAGTGTTCAGGGATGCAGTTTTGTTTGCGCCGGTTCGCTGAATATAGCTCAATTCGCGCAGGCCAACTTTGTGGTGGCGGACGATCCGAATGCGGAAACTTTGGGCTTGGTGCAATTCGATGCCAGCCTGACACGTGCCGCGGTCGCCGTGCCAGAGCCGGTGACCCTGGCACTGTTCGCGGCAGGCTTGTTCGGCATTTTCGGCATTGGCGCGCTGCGCCGTCGCAAAGCCCTGGCCTAGGGCAGAGGGTTTTGGGCGAACTCGGCTGGAATGACCGCTTTTGACCCAAAGCGGACATTCCCAATGAGCGTCTTGATCTAACAATACCCCGCAGAAACCAAGCTCTTGGGCAAGGCTTACCACCCCAAACGAAACGGCGGCCCAATGGCCGCCGATTGCATGCTGACAGTGAGAGATTGCTGTTAGGCCGTCTTCTTCCGGCGACGGGCGAAAACAAGGGCAGATAGACCCGCAGCTAAAAGTGGGAGCGAAGCAGGCTCCGGCACCGCTACTGTTTGTCCTGTAAGGGTGAATGCCTCGTCGAATGTCGGTGGGGGATCACCGCCCACAATATCAGTGCCTATCCGCAGCCAGTCCGGATCAAGGTTCGCGTTCCGGGTCCAGGCTTGCAAATCTGGTGCGAAAGGCGTGCCCGGTGCCACGATCGGGCGAACTGACGACAGCCAGTAAAACTCACCGCCTGTAATCTGTACCTGAGGGATGAAGAAATAATGGTTGGTTGCCAGATCAAAGGGCGTCACGAAGTTGACGGTGAACTGCACCTCCATCCCGCTGACAGGACCTTCCCCGCCCGTTGTCTGGTTCGGGGACTTGTTGATTCCATTCAACACCGAGTTCTGGGCGGTAAAGTTGGGCGAGAGCGTACTCGTCAAAAAAGACAAAGTTGCTAAACCGGAATCGCGTGTATCGTAAGCCACGTCCGATGGTGAGTTCGCCCGTGTGGGCACATTGCCCGACGGCGGGATGACGGAATCAAACGGAAAGACCCGATAGATTTCTACCGCGACTTCGCCAACGGTGGGAATTGCGCCCGTGATCACCCCAATGAATGTCGCACTCGTGATCTGGGTCTGGCCCGTAATCACGAAGTCGTCTGCGGCCTCGATCTCGATTTTCCCCCCCGCTGCGGGACGCGAGGCTGCCGCCATACGGCCATCGACATTTCCGGTGCTGAAAAAGAAAGGTGCGGCATAAGCAGGCACGACGAATACGGTGGCTATCAATGCACCGGCAGTGGATACCCTCTTCAACGTATTCACGGTAATGGTCCTTCTATGACGCTACCAAAATTGGTTTGTTTCATGCAATTAATGTGCCTTCTCTGATATCTCAAGGGCCGCGGGGGATTTGCGCCCTCCCATAATTCTCTTGGGACCAAAATGTAAAATATTTTGACACTGAAGCAGGACGCCCCAGCACTCGGCACATTCTTAGATGGCCTGGCTGCCGACCCAGACGGATGAAGGATTGAAGCTGCTGCCCATGGTAGATAGTTCGCCAATAACGAATGACCGCTTATGGCGCCAAGCAGCCATTGGACTCGCTAGGGCGGAATGGCCGGTTTTGACCCAAAGCGGACATTGGCCGTGTGGCACACCTCAGTGATTGACGGTGCTAAAGTGACCGGCCGCGAGTTCATCCTGGTTCGCTTTCTGTACTGAGTTTGCGGTGGACCAAAGAAAAAGGGCCGCAGTGATGCGGCCCCCTCAGTCCAATGCAGGGCAAGGTTCCCCAGGTTGGAGTCTTAATCTGCGTCTTTCTTGGTGATCGTCTTGTCGCCGTTGGGTTCTACATCGACCCTCTTTGTATGATGAGGGCCGCGTTTAACTATAGTCTTCGAACCATCTTCCCTCGCAACCATCGTCTTGGCATGTTCGCCGTCAGCACTTTCTTTGTGAACGACCGTCCGGGAATCACCGTCAGAATTTTCCTTATGCACGACTGTCTTGGAATCACCGGAAGGGTTTTCCTTGTGAACGACCGTCTTAGAACTACCGTCAGCGTGTTCCGTGTGCATGACGGTTGTATTCTCTTGGGCAATCGCGACGCTGGCCATCCCCATTCCGGTAAAGAAACCTGCTGCGGCTAAGCTGATGACTACGTTTTTCATGGTTATCTCCTTCGGGTTTACCACTGATACAACGGTAGCGTTTGGCAACTGTTCCAATCCAACGGCCAACAACCGCTCTCGGCTGGCTTGGCACTGGAAGCTGTGGGAATTATTGCACCCGCGGTAGCGCAGACACTCTGCCGTTCCGACCCGGTCAGGTCTGTCAATCTTGATCTAAGCGCCACGCCACGGGAACGAATGCTTTCTAAGACAGTTTAGAAATAGGCGCCAACAGGAGCATTGCCCGTGCACAATATTGTCTACGTTGTCGGCTTGGTTGTTATAGTTGGCGCAGTCTTGGGTTTTTTTGGTTTGAGAGCTTAAAGCGCCGAATCTATGGGTTCTCACACCCGGCGCGCTCACCACAATGCGATTGGACCGGCGGCAAGTGCTGCACCCAGGCAAGGGACGGACCTCCAAGTGTGAATCGCAAGATCGCTAGTACGCGGGCTGTGGCTTAACGCTGCCGCAATCGGCCTTAACCCAGTCAGCCTTAAATTGAGAACTCGTTTGCATCGGATTGCCGTCCACCGAGCCTTTGAATTCCCAAGTGCCCTGGTAATGACCAGTGTCGGGCCAGCTCATTTTCAGATGCCCGGTGCCCTGTGCCTCTCCTTTGCAGATCGATTCCGAAGCGAGCGAAGAGCCGGTCTGGGACGTGATGTGGTTTTCGCACTTCATTTCCTTGCTTTGCATGGGCGGCTTGCCGGCCTTCACCTCGACCTCGGTCATGCAAGTCTGACTGGTGACGGTCTGGGGCCCGGGCATCTTCATACCCGCCTTCTTCATCTCTGCCATGGTTTCCGCGTCCATCTGCATGGCGGACTGGGTAGTAGTGGTCACGTTCCACAATCCCGCCTTGCCATAGCCAGCAAACGCGGTGATGGGTGTCAGGACCAGGGATGCCGAAAGAAAACCGGCGGTTATTCTAACGATCATAGGAAGCTCCGGTGTGTTGCGCGGCTCAGCCGCCATTGACGAATTTCAGCGAATGCACAGTCGCCTGATTCTGCTTGCAGAAATCGGCCTGTTGCGAAGAGGTTTGCGCCGCCATACCTTTGGCTGCGGTGGGATATTGCGCCACCATGCATCCTCCCATCAGCGCCAACGGCAGCATTACGGCATCCTGCTTGGTCAGCCCCTGCTTGACGAAGAAGGCATAGGTGCGCGGATGATGTGTCATCTTGGCGACTTCGTCATCCATTGTCTTGGTATGCTCGGCACTGGCGGCCTGATAGTCGGCCTTGAGCGATGGATCGGCCTTGGCTGCCCCCACCAGGCTCTCATAGCCCTTATCATATGCCATCACCTTGGGCAGGGTCAGGACATAATCGTGCAGCTGTTTGGTGCTGGCCGGATCCATGTCATCGGCCTGCGCCGGCAGAAAACATCCAGCCGCCAACACGGCGCCCAGAACAGCCCTGTAGATCATTTTCAGCCCCCCGCAGAGACGGCAATAGCGCCGCCGCTTGTACACACTAAAAGCAAACCCACCTCTTGCCCATTCAAATATCCAGTGTCTCGTTAGAAAGTATTCCCGCCTTCCGGGTTGGCGACTAGCGATGATATTGGGGTGGGGATGAAAAAGGTCGCTGCCGCGCTGTCCTGACGCCGCTGGCCGGACTTTCGCCCGCCCCTACGAAGGCGGCTATAGATCACTCACTGGCTGGCTGCAGTCATTCGCAAACGCAAAGAATGGCGTACGTTGCGTACGTTATCGGGCGGGCACTAAAGCATCAATTTGTAACCATCAAATACAATTGAACTCACCGGAACTTTCCGCAGCGCGGTAATGATGGATTGCACGTGATGGCCCACTTGTTGCTTCAACATTCGTGGGGGCACCACCAAGCTAAGGTACGTGCACAATGAAAATATATCTGCCTGCGTTGCTCATCCCGGCAGTGATGGCCTTCACAATGACAATGGGAACTCTCGGAACTGCGAATGCAGCAGTGTTCAATCTCACAGCGACAAACGTTTCGTTCGACATTCCGTCGCCGCTCTTCACGAGCACCCAAATCGGCGGCTTTTTTCAAATCTCCGACAGTGTTGGTGCAGGTGGCAGTTTCGGGTCCAGTCTCGTTCAAAACTTCGCGTTCAACATGGCCGGTTATAACTTTACGCGATCCGATCTAGACCCGGCTTTTCCAATCGACATCAATGGCCGCATCTCGTCCGACGGCCAGACAATCGGTTTTCTGTCGTTTGGCTATAGCTTGAGGCCTGACTTTCCGAATTGCGACTTTGTCTGCGCGGGCACACTCAACGTCGCGCAGTCATCCAATTCCAATTTCATCGCTGTTGCCAACGGTGGGGACGACATAGGTCTCGTAACGTTTGACGCAAATTTCCAGCGTACCGCAGATGTCCCGGAACCCGTCACGCTTTCAATCTTTGCGGCAGGTCTTGCGGGCTTGAGGCTAAGTGTTCGAAAGCGTCGCAAGATGGCTAAAGCCTAGATCGCCGACACACAGATGAATCGGTAAAGGCCTGCTCCTCGGAGCGGGCCTTTGTCCGTTCAGCATTCGCGCGGCAAAGAGAGCTGCGTAGGAAGGCCCTGATGAGGTAGACGACTTTGCGAATTTGCCAAGGGTGTCACGCGCTGCGCTTGCCAAGCTAGATGGAATAAAAAAATCGGTGAGGGAAGTGATTTGGGCTGTCGCAGGTTTAGCCGCGTTAGTCCTCTACGGGCTCCTAAACAAATAGCCGCAACGAACGCAGGCTTTTTCCCTATTCAAACTGACCCTTCCGGGTCTCCTTGACGATAGACAAAAGATGACAGGCGTATGGTACGGCGAAAAAGCGGTGCGACACAGTCCTTAACCCGCAATTCGATGCGTGGCGCACGGGAGGTGCCCTGGGGGGCTTAAGGGGCCCGCGCGAGGGAACGTTCGACTGGCTGGCAGTCCTCTACAAGACCGCGCCGCGGTACACCAAACTGCAGCAAAGCACTCGCGATGATTATGACGACGCGCTGGCGCTGGTTTCCAAATACGAACTCACCGATGGCCGCAAATTTGGCACCCTGGCGCTGGGCAGCATCACGCCTGGTGCAGCGGACCGGCTCTTCGCCAAGCTCTGCATCGGCAAAGGCGACACAATCAGGGCGCGCACCGCCGTTATGTGCGTCGCCGTGGCCAAGGTGGCGTGGAACGTGGCGATGCGGGACCGGCCCGACATCGTCCCATCGATCAATCCCTTCGCCAAAGTCGACATCTCAGCCTATGTGCCGAAGGAAACCAGGCCGGTGACGCCTGAAGAGCTAAACCGCTTTGTGGCGGCTGCCGACAGCGCTGGGGAGCCTTCCATCGGCACGGCGGCGATGATCGCCTTCTATTGGCTGCAGCGGCAGGTGGACATCCTGAAGCGCCTTCAGTGGACCGCCTACAGGCCTAAGGACGCGCCCGAGACGGTGATGATCTTTCACCACAAGACCGGCGCCAGCGTTCCGATGCCGCTCTACGACGTAGATGGCACCGTGCTGTGGCCCGAACTTATGGAGCGCCTGGACGCCGCCCCTCGCCACGGTACCTTGATCGTCACGAGGGACAAGCTCGATCGGAATCGTAAGATCCACCTGCCTTGGCGTGCTGACTATTTTCGCCACCGGGTATCTGAGATTCGGGCGGGCGCTGGTATCGATGCCGAAGCAAAGTTTATGGGCCTCAGGCACGGCGGCAACACTGTTGCCGCTGATGACGGACTGACTGACGCGCAGCTGCGCGCCTTGAGCGGCCACCGCACCGCATCGATGACGGCTCTCTATTCGAAACAGACGAAGAAACAGCGCCAAGATGGCGCACGCAAAATGCTTGATGCCAGAACGAAGAGGGGGAATTTGTCGGAATAGCAGGTGACATCATGTCGGAATGACATGGTCGAAGACTGCTAAGTCATTGAAAGAATGGTGGGTGATGTAGGGATCGAACCTACGACAAGCTGATTAAGAGTCAGCTGCTCTACCAACTGAGCTAATCACCCACACGCCCAAAAGCCTTGGTTTCTCTTTTGGGGAGGGGCCTCATAGCAGAGGGGTAACCCCTGTGTCCAGAAACCTCGCGGGAAGGTGGTGACGCAGTTTGAAATACCTGTGCACAGGCGTCAGTTCCACTTGACCGGGCCCCACGGCTGGGCGTCGGCACAGGCCTTGGCTTCCTCCATGGTCAGAAACTCCGGGAGCCCCGTATCGGTGCAATACAGATAGCCATCCTTAGTGTCGGGGACGGGACGGCTTTCAACTAACTGGTCATTGTCGTCGTACCGGACGGCAGACTGCGCCGCCGGTTTTGCCCAAATCGCTACCGGCTTTGGAATGGTGCCATCATAAAACCAAGCGCCAGTGGCAACCTTGCGCCACCCCTTTGATTCTCTGAACTCTTCCCAAGGTTTTTTCATGCCGCGCGCTTCTTGTAAGGCCCGCGCTTGGCAACAGGGGCCTCAAGGTTCTCGATCAGCGCCACTATATCACGAACGTCCCAAACCCTATCTGCCACGCCAGCGGCCATTGCCGGGGTCACGCGGAGAGACTTGTGAACGCGGCAAAAATTATAATGCATGTAGTGCAGCGCAACAGAATGAGCGTGGTTCTCAAGCTTTTTGGAAAAGGCGTTTGTCAGCCGGGTAAAGCGGCGAATGCTCATCCGCATTGTCAGGTTTTGGCGCTCAACAATGTCCGCAATGCGCGACGCAGCACGAAGGCTGTTGCCCTCAAGCAGGAGGTGCAGAACTTTCGTGCGGTCTTCGGAAGACAAGCGGTTCATGCCCCACAATATAGGGACCAATGCTTGAGCGGTCAAGCATAACAGTTCAGTTTACTTGACGATGCGAAGTTTTGGCCGATTTGGTGAAGTTTCTGGGGCGGCGATGCCATACATCCGGGAGAACTCATGCTCGTGGAGTGGAATAAAATTGCTCAGATCGGCAATGGAATAGCCCAATTGAGTCAAATGAGCGGTCAAAATGGAGGGCAAAACTCCCGGACGTTCGGCTTCAAAATCAAGCTCAGGCGGCTCCCTCAACCGCCAGCCGCGCGAACTGATTTGCTGCCACAAATACCGATTTTGGTTATCCGTGATGTATCCCAGCGAGTGAGCGCGCACGAGCAACGCCTGCATGGCAACTCGCCATTCTGGCTTAAGCGATGCGAGAAGCGCCAGATTGACCGTTCGCCCGGCAAACGCCTGCTTCATTTCCTCACGCGGCAGCAACAATGCAGACGCAAATTGGTTCGCCTGCACTTCCATCTCCGGGGTGGGAAAGCGATGCATTACCAAATGGCCAATTTCATGCGCCAGGGTAAATCGCAGGCGATCCGCAGGATGTTGGCTATTCAACAAAACCAACGGCGGCTGGCCGGGAACCCTGAAGGTCATCCCGCTAATTGCGGCACCGCCAAAATCGGAAGTGCCAATAACGACGCCTGCGCGCTCCACAATCGCAATCAGATTTTTGATAGGCCCGGAAGGGATGTTCCAATGAGCTCGCACAACTGCAGCAACTTTTTCGGGTGAGCCATACTGATCAACGTCGAGAAGCGGGATGTCCTTTGTCGGTTCAAAATCAACCGCCTCCAGAAAGCGGCGCATCTGCATCACTCTGATGTTTAATTCAGCCGTCACCATATCCAAGTCACGCGCCGTCACATCCGCCTTCGCACGCGGCATCGGGTGGACACTTACAGGCGGGCCATACACTGGCTCTTTGACATCAAAAAATGAGCGCGGGACGTCATAAACCCGTCCCGCCTTTAACAGAAATTCATCGTCTGGATCGGATATGCCGTTCTCGAAGCGGGAAAGCAGCGGCTGCATTATGCCGAGCTTTGAGGCCGCCGGCTTCTGTGTGAATCCGAGTCTCTGCCGCGCGAGGCGCAGCATGTCGCCAACCGAAGACATGGCTTAAGCCTTCGGTTCTTGCTTGACCTTGGCCACCTTCGGTTTGACGAGATCGCTGCCAGTCCCCTCGGGATCGGGGGCCTTCGTGGGCAGCGGTGCGACCACGGCGCCGTCAGCGGCGGGAATTTCGTACTGCCACACGAGCTTGTCTCCGTCTCGGGCAACCACGAGCAACTGGCCAATCTGAGTCCAGATATCATTGGGAACCCAGATCAGTTCCACCTTGGGCGTCTGGGGAGGAAAGCCGGGGAATTTCAGGTCGCCCTCCTCGAACGCGAGCGCAGCCTGGGTGGGGTGATTGCAGCCGAGGTTGTCGTCGCCACCCTTCTTCATGCGGACCAGCACGCCGTTGATATGGGCCTTGAAGGTCTGAGCGTCAGCCACGACCATGATCGACGCTTCGGCGCCCAGGCGCGGCACGGCGCGGCGCGCAATGGCATCGAACATGTAATTGGAAATGGTGCGGGTATAGAGAACCGGACCAAAGCCCTTTTCCTCCCGGAATTTTTTGACCGCGCACCATTCCGCCCAAGCATCATCGACAATGGAACGGAACATGGGGTGATAAGAGGTGAGAGCCGCCTTGATGTCGGACATCGCGGGAACGGGCATGGGCGCTTCCTCCAGTTGACTGGCTGGAACTATGCCTGGGCGATTTGCAGAATCAACTGGATTTATGCAAATCCTATGCAGAACCTATTTTCCCCAGCGTTTCTGGGCCGCTTTCTTGGCGATGGCCTTCCGTTTCGCCGGACTGAGCGCCTTGGCGCGAGCCGCGCCACCCTTGAGGCCGCCCTTCCGGCCGAGCGCCACGGCGGCGGGGTCTTTGCCGGTGTCGGCGGCGGCGGGCGCCGGAGCGTCGTCCTCTTCCCCCAGGGACAGGGCGACGATCAGCTTCCCCAACTGGTTGGGGTCACGGGGCCTGGGTTTGCTTGAGCGCTTAGGCATGTTGCTAGAACAGCAACGCGTTTGGCTTATGTCAACAGCGGACAAAGCGGGCAAATTTCATAATGCGTCACTACCCGCGGGAACCCCTGTGGGTGGATTTTTGGGCCGTTTTCAGCCCGGAAAAATCGCCTAGATGATCCCGCCGGAACTGCGCGGGATTTCCACCTGGCGGTGGATATGCACGCTCATCAGAAGCCCGAAGCCGAACATCACCGTCAGCATGGCGCTGCCGCCGTAGGACAAAAGCGGCATGGGAATGCCTACCACCGGGATCAGGCCCATCACCATCAGCCCGTTGATCATGATGTAGAAGAAGAAATTCAGGGTGACGCCCATGGCCAGCAGGCGGCCGAACTGGCTGCGGGCGCTCATTGCGGTCTGCACCCCATAAAAAATCACCACCCCGAACAGCACCAGCAGCGCCAGCGCCCCGACAAAGCCGAACTCCTCGCAGAAGCTGGTCCAGATGAAGTCGGTCTGTTTTTCGGGCAGGAAATTCAGCCGGCTCTGGGTGCCCAGGGTGAAACCCTTGCCCGCCACCCCGCCCGAACCGATGGCGATCTTGGCCTGGGTGATGTTCCAGCCCTTGCCCAGCGCATCGGATTCCGGGTCGAGGAAGGTTTCCACCCGCGCCTTCTGGTAATCATGCAGCACAAAGCGCCAGGCCAGCGGCACCGACGCCGCCGCGGCGCCCAGGGTCGGCGCGATCCACCACCAGCTCAACCCCGCCAGGAACAGCATCGAGCAGCCATCGGCGACGATGATCAGGGTGGTGCCCAGGTTGGGCTGCAGCACCACGAAGATGGCGGGAATGCCGATCATGGCGAGCCCAACGGCCAGCGGGATCGGCTTGGAGACTTCCTCGGTGCTCTTGCCGTGGAGGAAGCGGGCCAGCGCCAGCACCAGCCCGATCTTCATCAGTTCGGACGGCTGCAGGTCCAGCGGCCCCAGCGAGATCCAGCGCTGGGCGCCCAGGCCGACATGGCCCACCACATCCACCGCCACCAGCAGCAGCAAGGCCAGGCCGTAAGCGGGATAGGCCAGGCTCATCCACACCCGGATGTCGATCATCGCCGCGGCCAGGAGCACGATCAGGCCCAGCGCGAAATGCCCCATCTGGCGCAGGGCCCAGGGCTGGAAATGCGCGTTCGCCACCGAATAAAGCATGGCGATGCCGGCCACGCCGATCATGCAGATCAGCAGCACCAACCCCCAATTGACCTCCAGCAACTTGTCGGCAAGGGACAGGGTGCGCTTGGCGGCGGCGTAGGGACGAAGCGCCATCAGCCGCCCGCCTTGATGGGCTGCGGCGGAATGGGCTCGGCCGCGCCCTGCACCTTTGGCGGCGCGGCACTGGCGGAATTGGTCGATGGATAGGCGGCCGGCATCCGCGAGGGATCGCGCTGCTGGCAAAGCAGAAGCACATCGCGGGCGCTGGCGACATGCGGATGGGCTTGTGTCGAGCCATGCTCGATGATGCTGACGATGGCGTATTTGGGATCCTGCACCGGCGCATAACCGATGAACAGCGCATGGTCGCGCAGCTTCCAGTCCAGGGCGCTGTTCTTGGTGATACCCCGAACA
This sequence comes from Alphaproteobacteria bacterium, assembly GCA_013697055.1. GTDB lineage: Bacteria > Pseudomonadota > Alphaproteobacteria > Micropepsales > Micropepsaceae > Rhizomicrobium. The sequence goes on from JACCXK010000170.1 coordinate 38,304, forward strand.
TGTTCCTCTTGGGAATAGGCGCGCACCTGGGCGGTGCCGGTCTTGCCCGCCATCTCAAAGCCTGGCTCAGTGATGCGCCAATTATAGGCCGTGCCGCCGCCCTCGTTCATCACCTTGTTCATGCCGCTCCGCACCCGGGCCAGTGCGTCGTCGGTGAAATCGAGCTTGGTGGCTTCGGGGCGCGGCACGACCTTGCCGCCAACCGAATGCACCAGGCGTGGGCTTACCGCCTTGCCGCTGGCCAGCCGCGCCGCCTGCTGCACCAGTTGCAGCGGCGTGGCGGTGACATAGCCCTGGCCGATGCCGACGCTGAGGGTGTCGCCCGCCTGCCAGGCCTGCTTGTAGGTGCGCTGCTTCCACTCGCTCGATGGCATCAATCCGGAATGTTCGCCCGGCAGTTCGATGCCCGTGGGCGCGCCCAGGCCCAGCTTGCGCGCGGCATCATGGATCCTGTCGATGCCGACGCGGCGCGCGGTTTCGTAAAAAAACACGTCGCAGGAATTCTTGATGGCGCCTTCGACATCGAGCGCGCCGTGCCCGTGATGATAGGTCATCCAGGCCCAGCAATTGAAGGTGTGGTTGCCGACCGTGATGCGGCCATTGCAGGTGACGCGATAATCCGGTGTGGCGATGCCGGCCTCGATGGCGGCCAGCGCCACCGCCGTCTTGAAGGTGGAGCCGGGCGGATAGATGCCGCTGGTGACCTTGTTGAGCAGGGGCTTGTGATCCGAGGTGGTGAGGTCGTGCCACTGGCTGTTGCGCAGTCCGACATTGAACCAGTTGGGATCAAAGCCCGGCGTGGACGAAAGCGCGATGATATCGCCATTGTTGACGTCCATCACCACCAACGCGGCGCTTTCATCGCCCAGCTTCTGGTCGGCCAGGGCCTGCACCTGCCGGTCGATGGTGAGATAGATCTCTTCACCAGGCTCGCCGGCGTCCTTGCCCAGCTCGCGGATGATGCGGCCATAGGCATTGACCTCGACGCGGGATGCGCCGGCGCGGCCGCGAATTTCCTTGTCGAACGCCTTTTCGATGCCGCGCTTGCCGATGCGCATGCCCGGCATGCTCATCAACGGATCGTCGTCATGCGCAACATCCTGCGGCGACACCGAGGCGACATAGCCCAATATATGCACCAGCTCCTGGGCGAAGGGATAGTCGCGGGTCTCACCCACATCGCATTGCACGCCGGGCAAGTAGGGCAGATGCAGGTTGACGCGGGAGAATTCATCCCAGGTGAGGTTCTCGGCCACCGGCACCGGCACGAACTTCTTGTTCATGGCGATGTCGTGCATGATCTTTTTTTTCTGCTGGTCGCTCAGCACGATCACCTTGCCGATGGTGTCCAGCGCCTGGGCCACGCCTTCGCTGGCCTGCTCGCTGACCAGCATGACGCGATAGTTGCGCCGGCTGTTGGCCAGTTCGACGCCGAACCGGTCCATGATGCGGCCGCGCGGCGGCGCGATCAGGCGTTCGGAGACGCGATTGTCCTCGGCCTCGACCATATACTCGTCGCCGTGGCGGATCTGGAGCTGGTAAAGACGCCCCGCCAGCACCGCGAACACCGCCGTCATGCCGGCGCCCATGCCCACGGAGCGGCGGGTAAAAGTGGCGTAGCGGCTTTTGTCCTTTTTATCGAACAGCGGCATCAGATGTCGCCTCGCGAAGCGCCGACCAGCTTATGATGCAGCCAGCCCACCACCAAGGCGGTGGGGGCGTAGAACAGCACCGTCATCGCCAGCTCGCCCAGGATAGGGGCCAGCGGCGGCAGATGCAGACCGGGCGTGATGAAGGCGAGCGCCGCCACGATGGCCCAGGCCATGGCGCAGGCAAAGGCGGCGGCTGCGGCAAAGCCCAGCACGGCCACCAGTCCGGAAAGACCGGCAAAGCTGTCGCGCCGGCGCGCCACCAGGGCATAGGTCAGGACAAGGGACAGGGTCCACACCCCCGGCGGACCACCCGACATGACGTCTTCGGCAAAGCCGATGGTCAGCGCCACCGCCGGGGTCATCAGGTCGGGCCGCACCAGGCACCAGAAATAGACCGGCACCAGAGCCAGCAGCGGCGACGGCACCAACCCGCCCAAGATGGATACGGGAATATTGGCGATGAATACGCAGGTGAGCCCGCACAGCACTGGCACCAGCGCGACCAGGACGCGTGGGCGGGGGGCAGAATTGGCGCGCTCCAGGCTGGCCATGGCTAGCGGTCCACGTCTGCGGCCGGCGCATCGGTTGCGGCGGTTTCCGGCTTGGATATCGGCTTGGGTACAGTCTTGGGAGGCGTTGGCGTAGCAACAACCGGCGCGGGAAGCGGCGGCGGCTGCAAGGCTTGCGGCTTCAGACCGGCCGCCTCCACCGGCAACTGCGCCGTGGCGGGCGGGGTTTCCGGCGGCTTGGAGAAGTTCAGGATCTCGACATCCTGGCTGGCGCCGGGATCGGCGAGCAGCGCCACGCGCCAGCCGCCACGGCCATCGCCGGCCACCGTGCCGATTGGCAGGCCAGACGGCAGCAGGCCGCCATCGCCGGAACTGGTCACCTGGTCACCGTCATGCAGGGTGACGGTGTGCGAGACCATGTCGATGGTGGGATAGGCGCTGTTGTCGCCGGTCATCATCGCCTGGATGTTGCCGCTGTTGCCCGACGAAGCAGCAATGGTCACGGGAATGCGGCTGTTGAGGTCGGTCAGCAGGATCACCCAGCTGGTGCGGCTGCCGGTCAGATAGATGCGCCCGATCATGCCGCGCGCATCCACCACCGCCTGGCCCGGCAAGGCATGGTGCTCGCGCCCGGCGTCCAGGATCATGGTCTGCAGGAAGGGACGGTTGGCCCGGCCGATCACCCGCGCCAGCACCGCGTTCATCTGGGGATCGGGCACCGCATGCAGCAGGGTCTGGTAGCGCCCCACCCGCCCCTGCAGCACGATGGCGACATTGCGCCATTGGCGCAGGCGGGCATTTTCTTCCTTGAGCTTGAGATTCTGCTGATAGACCGAGAAAATCTCGGTCACCGAGCCCATCCAGCGGTCGAAACCGGCCACCGGAGCGCGCACCGTTTGCAGCACGGGCGCCATCATGTCGGTGATATGGACGCGGGCCCTGTCGAGCAACCCGCTCTGGGCCTTCCCCAGCAGCACCAGGACGATCGCAAGCGCAATGACGATGACCAGCGGAAGCTGGGCATTGCTCTTGCGGGCGATCTTCCAGACGTTTGCCATGTGAACGGGGCCCCTGCCCGCGTTGAACTAGAAAGCCGTGGACAGGACGTGGCGCATGCCCTTGCTGTTTTCCAGCACCCGTCCGGTGCCCAGCGCCACGCAGGACAAAGGATCGTCGGCAATGGAGACCGGCAGGCCGGTTTCGTCGCGCAGCACCTGGTCGAGGTTCGCCAGCAGCGAGCCGCCGCCGGTCAACACAATGCCCTTGTCCACGATGTCGGCGGCCAGTTCCGGCGGGGTGGCTTCCAGCGCCACCTTCACCGCTTCCACGATCGCGCCAACGGGTTCGGCCAGGGCTTCGGCGATGTGACGCTGGGTGATGGTGATTTCCTTCGGCACGCCGTTCAGCAGGTCGCGGCCCTTGATTTCCATGGTCACGCCATTGCCGTCCATGGGCAGGGCGGCGGAGCCGATTTCCTTCTTGATGCGCTCGGACGAGGCTTCGCCGATCAGCAAATTCTGGTGGCGGCGGATATAGGCGATGATGGCCTCGTCCATCTTGTCGCCGCCCACGCGCACGCTGCGCGAATAGACGATGCCGCCCAGCGACAGCACCGCCACTTCGGTGGTGCCGCCGCCGATATCCACCACCATCGAGCCGGTGGGTTCGGAGACGGGAAGGCCTGCGCCGATGGCGGCGGCCATGGGTTCCTCGATCAGGAAGACGCGGCGGGCGCCGGCCGACAAAGCCGATTCCTGGATGGCGCGGCGTTCCACGGCGGTGGAGCCGGACGGCACGCAGACGATGATCATGGGATTGGCGAAGGAGCGGCGGTTATGCACCTTGCGGATGAAGTGCTTGATCATCTCCTCGGCGACTTCGAAGTCGGCGATGACGCCGTCGCGCATGGGACGGATGGCCTCGATGTTGCCCGGGGTGCGGCCCAGCATCATCTTGGCGTCATTGCCCACGGCGCGGACGGATTTCTTGCCGTTGCGGCCGGTGATGGTCGCCACCACCGACGGCTCATTGAGGACGATGCCTCGGCCTTTGACATAGACCAGCGTGTTCGCTGTCCCAAGATCGATGGCCATGTCGCTCGAAAGCGCGCCGAGAAGACTGCCGAACATGCTTAATCCCTGTTCCTAACCTGGAAAGCCAATTCCAAAACTTTAAACGCCATTCCTTAAAAACCGGCCCCGGGGCGCTTTTCCGGGGCCGGGCAGTCTTATTTCCCTGCAACAAGCGTCATCTTGCGACCGACAGGGCTTCGGGCGCCTGTTTTTCGCGTTTCACCAGCAGCTTGTTCAAGGCATTCACATAGGCATAGGCCGCCGCCACCATGGTGTCGGTATCCGACGCCTTGCCGGTGACGGTGCGGCCATTCTCTTCCAGCCGGACGCTGACCTGGGCCTGGGCATCGGTGCCCTCGGTCACGGCGCTGATCTGGAAGAGTTGCAGGGTGGCGGTATGGGGATAGGCCTCGCGGATGGCCATGAAGATGGCGTCCACCGGGCCGTCGCCGCTCACCGTCACGCTCTTGACCACACCGGCCGCGTCCAGGGTCAACGAGGCCACCGGGATGATGCCGGTACCCGATTCAACCCGCAGCGCCTTGATCGAGATCGTGTCCTGGCCGCGGATGATCTCGTCGTCCACCAGGGCGGCGATATCCTCGTCGAACACATGCTTTTTCTTGTCGGCCAGGTCCTTGAAGCGCTTGAAGGCGTCTTCGAAGGCTTCGGCTTCCAGCACGTAACCCATGCTTTCCAGCTTGTCCTTGAAGGCATGGCGGCCCGACAGCTTGCCCAGCATCAGGGAGGTGGCGTTCACCCCCACATCCTCGGGCCGCATGATTTCGTAGGTTTCGACATTCTTCAGCATGCCGTCCTGGTGGATGCCGGACTCATGGCTGAAGGCGTTCTTGCCCACGATGGCCTTGTTGTACTGGACCGGAAAGCCGGTGACGTTGCTGACTAGCTTGGAGGCGCGGTTGAGCATGGTGGTGTTAATATTTGTTGTGAAGGGCATGATATCCTTGCGCACTTTCAAGGCCATCACGATTTCTTCCAGCGCGGCATTGCCGGCGCGCTCGCCGATGCCGTTGATAGTGCATTCCACCTGACGCGCGCCCGCCAGCACCCCGGCCAGGGAGTTCGCCACCGCCAGGCCCAGATCGTTATGGACATGGGTGGAGAAGATCACCTTGTCGGCGTTCGGCACGCGTTCGCGTAGCATCTTGATGATGTCGAAATATTCCTGCGGCGTGGAATAGCCCACCGTGTCGGGCACGTTGATCACCGTGGCGCCGGCATTGATCGCGACATCGACGCAGCGGCAGAGAAAATCCGGCACCGTGCGGGTGGCGTCTTCGCCGGACCATTCCACTTCGTCGGTAAAGTTGCGCGCGCGCGTCACCGACGCACCGATTGCTTCCAGCACGGCATTCTCGCCCATGTTCAGCTTGTGCTTCATATGGACGGGGCTGGTGGAAATAAACGTGTGAATCCGGGGCCTAAATGCACCTTTCAGCGCTTCGCCGGCGCGGTCGATGTCCTTGAATCCGGCGCGGGAGAGACCGCACACGCTCGCGCGCTTGACGATCTTGCTGATCTCCTGCACGGCGCGGAAATCGCCCGCGCTCGAAATCGGAAAGCCGGCTTCGATGATATCCACGCCCATTTCGTCCAGCAGTTCGGCGATCTGGAGTTTTTCCTCGTGACTCATGGCGGCACCCGGCGACTGCTCGCCATCGCGCAGAGTGGTGTCGAAAATCTGGATCGGGGTCGTGTCGGTATGCCTGGTGGTCATGACAGTAGTCCTTCTGTTCGCCGCAGACGCGGCTTCAATTCTCCTGTTGCGTTGATCCCCTAAACACACGTCGCGCGACCATTCGCGCGAGCGCGGGCCTAGGGGCAGCTAAGAAGAAGAAGCGTGTGCGAAGAACCGAGGGAAGGACGGGGCTGAGTGTGGGCGCGTGCGGATGCGCGGGCGGAAATTCCACCCTTCGCTTTCCTGCTCGTCACGCCTTGCGTCATTGACCTGTCGCCGTTCCGCCCGTGAAATTTTTACGAAGCGCTTGGCCCGGGCTAACCAGCGGATAATTCACTGTTTTTCCCGTGCGTTGGGCCGGTTTTACGCTGATTTTGACCGGTGGCGCAAGTGCAACAGACACGCGCCTGTTGCGGCGCGGTGGATGGAAAAGCGATAAATTACCAGTGTAAACAATATCTTGGGCCGTCCTGTCCTTTTGGCCGTCGATCAACGTCGTGGAACCGTAGCATCCGGCGCGCCGGTCAGCGCCATATTGTCCAGGCGCTTCAAAGAGGTTGCCTCCTCCGCCGAACGCGCCTATCGGGGCGAGGAACAATCGTCTCCATCCAACCGCCCTCGAGCCCGCCGGACATGAAGATCCTGCCGCCCGTCTCGATCGAAGCACGCCGCCTGCTGCCCAGCCGCTGGGACCTGCTGGCGGCGATGTTGGTGCTGGCTTTCATCATTGCTTTTGCCGATGTCAGCCGCTCGCTGGTGCAGCCGCTGTCCACCATCACCAGCCATGATTTGAGCCTGGATCAAGCACTTTTGCCGGGCTATGCGCTGCGCACGGCCCTTCGCATGCTGATAGCCATGGGCGTGTCGCTGATCTTCACGCTCAGCTACGCCACTTGGGCGGCCAAGAACGCTCGGGCCGCGAACCTGCTGGTACCCCTGCTCGACATTCTCCAGTCGGTTCCGATCCTGGGTTTCCTGTCGGTGACGGCGGTCTGGTTCCTGTCGCTGTCGCCGGGACGGGTGTTCGGCGCCGAACTGGCCTGTGTGTTCGCCATCTTCACCAGCCAGGCCTGGAACATGGCGTTCAGTTTCTACCAGTCGCTGCGCACGGTTCCCGAAGATCTCACCGAAGCGGGCCGCATGTTGGGCCTGTCGGCTTGGGCGCGCTTCTGGCGCATCGAGGCGCCCTACGCCACCCCGCCCCTGATCTGGAACATGATGGTATCCATGGCGGGTGGCTGGTTCTTCGTCACCGTTTCGGAAGCCATCAGCGTGGGCAAGACCAATATCGCCCTGCCCGGCATCGGCTCCTGGATCGCCGTGGCGATCGAGCAACGCAACATCCCCGCCATCCTGGAAGCGATCCTGGCGATGCTGGTGGTGATCCTGGTCTACGACCAGATCCTGTTCCGGCCGCTGCTGGCCTGGGCCGACCGCTTCCAGATCGGCGACGACCAGGATGATGATCCGCCACAAAGCTGGGTGCTGACCATGCTGCGCCGCTCCAGCCTGATTGACTGGATGACGGCGCCCTTCGATCAGATGATGCGCTGGAGCTATCGCTGGCACCCGCCCCATTTCGGCCTGCGCGGCGCAACACGCGAGCATGACAGCCGGATCGCCGACATCACGTGGTATGTGGTCCTGGGGGTGCTGGGTCTTTACGCCGCTTTTGAAGTCTATTCCTTCGCGCGCGCCACCCTGAGCTGGCATGAATTGTTGCTCACCGTCGGACTGGGCTTCCTCACCATGGCGCGGGTCGTGGTGCTTATCATCCTGGCCAGCCTGGTGTGGACGCCTATCGGCGTTTATGTCGGCTTGCGCCCCCGCCTGACCCGCATCGTGCAGCCGGTGGCGCAATTCCTGGCCGCCTTTCCCAACAATCTGCTGTTTCCGCTGGCGGTGTCGCTGATCGTGGCCTGGAAGCTGAACGTCAATATCTGGCTGTCGCCGCTGCTGGTGCTGGGGCCGCAATGGTACATCCTGTTCAACGTCGTTGCCGGCGCGCGTACCATGCCGCGGGAGCTGCTGGATGTCGGCGACAATTTCGGCGTTCGCGGCCTTTTGTGGTGGAAGCGCGTGGCGTTGCCCGCCATATTCCCGCACTATCTTACCGGCGCAATCACCGCGTCCGGCGGCGCCTGGAACGCAAGCGTGCTTGCCGAAGTGGCCAACTGGGGCAAGACCACCCTTCATGCCGATGGCCTGGGCGCCTACATCACCGACGCCACCGTCTCCGGCAATTTTCCCCATGTCGTGCTGGGCATGGCGGTGATGGCCTTCTTCGTGGTTGTGGTGAACCGTCTGTTTTGGCAGCCGCTTTATTGGTTGGCCGAACGCAAGTACCGTCTGGTGTGACATGACAAGTCTTTTGGAAGTTCAGAATGTCAGGCGCTCCTTTCCCCGCGGCGGCGGCGAGGAATTGCTGGTGCTGGACGATGTCAACCTGACCCTGAAGGAAGGCGAAATTGTCGGCCTGCTCGGCCGTTCCGGCTCGGGCAAATCCACCTTGCTACGTCTGATCGCTGGGCTGGCGCGGCCGCAGGGTGGCACCCTGACTTACATGGGCGCGCCCATCGAAGGCCCTGCGCAAGGCGTGGCGATGGTGTTCCAGGGCTTTGCCCTGTTTCCTTGGATGACGGTGCTGGAGAATGTGCAGCTGGGGCTGGAAGCCCTGGGCCTGCCGGAGGCGGAAATCCGCAGCCGCGCCCTGGCCGCCATCGACCTGATCGGGCTGGACGGTTACGAAAGCGCCTATCCGCGCGAATTGTCCGGCGGCATGCGCCAGCGTGTGGGCTTTGCCCGCGCCGTGGTGGTGCATCCCAATATCCTGCTGATGGACGAGCCCTTCAGCGCGCTGGATGTGCTGACGGCCGAGAACCTGCGCACCGACCTGATCGAGCTGTGGGGCAACGGCAAGCTGCCGATCAAGGGCATCATGCTTGTCACCCACAATATCGAGGAAGCGGTGCTGATGTGCGACCGGGTGCTGCTGTTTTCGTCCAGCCCCGCCAAGATCACTGCCGACATCGCCATCCACCTGCCTCAACCGCGCGACCGCACCAGTCCCCAGTTCGAGGACTATGTCGACAAGATCTATGTCGAAATGACCGCCAAGCGGGTGGAGCGCATGCGCCAGCAGGTCGGCGCCGCGGCCATCGAGATGCCGCTGAGCCATGTCTCGCCCAACCAGATTTCCGGCTTGATCGAGGCCTTGTCGGCGGCACCCTATAACGGCAAGGCCGACTTGCCCGACATCGCCTATGAGCAGGAACTGGAAGTGGACGAACTGTTCCCCGTGGCTGAAGCCATGCAGCTTTTGCGGCTGGCGGAAGTGGAAGGCGGCGACATCAAGCTGACCCATATGGGCAAGCGCTTTGCCGATGGCGAGTTGAACGAGCGCAAGGAAATCTTCTCCCGCGCGCTGCAAAGCCATGTGCCGCTGGCCGCCCATATCCGCAAAGTCCTGGACGAACGCAAAAGCCATTCCGCGCCCAAGACCCGCTTCCTGGACGAACTGGAAGACCATATGCCCGAGGATGCGGCGGAAGAGACATTGAAGACGGTGGTGAGCTGGGCGCGTTTCGGCGAATTGTTCAGCTATGACGATGACGCAGCAGCGTTCTCTCTCGAGAATCCGACCTAAGCGCTCAACGCCGTCCGCCGGCGCACGGTGCGTTCGGGCGGCAAGGTCAGGCACACTGTCGTGCCCCTGTGCAGGGCGCTTTCGATGGCGATCGATCCGTCATGGCATTCGATTAGCGACTTGACCAGCGCCAAGCCCAGGCCGGTGCCTTCGGTGGTGCGGGCAAAGGGCGAGGCGATCTGGCGAAATGGTTCCAGCGCCAACGGGATCTGCTCCGGCGTCATGCCGATGCCGGTATCGCTGACCTTCAGCACAAAGGCGCCGTCCTCGGCCTGGTGGGCGCTGATATGCACCCTGCCGCCGGGGGGCGTGAACTTGATGGCGTTGGAGCAGAGGTTGAGCAGCGCCTGCTTGAAGCGCAGCCGGTCCGCCATCAGGTTGGGCAGGCCCGGCGCCATGTCTGAACTTAGTCGCAAGCCGCCTTCATGCGCCTTGCCGCGCGTCAGGCGCAGGCACTCGCCGACGATGTCGGACGGCACGATTTCCTCGCAGGACAGTTCGAACTTGCCCGCCGCCTTGGACAGGTCGAGAATGTCGTTGATAAGCGCCAGCAGGTGCTTGCCCGCGCCATGCACGTCATTGGCATATTCGCGGTAGCGCGGATGGCCCAGGGGGCCCATCATCTCGGTACCCAGCACTTCGGAAAAGCCGATGATGGCGTTCAGCGGCGTGCGCAGTTCATGACTCATCAAGGCCAGAAAATCGCTCTTGGCGGTATTGGCGCGGGTTTCGGCCTTCAGGGCGCGGGACAGGTCATCTTCGCGCGCCTGCAGCAGCTTGACCTTGCCCTGGAGCAGCGCCTCGCCGGTGCCCACGCCCAGGTAGCGGCCGCGCCGCGTCACCACAAAACATTCGATGAGGGCGTCGGGATTTTCCACCAGCAAGGTGGCGCCCAAATCGGCCAGGCGCACATCGGCTTCCACCACCAGCGGGTGCAGGTTGGCCAGCTTGAGGATGGATTTGCGGCTGAACAGTTCGGGAATATATTGCTTGGCATAGCGGGCAAAGAAGATGAAGCGGTTGATCAGGCCCAGCACTTCGCCGGTCTGGCTGTGCAGGATGGCGGCAGCCGGCACTGCCGGGTGACCCACGAACCAGTCGAACACCTCGCCGCAGGTGGTGCGCTCGCTGAGCCCAGGCGTGCGCGCCGCCAGCATCCCCGCGGTCAGATCCTCGCCTTGCACTGTCATGCCAAAAGTTCCGTGAAATGCTGCGGCACCCTAGGCAGGCGGCGTATGCGGGCGGTTAAAAGCCGATCACCAAAGCGGCAAATTTTGTGAAGTTACCGTGACGGGTAAACAACTGGTTTCACGCACGCCGCGGCCTGTTTGGCGCGGCTGCGGGCTTCGCCGGTATCGGCGCCCCGCGCCAGCGCCACGCCCATGCGGCGCTTGACGAAGGATTCCGGCTTGCCGAACAGGCGCAGCTCTGTGCCGGGAATTTTCAGCGCTTCGTCCACGCCGTCGAAGGTCATCGCCTTGGCGTCAACGCCACCATAGATCACCGCCGAAGCGCCGGGCGACGCCATTTCTGTCGAAACCGGCAACCCCAATATGGCGCGGGCATGCAAGGCGAATTCCGACTGCAACTGACTGACCAATGTCACCAGCCCCGTGTCATGCGGCCGTGGCGAAACTTCCGAGAACCAGACCTCGTCGCCCTTCACGAACAGCTCGACGCCGAAGATGCCGCGCCCGCCCAAGGCGTCCGTGACCTTCCTGGCGATGTCGCGGGACTTGGCCAGCGCAGCCGCGCTCATCGCCTGGGGCTGCCAGCTTTCCACATAGTCGCCTTCCTTCTGGACATGGCCGATGGGGGCACAGAAATGGGTGCCGTCCGCGGCGCGCACCGTGAGCTGGGTGATTTCGAAGTCGAACCGGATTTCGCCTTCCACAATGACACGGGCCTCGCGCACCCGCCCGGCGCTCAACGCCTTGTCCCAGGCCGGCGCCACATCGGCGGATGATTTCAGCTTGGACTGGCCTTTGCCCGAGGACGACATCACCGGCTTGACGAAACTGGGATAGCCGATGCCCTCGCAAGCGGCCTGCAATTCCTCCAGCGAGGAGGCAAAGGCATAAGGCGAAACCGGCAGCTTGAGCTCTTCCGCCGCCAGCACCCGGATGCGCTCGCGGTTCATGGTGATATGGGCCGCCCGCGCTGTGGGAATGACGGTGCAAAGACCATCGGCTTCGATCCGCACCAGTTCGTCAGTGGCCAGCGCCTCGATCTCCGGCACCAGGAAATGCGGCCGCTCCTGTTCCACCACCGCGCGCAATGCTTTGGCATCGGTCATGTCGATGACATGGGCGCGGTGTGCGACCTGGGCCGCAGGAGCGCCGGCATAACGGTCCACGGCGATGGTTTCCACGCCCAACCGCTGCAGCTCGGTCACCACTTCCTTGCCCAGCTCGCCCGAACCCAGCAACATGACCTTGATCGCGGCCGGCGACAGCGGCGTTCCCAAGCTCACGTTCCGTCTCCGTAAAGCAGCTTGAAGGCGTCAAGCTGGGCCTGGCGTTCGGGCTGGCCATGGAAGCGGGCGGCGTCGCTGTGGAAAATCGCGGCAGGGGATGCCTTCTCGACCCAGATTTCGCTGGCCGGCACACCCCAGGAAGGATCGTCCAGGGTGCCGATGGTCAGGGTGACAAGGGGAAAGGCCTGCGGTTCGTGCCACAGCCTGGTGCCGCAGGTGGCGCAGCGCACGACATCGCTCTGGCGTCCGGAATCGGCGGTGCGGCGATAGCGCTGGACCTCGCCGGACCAGGTAAAGGCCTCGCGCGGCGCGGTCAGCACCAGGAGGTTGGTGCCGCCCGACAATTTCTTGCAGGCATCGCAGTGGCAGGCGGTCAGGGTCTGCGGCCGGGCGTTCAACGAATAGCGAACGGCGCCGCACAGGCAGCCGCCGGAATAAGGCGGCTTGGGAATCGGCGGGCGCGTGGTCATGACACTTCTCACTTTCTCCGCGCGCCGCATTTTGGCCGCTGGCCAGGGTCGCCTAGCGACAGCGTAGGCGACGCGCGGAGCCTACGCCGTTGCCGGCCGCTCGCTCAAGCTCGCGGCGTTCGCCACTTTCACAGGTCCACTGGACCTGTTCACGCGCTGTCGCGCGCCGCGCCTCATAGCACGCGCGACGCCGCCAGCGGTCAAAAGGCCAGCGCCTTAATTCTTGGCGGTATCCACCAGCTTATTCTTTGCAATCCAGGGCATCATGGCGCGCAGCTTGGCGCCGACTTCCTCGATCTGGTGGGCGTCGCCCAGGGCGCGGGTCGCCTTGAAACTGGACTGGCCGGCCTTATTCTCCAGCACCCAGTCCCGGGCGAACTTGCCCTGCTGGATGTCGGCCAGCACGCGCTGCATCTCGGCCTTGGTTTCGGCGGTGATGATGCGCGGGCCGGTGACATACTCGCCATATTCGGCAGTGTTGCTGATGGAATAGTTCATGTTGGCGATGCCGCCTTCATAGATCAGGTCCACGATCAGTTTCACTTCGTGCAGGCATTCGAAATAGGCCATTTCCGGGGCATAGCCGGCTTCGACCAGGGTCTCGAAACCGCCGCGGATCAGCTCCACCAACCCGCCGCACAGCACGACCTGCTCGCCGAACAGGTCGGTTTCGCATTCTTCCTTGAAGTTGGTCTCGATGATGCCGGCGCGGCCGCCGCCGATGGCGGATGCATAGGACAGGCCCAGGTCATGGGCGTTGCCGCTGGCATCCTGGTGAATGGCGATCAGCGACGGCACGCCGCCGCCCTTGAGATATTCGCCGCGCACGGTGTGGCCGGGGCCCTTGGGCGCGACCATCAGCACGTCGAGATCCGGACGGGGCTCGATCAGCTTGAAATGCACATTGAAGCCGTGGGCGAACAGCAGCGCCGCGCCCTGCTTCATGTTGTTCTTGAGCTCGTCCTTGTAGATGTCGGCCTGCAGCTCGTCCGGGGTGGCCATCATCATCACGTCCGCCCACTTGGCGGCGTCGGCGACGCTCATCACCTTGAAGCCGGCGGCTTCCGCCTTCTTGGCCGAGGCGCCGGGACGTACCGCGATCACCAGATCCTTGACGCCCGAGTCGCGCATGTTCTGGGCATGGGCATGGCCCTGCGAACCAAAACCGATCACCGCGACCTTCTTGTTCTTGATCAGATTGAGATCGGCATCCCGATCGTAATAAACGCGCATAAGTCTGCTCCTGGAGGTTTTTAAGATTGAGGTTTTCTACATCGCATCCGGGCCGCGACTGATCGCAGCGACCCCGGTGCGGGAGATTTCGACAAGGCCCAGCGGCCGCATCAAATCGACAAAACTGTCGATCTTGGACGGGGCGCCGGTGATCTCGAACACAAAGCTGGCCTGGGTTGTGTCCACGGGGCGGGCGCGGAAGGCGTCGGCCATGCGCAGCGCTTCTACCCGCTTCTCGCCGGTGCCCGCGACCTTGACCAGCGCCATTTCGCGCTCGATCCCGGCCTTGGCGCTGGTCCAGTTGGTGACCTTGTGGGTGGGCACCAAGCGGCGCAGCTGGGTCTCGATCTGCTCGATCACCGCCGGGGTGCCGCTGGTGACGATGGTGATGCGGGATGTGCGCGCCATAGCGTCCACCTCGGCCACCGTCAGGCTTTCAATATTGTACCCGCGGCCGGAGAACAGCCCGACCACGCGCGCCAGCACGCCGGCCTCGTTATCGACCAGCACGGTGAGGGTATGACGCTCAATGTCGGCGGCCAGCTTGACCTTGGTATCGTGCATCTCAGACCAGCATCTTTCCAGCGTCACTGATCTCGCCGCCGTCATCGGGCGACAGCAGCATCTCATTATGCGCCGCGCCCGACGGGATCATGGGATAGCAGTTCTCGGTGGGATCGACGCGCACGTCGAACAGCACCGGCTTGTTCACCGCGATCATTTCCTTGATCTTGTCGTCCAGCTCGGACGGCTTGTCGGCGCGCAGGCCGACACAGCCGAACGCATCCGCCATCTTAACGAAATCGGGCAGCGCCTCGGAATAGGAATGCGAATAGCGCTTGCCATGCAGGATTTCCTGCCACTGCCGCACCATGCCCATATATTCGTTGTTCAGAATGAAGATCTTGATCGGCAGGTCGTACTGAATGGCCGTGGACATTTCCTGCATGGTCATCTGCACGCTGGCTTCGCCGGCGATATCGACCACCAGCGCGCCCGGATGGGCCATCTGCACACCCACCGCCGCCGGCAGGCCATAGCCCATGGTGCCGAGCCCCCCGGAGGTCATCCAGTGATTGGGTTCCTGGAAATGGAACCGCTGTGCCGCCCACATCTGGTGCTGGCCCACTTCCGTGGTGATGAACACATCATCACGGTGCTTGGTCAGCTCGTACAGCCGGTCGATGGCATATTGCGGCTTGATGATGGTGTCGGAGTTGCGATAGTCCAGCGACTTCTTGGTCCGCCATTGGTCGATCTGCTTCCACCACGCCTTCAGCGCATCGGCCTGGACCTTGTGCTTCTGGGTCTTCCAGAAGCGGATGATCTCGCGCAGCGCAAGGCGCGCGTCCGCGACGATGCCCAGATCCACCCGCACGATCTTGTTGATCTGCGAGGCGTCGATATCCAGGTGGATCTTCTTCGAGCCCGGCGAGAAAGAGCTGACCTTGCCGGTGACGCGGTCGTCGAAGCGTGCGCCCAGGCAGATCATCAGGTCGCAATCATGCATGGCGTGATTGGCTTCCCAGCTGCCGTGCATGCCCACCATGCCCAGCCATTCGGGACGGGCCGCCGGAAAAGCGCCCAGCCCCATCAGGGTCGAGGTGATGGGAAAGCCGGTCAGGTCCACCAGTTCGCGCAGCAGCTTGGACGCTTCCGGGCCGGAATTGATCAGGCCGCCGCCGGTGTAGAACACCGGCCGCTTCGCCGACGCCATCATCTCCACCGCCTTGACGATGGCGGACAGGTCCGGATCGGTCTTGGGACGATAAGTGCGGTGATGCACCGCCTGCGGCCCGTGATAGGCGCCGTTCTGGAACTGGACATCCTTGGGAATGTCCACCACCACGGGGCCGGGACGGCCAGTGGTCGCGATCTCGAACGCCTCGTGCAAGACGCGGCTCAAATCATTGACATCCTTCACCAGCCAATTGTGCTTGGTGCAGGGCCGGGTGATGCCGACCGTGTCGCATTCCTGGAACGCGTCGGTGCCGATCAGGTGCGTCGGCACCTGGCCGGTCAGCACGATCAGGGGAATGGAATCCATGAGCGCATCGGTCAGGCCGGTGACGGCATTGGTGGCGCCGGGACCGGAAGTGACCAGCACCACGCCGGGCTTGCCGGTGGAACGGGCATAGCCTTCTGCGGCATGTACCGCGCCCTGTTCGTGGCGCACCAGCACATGGGTGATGCCTTCGACCTTGAAGAGCGCATCATAGATCGGCAGCACCGCGCCGCCGGGATAGCCGAAGATGTGGGTGACGCCCTGGTCCTTGAGGGCGCGGATGACCATCTGAGCGCCGGTCATGGTCTCGGCGGCCTGGGCCTCGCTCCGCGTCAGTGTGTCGTCCTTGTCCATTCGTCCGTCCTCAAACCTGCAATGCTCGTAACCGCACCAAAGATAAAGGGGCGTCTCCGCCCCTTGTCCGCATGGCCGCTATGCCCATTCCGAAGCGTCAGCTTCGGGTGGCCAGCGGCCCTCGTACTACGAGCAAATTCATCATGGCGCGGGAACCTAAAGATGGTGCGATGCGGCGTCAAGCAATTTCACGCAGAATTCTGCCTGAATTGTGTAATTAAATTGCTAACAAGAGGGTCGAACCAGATATAATGTGGCATACGGTGGCGAAACCACGTCATCTGGCGCTTGGCGAATTGGCGGGTGGCGGTGACCGCCGTGTCCAGCGCCTCCGTCCGGGTCAGGGTTCCCGCCGCCAGGGCCTGGAGCGGCCGCAGGCCCAGCAGCTTGGCGGCCGGCAAGGCTGGGTCCAGTCCTTCCAGCGCACGGGCTTCCGCTAGCCCGCCTTCGTCCAGCATGGCCTCAAACCGCGCCGCAATGCGGGCACGCAGTTCGGGCCGCGGCGGGTCGAGCACGAAGGCGGCGATCTTCGCATCTTTCAACACGGGCGCGCTGGGCGCCTCGTGCCACTCGGCCAGCGGGCGGCCGGTGGCTTCGAACACCTCAAAGGCGCGCAGCACGCGCTGCGGATCGCTGGGGCGCAGTTTCGATGCGGTGACGGGATCGCGGTCGGTCAATTTGGCGTGCAGCGCTTCCACGCCGATATCGTCCAGCAAGGCGCGGGCGGCATCGCGGATTTCCGGTGGCGTGGGCGGAATGGCGGCCAAGCCGTCGGTGAGGGCCATGAAATACATGCCGGTGCCGCCGACAAAGATGGGCACGCGGTTCATGGCACGCGCTTGCGCAATCGCCCTGGCCGCATCGTCGCGCCAGCGCCCCACGGAATAGAGTTCGCGCACGCTGACATGGCCGTAGAGCAGATGCTGCACCCGCGCCTTATCCGCATCCGATGGTTGCGCCGTCAGGATGGGCGCTTCGCGATAGACCTGCATGGAGTCGGCATTGATCACCACACCGCCGATTTCCTCGGCCAGTTCCAGCGCGGCGGCCGACTTGCCGCTCGCGGTGGGCCCTGCAATAAGGACGGCGTCAAACTTCATTTTGACCTTCTCTTGGGCGGCACAATGTTTGTTCTGAATGTCATCGGCAAGGGCGCCGCGCCCGATATCTTCCGCGGGCTGGACAATGGCCCGGCGACCATCCTGTCGCCCGGCCATGCCTTTGATCTTCCGGTGGCAAACGAGGTGGCGGCGTTGACTGAAGCGCGCGAGCGCGCGCAAGACTTCGGCCTGGACATCAACCTGGTATCCACGGTGAAGCGCCGCAAGAAGCTGCTGCTGTCCGACATGGATTCCACCATCATCAATGTCGAATGCCTGGATGAGCTGGCCGACATGGCCGGCCTGAAGCCGCAAATCGCCGCCATTACCGAACGCGCCATGCGCGGCGAACTGGAATTCGAGGCGGCGCTGACGGAACGCGTCGGCTTGTTGAAGGGCCTGAAGCTGGACGCACTGGAGCGCACCTATGCCGAGCGCGTACGGCTCAACCCCGGCGCGAAATCATTGATCGCCACCATGCGCGCCCATGGCGCCCACACCATGCTGGTGTCGGGCGGCTTCGGCTATTTCACGCAACGCGTGGCCGAGGCGGCGGGCTTTCATACCGAGCGCGGTAACACGCTGCTGGATGACGGCACCCACCTGACCGGCGAAGTGTCGACACCGATCCTCGGGCGCGAAGCCAAGGTGAAGGCGTTGGAAGAAGCGGTCGAGGCATTGAAAATCGAGTTTGCGGAAACGCTGGCAGTGGGCGACGGCGCCAACGATCTCGCCATGATCCAGAAAGCGGGCCTGGGCGTCGCTTATCACGCCAAGCCGGTCGTCGCGGCAGCCGCCGACGTGGCCATCCAGCATAACGACCTGACCGCCCTGCTCTACCTGCAAGGTTACAGCGACAGCGAAATCGTCAGATCGGATTGAAATGCGCGAAGGCGTGCTGGGCTTCGGCCAGTTGCGCCAGCGGCACGAAATCCATCACTTCGCTCATCGCCTTCCAATGGGCGCCGATCTCGGCAATGGCTGGCGCTTGCTGCGATTTCTCCACGCTTTCCCATTCGAAGATTTCCACCAGCTCGCCATCCTTGGCGATGCCCTGCACCACCGGCCGGTCGGTGATCAAGCCGTGATCGCGCAGCAGCGGCACATGCCCGGCCATCAGCATGCGGGCCTCGTCTTCATGGCCGGCGTGCGGCCGATAGGAACAGATCACAAGAATTCCCATGGGCTCCCTTTCGATACAAAGCTGCCTCCCCCGCCGCGCGGGGGAGGTGGCCGTAGCACCGATTAGGTGCGAAGGCCGGAGGGGGAAACTAGGATTGCGGCTAATTCAGCCGCAATCCGACGTAAGTCAAATCGCCATCGCGATTGACCAGGATCAATTCGCTTTTCTTGCCGGCCTTGACGTCGGCATCGACGCGCTTGGCGACATCGTCCGGCGTCTTCACCGGCTGGCCCGCCACTTCCACGATGACGTCGCCGGGCCGCAGATTCTTCTCCGCCGCCGGGCTGCCGGCTTCCACCGCGCTCACCAGCACGCCCTGCACTCCGGCGCCGATCTTGAACTTGGCCCGCGCCCCGCCATCCAGCGCGCCCAGCGACAGGCCCAGCTGCGCCAGCTTCGACTGGTTCTTCACCGGCGCGGGCGGCGCCTTGGTCGGCTTGTCGGCCTTGGCGTCATCCGCCAGCTTCTGCACCGTGATGCGCAGGGTCTGCTTCTTGCCCTTGCGCAGCACATCGATGTTCACCGTCTTGCCGATGGGCGTGTCCGCCACGATGCGCGGCAAGGCGCGGTCGTCGGGCACGGATTTGCCGTCAAATCCGGTGACCAGATCGCCATTGGCCAGGCTGGCCTTGGCGGCCGGCCCGCCCTTGGTGACATCGGCTATCAGGGCTCCTTGCGTGGTGGGAAGGCCCAGTCCTTCGGCGATCTCCGGCGTTACCGGCTGGATGCGCACCCCGATCCAGCCGCGCCGCGCGATGCCGAACTGGCGCAACTGGTTCACCACCTCGCGCGCTAGGTTGGCGGGAATGGCGAAGCCGATGCCGACGCTGCCGCCCGAGGGCGTATAGATCTGCGAATTGATGCCGATGACATTGCCGTCGACATCGAACAGGGGACCGCCGGAATTGCCGCGATTGATCGGCGCATCGGTCTGGATGAAATCGTCATAGGGACCGGCATTGATGTTGCGGTTGCGCGCCGAGACGATGCCGGCCGTCACGGTGGAGCCGATGCCGAAGGGATCGCCGATGGCGATCACCCAGTCACCGATGCGGGCCTTGTCGCTGTCGCCGAAATGGGCGGCGGGCAACGGTTTTTTGGGCGCCACCTTCAGCAGCGCCAGATCCGTCTTGGGATCGCGGCCCACCACCTTGGCCGGCATCGCGGTGCCGTCCTGCATCGACACGGTGATCTGGTCACTGTCCTCGATCACATGGTTGTTGGTGACGATGTAGCCCGACGGATCGATGATGAAGCCCGACCCCAGCGAGGTGACATGCCGCGGGGTGTTGGGCTTGGGGCCCAGGAAATTCTTGAACAGGTCTTCCAGCGGCGAGCCCGGCGGCAATTGCGGCATGGCGCCCTGCGGCGGCGCCTTCAAGGTCTGGCTGGTGGAGATGTTGACCACCGAGGGCAGCAGCTTGGCCGCCAGATCGGCAAAAGAATCGGGCGCCGGCCGCGCCAACGCCGGCGCCACCAGCAGGGCGAGCACCAAAATGGCACACAGGTTTGGAATGACGCGCATCTGTTCGTTCCTGGGAACGTGGAGGGGAGGAATCGGGGGGCCAGTTTAGGCAGCAAAAACCAGAACAGACAGGAAAAACCGGACATTTTCGTGGTTTTTGCCGAGGCCGGCAGCGAGCCCCTGCCCAAGGTTCCGAGGCACGGGCCTTGAATGGGGCCGGCCATGAAACGGCGGGATGCCCATAATAAACTCGTTTCGCTGCTCAGCTTTCTGCTGCTGGCATGCACCAGCCTGACCATGCTGGCCGGCTGTGGCGGGCTGTTGCCGGACCAGAAAGCCGCCAGCGCCAGCCCGTTCGAAAGCTATGACCAGGTGGTGGAGGCCTTCGACCAGATCGTGCCGGGCATGACCCAGGCGCAAGATCTGCCCAACCTGGGCTTCGATGCCCGCACCGGCAATGTGGACGTCCTGTCGTATCTCAACATTGAGGAGCGCTTCCTGCCCGCCGCCGGCGTGCGCTGGGAACATCTCAATCCTGCCGTGCAGGCCTGTATCCGCGCCGAGTCCTATTGCACCGGCTACGCCTTCCATCCCAGCCGCACCAGTTCCAAGCGCATGGGCGCATTGGTGCCCGACGTGCTGGGCTTTGAGCGCATCACCAGCAGCGAACGCTGGTCGGCCGACGTCATCCTGCTGGTGATGAATGGCCGCGTGATCCACAAGGTCTTCTCCGGCAATCCGCGTACCCAGAATCTGGAAGACCGCCGCCAGCCGCTGGGCCCGCTGCAGGACCTGGGCGGCGCGCTGGCGCGCGCGGCCTCGAGCGCGCCTTCATATTAGGTCGCTCGCCGGTGCGCTGCCGCTACCGGCCTCGCCGACGCTCCGCCTACTAGGATTCAAGCGGCGCGGGGGCTATATCCCCTGCCCATGAGCGCAACCCGCGAAGACATCTTGAACGCCTTGGATCAGGTGATCGACCCGGTCAGCGGCCGCACCGTCGTGCAGCAGGACATGATCCAGGGTCTGGTGATCAAGGACGGCCATATCGGCTTTGTGCTGGAAGTCGCTGCCGGACGCGGGCCCCAGTCCGAACCCTTGCGCAAGATCTGCGAGGCGATGGTGCTGGGGGTGAAGGGCGTCAAGTCCGTCACCGCCGTACTCACCGCGCACGAAAATCATGGTGGTCATGCCCATGACGACCATGCCGGGCATGCACACAGCCATGCGCCTGCGCCCAAACCAACGCCCCGCAAGGAGCCGCCGGCGCCCGCCGGCTTGCCCGGGGTCAAGAACATCATCGCTGTCGCCAGCGGCAAGGGCGGCGTCGGCAAGTCCACCGTCGCGGTCAACCTGGCGCTGTCGCTGTCGCGGCTGGGCCTGAAGGTCGGGCTGCTGGATGCGGATATTTACGGTCCCTCGCTGCCGCGCCTGCTGGCGATCACCGAAAAACCCGGCAGCACCGGCAACACCCTGCTGCCTATCGAGAAGCATGGCCTCAAGACCATGAGCATCGGCTTCCTGGTCAAGGAAGACGAAGCCATGATCTGGCGCGGCCCCATGGTGCAGAGCGCCCTGTCGCAGATGCTGAGCGACGTCGCCTGGGCGCCACTGGACGTGCTGGTGCTGGACATGCCGCCGGGCACCGGCGATGCCCAGCTCACCATCGCCCAGCGCGTGCCGCTGAAAGGCGCGGTGATCGTCTCCACCCCGCAGGACATTGCGCTGATCGATGCCAAGAAGGGTATCGCCATGTTCAACAAGACCCAGGTGCCGATCCTGGGCGTGGTGGAGAACATGTCCATGTTCACCTGCCCCGATTGCGGCTCCTCCCATGCCATTTTCGGTCATGGCGGCGCGCGCGAGGTTGCCGAAAAGCTTGGCGTGCCTTTCCTGGGCGAGATTCCCCTGGTGCCGCGCATCCGCGAGACTTCCGACGCCGGCACGCCGGTCAGCGTTTTGGAGCCCGACGGCCCCGAAGCACAGGCCTTCCTGGAACTGGCGAAGAAGGTGGCGGCGATGCTGGAAACGGCGTCCAAAGTCGCGCCGCGAATTGTTATCGAATAGCGTCGGCGGAAGCGAATAGACCCAAACTGATCTCAAATTATTTCCTCAGCAGACTCATTTTGAATTTTGCCGCCACTTCCAAATCATTGTGATGAGCAGTGCCGCCATAACGCCACCCAAAGCAGAATAGGCATGGCAAGCACTGAGAATGAAAACGTTATGACTGACAGGGGTATATTTGCCGTGATTGCCGAGATAAAATTGCCCGTTAGTGACTTTCCCCTGAATCGCATCTCCAACCACAAACGAAATGGCCCAGAACGAAAGAAAGTTGAGCATCACGGCATAACCAAGCAGCCTGATCGCTCGATCTTTCATTAGCGTGTCAGCGTCACATAACTATAACGCAAGCCGTCCGGCGTGACGTGATCCTCGCGCGCCGTCTCATGCCAGCCGGTGCGGTCCAGTTCAAAACGCGCATCGCCGTCGAATGCCTTGTGCACTTCCGTCAGCTCGATACGCGAGGCCAGCGGCAAGGCGCGTTCATAGATTTCCGCGCCGCCGATTACCATCACCGTCCCAGAGGTACCGGCGGTCGCCTTGCCCAGGGAAGAGGCGGTGATGGCGCCTTCGGCCTGCCAGTCCGTCTGGCGCGTCACCACCACATTGACCCGGCCCGGCAGCGGCTTTTTGGGCAGCGAGTCCCAGGTCTTGCGGCCCATCACAATGGTATGGCCCAGGGTCAGCGCCTTGAAGCGCTTCAGGTCCTCGGAAATGTGCCAGGGAATGGCGCCGCGCCTGCCGATGACGCCATTGTCGGCGATGGCCACGACCAACACGATCTCGCTCATACTTTTTTTTCCGTGGGCAACTTCCGCAACGCTTCGCCCATCAGGCGATAATTGATCCAGCTATCGCGCGGCCTCGCGCCCAGGCTTTTGTAAAATGCAATCGAGGACGCGTTCCAGTCCAGCACCTGCCATTCCATGAAACCGTCCACCGCTGCGGCCTTGCCCGCCAGATGCGCCAGCAGCGCCCGACCGAGCCCGCGCCCTCGAAATTCGGGACGCACATACAAATCCTCGAGATAGACGCCGCGCGCCGCGCCGAAACTCTTGTAGATCCAGAACCAGGCCGCGATGCCGGCCGCCGCGCGATCGACAAAAATCAGTTCGCTGTGACACGCCGTCCCCAGCATGTCGCGCTTGACGGCCGCCTCGTCTAGTACAAAGTCGTTTTGAAGCTTTTCGTAGTCTGCCAGCTCCTTAAGCAGCGCCAGGACGGTGGCCGCATCGGCGGCGCCGGCGGCGCGGATGGAGAAATCGCTCATTTCCAGACCATAGGGTTGGCAAGATGGAACCCAAACCGTCGCCATCGGTTATACCCAAGCTATTTTCAGGACAGATTATCATGCGCCCATTGCTGCTTTCCGCCGCTGCTCTCGCTTTCCTGGCCATCCCCGCCATGGCGCAGCCCGACAACAATCCCCACCGAATCGGCAAGGCCGCCATGGGGCCGCAGGTCCAGGACCAGGCCCAGCAGCAACTGGGCGTGCAGCCGCCGCAGCAACAGGCGCAGCGCGGCGGCAATGGCGGGCCCACCAACTTTACCAACCAGGTGCCGCAAGGCCAGCAGCCCGATCAGGGCCAGAATCGCGGCGGCGACCGCGGTGGCAACCGCGGCGCGGCGCCGGCCCAGCAGCCACAGGCAGCGGCGCCCCAAAATCGCGGCGATCAAGGTCGCGGCGATTCCAATCGCGGCGACCGTGGCGGCAATCGCGACGATCGCGGGAACCGCGACTATCGCGGCAACGACAACCGTGATGGACGCGGCGACTGGCGTGGCGATCGCGGCTACGACAATCGCGGCAATGGCCGTGACTATCGCGGCGACAACAGCAACGACAATCGGGGCTACAACGGCAATCGCGGCTACAATGGTCAGCGCCGCGACTACAGCAACTTCCGCGATTTCCATCGCAATTTCCGCAGCTCCCGCCGCTTCCGCGGCCCGGACTATCGCCGCCCCGCCGGCTGGTACGATCACCGCTGGACCTTCGGCGAATTCCTGCCGTCCGCCTTCTGGGCGCGCGATTACTGGCTGAGCGACTACGTTTCTTATGACTTGCCGCCACCGCCCTATGGCGCGACCTGGGTGCGGGTCGGCAACGACGCCCTGCTGGTGGACCGGGACAGCGGCGAAGTTATCACCGTCGAATATGGCGTGTTTTACTGAGGTTTTCGAGCCGGTGCCGCATTTTCGAGAAGATGCGGCACCTTTGCCCTTACAGTCCGTCCCTTAGCTGCTATAAGCCGCCACCGTGCCTGTGGCTCCCCACAGGTTGAGCAACAAGGTACGGGTTTTACGCACATGTCCAACGTCACGGTGATCGGCGCCCAATGGGGCGACGAAGGCAAAGGCAAGATCATTGACTGGCTGTCCAACCGCGCCGACATGGTGGTGCGGTTCCAGGGCGGCAATAATGCCGGCCATACCATCGTGGTGGGCGACAAGACCTACAAGCTGTCGCTGCTGCCGTCCGGCGTGGTGCAGGGCAAGCGCTCCATCATCGGCAATGGCGTGGTGGTCGATCCCTGGTCCCTCCTGGAGGAAATCGCCAAGGTCGGCGCCGCCGGCTTGAGCGTGACACCAGACCTGCTGGTGTTGGCCGAAAACGCCTGTCTGGTCTTGCCGCTGCACCGCGAGCTGGACGCGTTGCGCGAGGAAGCCTCCTCCCAGAAGATCGGCACCACCAAGCGCGGCATCGGTCCCACCTATGAGGACAAGGTCGGCCGCCGCGCCATCCGCGCCATCGACCTGAAGGACCCCGCCAGCCTGCCCGGCAAGATCGAGCGGCTGCTGGCCCATCACAATGTGCTGCGCAAGGGCTTCGGCGCCGCGGAAATCGATGCCGGCGCGTTGCTGACGCTGCTGAACGAGATCGCGCCCAGGATCGCGCCTTTCCTGGGCTCGTCCTGGCGCGAGCTGGACGCGGCCCGCAAGGCCGGCAAGCGCATCCTGTTCGAGGGCGCGCAGGCCGTGCTGCTGGACATCGACCATGGCACCTATCCCTTCGTCACTTCATCGAACACGGTGGCGGGCCAGGCGGCGGCGGGTGCCGGTGTCAGCCCCCGCGCCATCGGCACCGTGCTGGGCATCGTCAAGAGTTACACCACCCGCGTCGGCGAAGGCCCTTTCCCCACCGAGCTGAAAGACGCGACCGGCGAGAAGCTGGGGATGCGCGGCCATGAGTTCGGCACCGTGACGGGGAGGAAGCGCCGCTGCGGCTGGTTCGACGCCGTGCTGGTGCGCCAGACCTGCGTCACCGGCGGCGTCGACGGCATCTGCCTGACCAAGCTGGACGTGCTGGACGGTTTCGACGAAATCAAGATCTGCACCGGCTACAAGCTGGACGGCCAGGCGCTGGATTACCTGCCGGCCGACGCCAACATGCAGGCGCGGTTGACGCCGGTTTATGAGACCTTGGAAGGCTGGAGCGAAACCACCGCCGGCGCCCGCAGCTGGGCCCAGCTGCCCGCCAACGCCATCAAATACGTCAAGCGGGTGGAAGAGTTGATCGGTGCGCCTGTGGCGCTGTTGTCCACCAGCCCCGACCGCGACGATACCATCATGGTGCAAGATCCTTTTGTAGATCGGTGATGCGCACACAACTCCTCGCTGGCCTTATGCTCTTGAGCGCCTGCGGCGCCGCCGCTGCCCAGGACACGGCGCGCATCGAACAGGCCTATGCCCGCAAGCTGGCGGCGCAGCAGCAACAGGACCTCGAGCAACGCATCGCGGGGCGTCAGCAGGCGCTGAACAATGCGCCCGCCTCGCCTGTGCTGGGCAACCCCGCCGGTGATGTCGTGATCGTGGAGTTCTTCGATTACACCTGCCCTTATTGCAAGGCGGTCGATCCGCGGCTGCAAGCCCTGCTCAAGTCCGACCGCAAGGTGAAGCTGGTGCTGAAGGAATTTCCCATCCTGACGCCTCAATCCCTCATCGCCACGCGCGCGGCGCTTGCCTCGATGCGCCAGGGCAAGTACCGGCAATTTCATAACGCCATGATGGATTTCCGCGGCCAATTGCTGGAATCCGACATTTTCGACATGGCCAAGGCGTCAGGCCTGGACATTGCGCGCCTGCGCCGGGACATGACCGCGCCGGAAGTGTCGGACGAGATCATCGCCAACTTTAACCTGGCGCGCGGCATCCGCGTGTTCCAGACTCCCGCCTTCATCGTGGGCGGACGCCTGATGAATTCGGAATCGGCCAGCATCGATTTCCCACGCGCCGTTGCCGCCGCCCGGGGCAAATGAGGCCGCTGGTCATCCTGGGCAGTGCGCGGGCTGACGGCGAAACCCGCAGGGCGATGGACATCGCCTTTCCCGCCGGCAGCGCCGACCTGCTGGTCCTGCCGGACTTCATCATCGGCGGATACGACTATCAGCATCGCAACACCGCCGATGCCTTCAGCAGCATCGCTGAAGCCATGACCAGTGTGGACAAAATCGTCTTCACCACCCCGGTCTATTGGTATGCGATGAGCGCGCCGTTGAAATTCTTCTTCGACCGCCTCACCGACCTGACCGAAAACCTCAAGTCCCAGGGCAAGGCATTGGCGGGCAGGGAAGTCTGGATGATCGCCACCGGCACCGAACATGCGCTGCCGGAAGGTTTTGAAGTCCCCTTCCGGCGCACATTCGAATATTTCGCCATGACCTATTGCGGCGCGGCTTATCTTTACACCGGCACGGACGAGAAAACTGCGCGCGTCGACCGCCGCAACACTCGCCGCGTTCGGCAAAAGCGTTATCGCCGCCCGTTGAACACGAGGTAACGGAACTTGCCGCCGGCCGCGACACTGAACAGATGCGGCATGCCCGCCGGTATCTGCACAAAGTCGCCGGGCTTCACCGTCATGCTGCTGCCGCCGGTGATGCCGTCGCCGCGAATCTGGCCGGGACTGCTTTCCCGTGCGTTGGTGACCGTGCCGCCATAGGTCAGGGTCGCTTCGCCCGACAGGACATGGATGTAATGCGTCCAGTCGGAATGGACTTCCGGCTCATTGCCCTTGTCGCTGCGCTGGGCATATTCGACATAGTAATTCTCGTGATCGACCGGAAAGGCGGTCTTGGCGCCGGGCCCGGGCTTGTCGGTCAGGGCCTCGACATCCTTGGACGGGAGATACTTGAAACCTTCCGCCGGCACGTTGCGCAGTGGCGTCTGTGCGTATGCGCCCGTTGCCAATAAAGGCGCCAGCAACAGCGCACCGAAAATCATCTTTCTCATACCCATTTCCCTTCCTTGTGAAATCAAAGATCTGCCAGACGGGTCCAGATGCCCGCCGCGGCGGCGACAGCCGTGCCCAAACCCAAAACCAGATTGCCGTGAAAGCCCAGTTCATGCGCCGCCGCCAGCCACAGCACCAGAGTTGCGGCGGCCACCACCACGCCGCCGACCAGGCTGGCCTTGCCGGTGGTGGCATGGGCGCGCGGCGCGCTCATGGCTTGCGCACCTTGCCGGTGTCGTAACCGTTGAAGACGTGGTGAACCAACCCGCATTCCAGGTCCGAGGTGCCGAAGAACCAGTCCGCCACCGGATAGGTCAGGTTGAAGTTGCGCGTCATCATGATGGAGCGGTCGTGATGGGCGATGTGATGGCGGCGGATCGAATTCACCAGCGGGATGCGCCGCACAAGACTGTCATCCTTCACATGGCAGCAATAATGAAACAGCTCGTAATTCAGATAGAGCACGACATTGGTGATCAGGAGCAGCCAACCGGCATTGGCAAAACCCAGCCGGTTCAGGATGAAGGCCGGCACCAGGGACAGCGCCATGAACGTCACCAGCGCATAGGGTGGAAAGAACACGATGCGGAAATCGCGCGTGTTGTCGAAGCTGGGTTCCACATCGGTGAAGAATTCGTGGTGCGCCAATGTGTGGCGTTTGTAGATGCCCATCAGCCCCTTCACCGGCCGGTGCATCACATATTTGTGCAGCCACCATTCAAAGACGTTGGAGATGCAGAAGGCCACCGGGATTACCAGCCATTCAAACCAGGCCGGGGATGTGACCTGGCGGGCGCAGACCCAGATCGCCGTGACGCCCAGACCGAAGATCAGCGCCACATGCATCCAGCCGCGATAGGCCGGCGCGATCTTGCCGCGATACGCGTCGCGGAAGGCAAGCTGGCGGGCCGGCATTGTTTGCATCAGAAGGTCGCGATGGGATTGAGCACCGAGCCGGTGGCGCCGGGCACGGCGGCGGGTGAAGCGGTGACCAGAAAATCCCAGCGCTTGCGCTTTTCCGCCTCGCGCCCGATCAGCTCCAGGTCCAGATTGTCGAAGATCGGCATGCCCATGGCGACGATGCACAAGGCATGGATGGGCTGGGACACGCCCGCGACTGTCGACGGCAGCACATCCTGTGCCCCATCGCCGCCCAGGATGGAGACATCGCGGGCATGCAGCCAGCGGGCGCAAGACATGTGCAGCCCGGCCAGCCCTTCACCCTGGATCGGCCACGGCCCCTTGGCATCGCGGCGCGCCCAGCGCCCGGTGCGCACGATCATCACATCGCCGGCGCCGACCTTGACCCCGGCCTTTTTCTCCCAGGCTTCCAGGTCTTCGGGGGTGATGGCGGTGCCCGGTTCCAGATAATCCAGGCCCTTGTGGCGGGCCATGTCCACCAGCACGCCGCGGGTGATGATGCCGTTCTTGAAATTGATGATGCTGTTCTTGGCGGCGCCGTCCTCGGTCACTTCGTCCTGCGAGTAACCGTTGTACATCTTTCCCTCATAGAGAAAGTGGCAGATCGTATCCATGTGGGTATGGGCATAGCCATGATACGAAATGAAAAACGTATCGCTGGTGCCGCCGATGCCGGCGCTGCCGGGTGTCTGACCGCGGCCCACCCGCGTGGTCTTGCGCACGATCGGCGCGGGATTGTCCACCGCCTCTTTCGTCTCGGCGTTGCGCGCCATGGAATAGGAGGCGCCTTCGCGCACCAGCCGCACCGCGGCCTTGCGCTTGTCCGGCGTGATCAAATTCACCGCCCCCATCTGGTCGTCCGCGCCCCAGCGGTTCCAGTTGGACAGCTGCTTCTGCAGCTTGGCGAAATCTTCCGGGGTGGAGTCGGCGCGCGGTGTTTGCGCGTTCGCAGATGTCGCCGCCAGGGCGGCGCCCATGGCAAGCTGCTGCACGGCGCTGCGGCGTGACGGTTTCTCAAACATGAAGCCCTCCCATTGCCCGTGTGCCCGGGCGTTGGGCCAAGGCTACTAGGAAAGCACGGTATGGCCTAGCGGGCCGTTTCCTTGCCCTAACCATGGCGCCGTGCGGATCGCCGCCTGCACATAAACATGGGCGCGGGCGACCGCATCCCGCATCCCCCGCCCCTGCGCCAGCCCGCAGGCGATGGCGGTGGCCAGGGTGCACCCGGTGCCATGGGTGTGGGGCGTGGCCTGGCGCGGCGCCTCGAAGGTCACGAAATCCCCGCCAAACCACAGCACGTCGCGGACCATGTCACCCTCCCCGTGGCCCCCTTTAAAGAGCACCCCTTCGCTGCCCAGCATCTTGAACACCATGGCGGCATTGCGCAGCCGGTGCTCGCTTTGCGGCAGGATGCCGGTCAGCGCCTCGGTCTCCGGCATGTTGGGGGTCACCAGCACGGCGCGTCGGATCAGCCGTTTCTTCAGGATGCTTATCCCCGCCTCGTCCAGCAGGCTTGCGCCGCTGGAAGACAGCAGCACGGTGTCCAGCACGACGGGAATGTCGGTTGTCTCCAGTGCATCGGCCACGGCGGCGGCGATGGCGCCATTGCCCAGCATGCCGATCTTGATGATGTCGGCGCCGATATCGTTCAGCGCGGCGGCGATCTGGGCCGAGACGATCTCGGGCGCCACCGGGTTCACGGCGCTGACACCCAGCGTGTTTTGGACAGTCACCGCGGTAATCGCGGTCTGGGCATAGACGCCAAAACTCTGCGCGGTCTTGAGGTCGACCTGAATGCCGGCGCCGCCGGACGAATCCGACCCGGCAATCACCAGCAAGCGCCCCATCTTCATTTTGAAAAGCCTAGGCTGCGACCTCTTCGATGGCCGAAGCGATCTGGCGCACCACGGCGCGCACTACCTTTTCGTCCTCGCCTTCGGCCATGACCCGGATCAACGGCTCGGTGCCGGACTTGCGCACCAGGATGCGCCCGCCCGCGCCCAATTTGGCGTTGCCGGATTCGATGCAGGACTTGACCTTGTCGTCATCCAGCGGCGAGCCCTTTTTGAAACGCACATTTTCCAGCACCTGGGGCAGCGGTTCATAGAGATGCGCCGCTTCCGAGGCCGGAATATTTTCCTGCGCCAACACCGCCAGCACCTGCAGCGCCGCCACCAGCCCGTCGCCGGTGGTGGAGAAATCCGACAGGATGATGTGGCCGGACTGTTCGCCGCCGACATTGAAGCCGCCGCGCGCCATTTCCTCCAGCACATAGCGGTCACCCACTGCCGAGCGCGCCAGGGACAGATTCAAGGTCTTGAGATAGCGGTCGAGGCCCGCATTGGACATCACCGTGCCGACCACGCCGCCGCCCTTGAGCTTTTCGTTCCGGGACCAGCTTTTGGCGATCAGGGCCAGGATCTGGTCGCCATCGATGATGCGGCCATGCTCGTCCGCCATCACCACCCGGTCGGCGTCGCCGTCCAGCGCGATGCCGAAATCGGCGCGCACTTCGCGCACCTTGTTGCACATGGCCGAAGGCTCGGTGGAGCCGCAATCCAGGTTGATGTTGGTGCCGTCGGGCGCCACGCCCATGGTGACGATGTCGGCGCCCAGCTCCCACAACACGGCCGGAGCCACCTTGTACGCCGCGCCATTGGCACAGTCGATCACGATGCGCAAGCCATCGAGCCTGAGGTTGCGCGGGAAGGTGCGCTTGGCGAATTCGATATAGCGCGCCTGGCTGTCGTCGATGCGCGTGGCGCGGCCGATGCGGGAGGACGGCGCCAGGCCCTGTTCCAGGCCGGCGGCCATCAGCGCCTCGATCTCCATTTCCACCGCGTCGGACAGTTTCTGGCCATCGGGTCCGAAGAACTTGATGCCATTGTCCTCGAACGGATTGTGCGAGGCGGTGATCATCACCCCCAGATCGGCGCGCAAGGACCGCGTCAGCATGGCGACGGCGGGGGTGGGCAGCGGGCCGAACTGGAACACATCCATGCCCACGGCGGTGAAGCCGGAGACCAGCGCGCTTTCGATCATGTAACCCGACAGGCGGGTATCCTTGCCGATCACCACCCGGTGGCGATGCTCGCCGCGGGTGAAGATGCGCCCCGCCGCCATGCCCGCCTTCATCGCCACTTCGGGCGTGAGCTTGGCGGTGTTGGTGCGGCCGCGGATGCCGTCGGTGCCGAAATATTTGCGGGTCATGCGGGAAGGGTCCTGCGGAGAATGGCCTGTTTTACCACAAACTCGTTGCCGGAGGTTAACGGTCCTGACCGAGCGATTTCAGGACCTTAAGCCCGTCCCGCAGCGCGCCTGGCGCATGGGTCCGGATATAGTCGGCGCCATTGGCGTCGGCAAAGAGCTCCGCCGCCAGGCTGGCCGCCCCCGCCTCGCCGGCGGGACGGCCCGCCAGCTTGCGCAGGAACCCCTTGCGGGAGACCGAGACCAGGACCGGCAGGCCGTAGCGCGCCTTCAGTTCGGGCAGGCGGCGCAGCAGGATCAGGGAATTTGCCGGGTCAGTCCCCACGAACTGGCCCATGCCAGGATCCAGGATCAAGCGGTCCCTGGCGATGCCGGCTTTCTCCAGTGTCGCGATGCGCGTATCGAAGAAGCGGGTGACGCGATCGAAGATTTCGGCCGATGGCACATCGGTGCGCACCGCCACGCCCCGTTCCTGCACCATGTGCATCACGATCAGCTTTACGTCCGCCTCGGCAAGCTCGGGATAAAAGCCGGCGTCGGCAAAGCCGTGAATGTCGTTGAGGATGTCTACGCCCTGCGCCAGCGCCCAGCGCTGCACGTCCGTCGAGAAGCTGTCCACCGACAGTGACAGCCCCTTTTGCTTCAACACAGGGATCACGGACGCCAGGCGCGCGATCTCCACCTCCGGCGTCACAGCCATAGCGCCGGGATTGGAGGAGGCCGCGCCGATATCGATGATGTCGGCGCCGACCTGCGCCATCGCCTGCGCATGGAACAGCGCCGCGCCCGGCTCCAGATATTTGCCGCCGTCGGAGAAAGAGTCGGTGGTGATGTTGAGAATGCCGAGGATTTTCATAGCGAGATGGCCGCGATCACCACAGCCACGGCCAGCGCCGTCATGCCGCCCAGGAAAGCATTGTCCGCCACGCGTTCCTGCCAGACGTGCGCGCCCTGGTTGCGGATGGTCAGATAGGCATGCAGGACGGCGACGAACAATAGCGCCGCCGCCAGCCACGTCACCTCGTCGGCATAGGAACGCACATTGGCGTTCGCCAGTTTCAGGCCGGTGATGATGACAAAGCAGATGCCAAGCAGGCTGGTCGAGGCGCTGAGAATGTAAGGGGCGCGATTCATCGTCACCGTTTAAAAGAAAAGCGGCAGCCAAACCACAAACAAAGAGTCACAAACAACAAGGGCGGCCGAAGCCGCCCTTGTGTGATGATATCAATTTGCCATTACCGCGCCTAGGCGGGCGAGACGATCGATCCGGGTCCCGGATTGGCCGGACGCGGCTTGCCGGCTGCCGGCACAGACGTGCCTTCGCCACGGGCCGGCAGCACCGGGTCCTCGTAAGGCGTGCGGACCGGGGGAATACCCTTGAGCAGGGCGATAATTTCGTCGCCCGTCAGGGTTTCATATTCCAGCAGCCCGCGCGCCAGCACATTCAGGTCGCTCTGGCGGGTGGTGAGGATTTCCTTGGCCCGTTGGTAGCTCTCATCGATGATGCGATGAATTTCCGCATCAATCGTCTGGGCCGTGGCTTCGGAGATGTTCTGGGTGCGCGACACGCTGTGCCCCAGGAACACTTCTTCCTGGTTCTCGGCATAGGCGATCGGGCCCAGCTTGTCGGACATGCCGAAGCGGGTGACCATGGCGCGAGCCATGCGGGTGGCCTGCTCGATGTCGCTCTGGGCGCCGGTGGTGACCATGTCATGGCCGAAGACGATTTCCTCGGCCAGGCGGCCGCCGAACGCCACCGCCAGATCGGCCAGCATCTTCTGCCGGGTCAGAGACAGGGCATCGCGTTCCGGCAAGCGCATCACCATGCCAAGGGCGCGGCCGCGCGGGATGATGGTGGCCTTGTGGATCGGGTCGGAGCCTTCCACCGTGATGGCAATGATGGCGTGGCCGGCTTCGTGAAAGGCGGTAAGCTTCTTTTCCTCGTCGCTCATGGCCATGGAGCGGCGTTCCGCGCCCATCATCACCTTGTCCTTGGCGTCTTCCAGCTCGCTCATGGTGACGACGCGCTTGCCGCGGCGGGCCGCCAGCAACGCGCCTTCATTGACCAGGTTGGCGAGGTCGGCGCCGGAGAAGCCCGGTGTACCGCGCGCGATGGTGCGCGGGTCCACGTCGGGCGCCAGCGGCACCTTGCGCAGATGGACGCGCAGGATCTTCTCGCGGCCGGCCAAGTCCGGGTTCGGCACCACGACATGGCGGTCGAAACGTCCCGGACGCAGCAGCGCCGGGTCCAGAACGTCGGGACGGTTGGTGGCGGCGATCAGGATGACGCTTTCATTGGCTTCGAAACCGTCCATCTCGACCAGGAGCTGGTTGAGGGTCTGTTCGCGCTCGTCATTGCCGCCGCCGAGGCCGGCGCCGCGATGGCGGCCGACCGCGTCGATTTCATCGATGAAGACGATGCAAGGCGAGTTCTTCTTGGCCTGCTCGAACATGTCGCGCACGCGGCTTGCGCCCACGCCGACGAACATTTCGACAAAGTCCGAACCCGAAATGGTGAAGAAGGGCACATTGGCTTCGCCCGCGATGGCGCGCGCCAGCAGGGTCTTGCCGGTGCCCGGCGGGCCGACCAGCAGCACGCCCTTGGGAATGCGGCCGCCCAGGCGCTGGAATTTCTGCGGGTCGCGCAGGAAGTCCACGATTTCCTTGAGGTCGTCCTTGGCTTCGTCCACGCCAGCAACGTCCTCGAACGTCACGCGGCCCTGGCGCTCAGTCAAAAGCTTGGCGCGGCTCTTGCCGAAGCCCATCGCCTTGCCGCCGCCCGACTGCATCTGGCGCAGGAAGAACACCCACACGCCGAAGATCAGCAGCATGGGGAACCAGTTGATGAAGATGGCCAGCAGGCTGGGCATGCCGTCATCGGCGGGCGCCACATTGGCGTCCACGTTATGGGCCTTCAGCAGCGGCCACAGGGTGGTGTCGTTGTTGGGGACGGTGGTGGTGAAGGACGTGTTGTTCGTCGTCTCGCCCTTCACGGCTTCGCCCTGGAACTGGACCTTGCGCACCTGGTTCTGCACAACCATCTCGGTGAACTTGGAATAGCTGACCGGGGATGCGGCCGTGTGCGGGCTCGTTCCCTGGAACAGGTTGAACAGGAAAACCAGCAGCAGCGCGATGACGATCCAAAGCGCGAGATTTCTCAGGTTATTCAAAGGCCGTCCTTCTCTACTTGCCGGGAATGAACCGAGCTCCCGCCCTTCATAGATAGGACGGTTTTAGCGCATTGCCAGCCATCAAAACGTTAAGAGTTTTGGGGGCTTCTCGCAACACAGCATAACCCGCATCCATCAGGCTCCGCGGGGGGAACTCCCGGTTTTCCTTGGACTTTCCAGCGAAAGAAACAGCGCGACGGCGCCAAAATCTTTGCCCAAGGCGCCGGCCGGGCGAATATGACAGCCATGCAGGGTGGCGCCGCGGCCCAAAGTCCCGGCCCCGATCTGGTCGAAAAGCCGCTCCAGCGACTCGAATCGCGGCCGGTAGGCCTGGCCGGAAACCGCCATCAGGACCGCCGCCAGCGCCCGAAGACCGACCTCGCGGGGCGCCGCCGCCAGCACGGAAGCATCGAGCAACACGCCGCCCGGACCGGGGCGCACCCCGCGCGCCAGCACCGCCTCGGTGACGATCTCCAGGCTCTCCCGCGCGCGCGCCAGATGCGACGCCGCCGCTGCGATGCGCTCCGCCGTCAGGCCGGCCTTTGTCAGCGCCGCCATGCTTTTGCGAATCTTCACCCGGTCGAAAGCCGGATCCTGGTTCATGGGATCGTCCAGCCAGGGCTGCTTGAGGGATTTGAGATACGCCCGCAAATCATCCCGGCGAAACCCCAGCAGAGGCCGTGCCACGCCGAGCCCCGCAAAGCCCGGCACCGGCCAGGGCGCGCGTGGGCGCATGGCCGCCAGCCCGTCCAGCCCGCTGCCGCGCGCCAGCCGCAGCAGGAACGTCTCCGCCTGATCGTCCTGGGTGTGACCGACGGCCAGGGTGACGATTTTGTGCCGGGTCAGCCAGCCGCCCATCAGGCGGTAGCGCGCCTCCCGCGCCGCCGCCTCGATGCCGCTTTTGGGTTTGGGGCCGCTCCAGGTCAGCACCTGGCTTTTCAATCCGGCCTGTTTGGCCCATGCGGCAACCTGCTGAGCGTCCTTTGCCGAAGACTTGCGCAAAGCATGATCCACCGTCAGCACAACCGGCGGCTCGATCCCACGCGCTTGCGCAAAAGCGCGCAGCAGATGCATCAAGGCAAGAGAATCGCCACCGCCGGACACCGCAACAGCCATCACGCCGTCATGCCCCGTCATCGCCGCGGCAAATGCGGCCTCGAGCTTACTTGCTGCAGGCCGTTTTGCGGAGGTTCGCGGCCTGGGCGAGGGTTTGCGCAGCGGCGGCCGGGTATTTGGTCTTGATGAGGCCAAGCGTGGTGCAG